>CAZOTE010000254.1:0-1012 GCA_964582705.1 uncultured Eubacteriaceae bacterium | reverse complement strand
TAATGCAGGAAGACTGTATGTGTCGATAATAAACCCCATGGATACCACATTGTTTAGAGTATCCGCAACCTTATATGACAAAATTGACGAAACGATACTGGAAGCCTCGCTGAAAAACCTGATCAAGAGGTTCCCGTACTTTAATACTCATATTAAAAAAGGTGTATTTTGGTATTATGTTGAAGAAAGCGATAATGTACCGGTACCGTTAAAAGAGAGACACTATCCATGCATGAACTACAATATTAAGAAAAAGTCTAACTTCCCGTTTAGGGTCCTGTACTTTCAAAATAGAATAAGTGTTGAATTTACACATGCCATAACTGATGGCACAGGAGCTTTCGTGTTTTTGAAATCGCTATTATACGAATATTTTAGGCTCGTGGGCGAAAGTATTAGGATTGAAGGAGATATTGCCCCTGTTGATGGACAGGCTGCGGAAGAAGAGCTGGAAGACGGGTTCTCCAAATACTATATTAAGAAGTATCCGGCTCAGAAGCGTATAAAAAAGGCCTTTCATTTTCCATACAAGCTGCTTCCCAAAGGCATATACTCAGTGGTTACTGGTGCTATCGATATGGATGCCTTGAAAGAAACCGCAAAGAGCTATAACACTACGATTACCGAATTCATATGCGCCGTATATTTCAAGACTATACTGGAGTTGATAGAAAAAAACGGCTATAAGAAACGACCGATAGTACTTAACGTCCCTGTTAATTTAAGGAAGATGTATCCATCAAATACCATGAGGAATTTTTTTGTATCGGTAACTCCTGTTGTGGATCCCAGGCTTGGACATTATAGCTTTGAAGAAATAATTAAGTACGTCAAGAATTTCATGGAGATTCAAGTGGACAAACGTTATATCAACCAAATGATAAGTAGAAATGTAAAGAACGAGAGGAATGTATTTTTAAGAGCCTTTCCGGTTTTCATAAAAGACGCTATAATGCCATGGATATTTCATTTTTACGGCGAGAGGGGATTTAGCACAGGAATATCAAACGTG
>CAZOTE010000253.1:0-1017 GCA_964582705.1 uncultured Eubacteriaceae bacterium | reverse complement strand
CACTTGTAACTACTGCAGAAAAAAAAGATGATAAACTCAGAGGAAATCTTTCCATGGGAGAGGCTAATCCATATTTAGAATCTAGCGAATGGGGTTGGCAGATAGATCCTACTGGTCTAAGAATTTATCTTAATAATTTATATGATAGATATCAAAAGCCCTTATTTGTAGTAGAGAATGGATTGGGTGCTGAAGATAAGGTGCAAGAGGATGGAACCATAAATGATACCTACAGAATAGAGTATCTGCGAAAACACATAGAGGCGATGAAAGAAGCAGTTAAGGATGGTGTAGAGCTAATGGGATATACTCCTTGGGGCTGCATTGACATTGTAAGCTGTTCGACCGGTGAAATGAAAAAAAGATATGGCTTCATTTATGTTGACAAAGACAATGAAGGAAAAGGCACATTAGACCGATTAAAGAAAAATAGCTTTTACTGGTACAAAAAAGTTATACAATCAAATGGCGAAAATCTAGAATAATAAAAAGAGATAAAAATTGGGCTTTGCTCTATTTCAATTGGGCAAAGCCCAAATTGACGGGAGTGATTATTATAGGATATAAGATGATTTGTATTGATTTGGATGGGACTCTTTTGGATGATAAAAGAAATATTAGTGAAATAAATAAAGAAGCAATAAGAAAAGCAACGAATAATGATATAAAGGTCATTATCAGTACAGGAAGAATTTTTAGCAATGCGGTCGAGTACGCAGAGTTGTTAGGATTAAAGACACCAATAATATCATCAAGCGGAGCTGTGATAGGGGATTTGCACTTTGGAGAGTTTGGTTGCAGAAACATCATAGACTATGATTCTTGTAGATATATTCTAGAAAAATCTTTAAATAGCGATTCGAAGGTTAGCTTTAGTTCCTTTGATACAATATACACTAATGATTTTGAGATGAAGATTTTGTTGGACATCGCAAAAATGAAGGATAACACATTTAGGAATACGCTCAGTTAGTCAACTAATGTCGCAAAATTTCTTCTTATTTTGCACAGTTGCTA
>CAZOTE010000252.1:0-1033 GCA_964582705.1 uncultured Eubacteriaceae bacterium | reverse complement strand
TCCCATGTTGATTACAACTTTATCAAGTTTAGGCACTTCCATGATGTTGTCGTACTTGAACTTCTCCATCATTGCCGGAATTACCTCATTTTTATATTTGTCCTTTAATCTTGGCATCTAGTTAACCTCCTTCCCTACTACTTGTTAAATGTTTCTCCGCACTTTTTGCAGTATCGAACCTTGCTTCCGTCTTCTAGGAATTTAACTCCGGTTCTTACTCCTTTTTTGCATTTTTCACAATATAACAACACGTTCGAAGCGTGAATTTTGCCTTCCTGCTTAATGATACCGCCTTGCTGTACTTTCTGGGAAGGTTTCATATGCTTTGTCATCATGTTGATTCCCTCTACGATCACTCTGTTTTCCTTTGGGTAAACTGCGATTATCTTTCCTGATTCACCCTTGAATTTTCCTGAGTTAACCATAACAACGTCGTCTTTTTTAACATGCATTTTCTTTCTCAATTAAGCCACCTCCTCTTAAAGTACTTCCGGTGCCAGGGATAGAATTTTCATAAATTTATGCTCTCTCAACTCTCGAGCAACAGGTCCGAAAATACGTGTTCCTCTTGGCTGTTTGTCATCTTTTATAACTACGGCAGCGTTTTGATCAAACTTAATATAGCTTCCGTCTTCTCTTCTAATACTCTTTACTGTTCTAACCACTACAGCTTTGACAACGTCTCCTTTTTTAACAACTCCACCTGGTGTTGCAGCTTTTACAGAGCAGACGATAATGTCGCCGACAGTAGCATATCTTTTTCCAGAACCGCCGAGAACTCTAATGCACAACAATTCTTTAGCACCTGTGTTATCGGCAACTTTAAGCCTGCTTTCTTGTTGTATCATCTGTTTTGCCTCCTTTCAAACACTTTTAAAGTGCCTTTTCTACTATCTCAACTAATCTCCATCTTTTATCTTTACTTAAAGGTCTAGTCTCCATGATTTTCACCACATCACCCATGTTGCACTGGTTTTGTTCGTCATGAGCCTTAAATTTCGTGGTTTTTTTAACCCTTTTATTGTAAAGAGGA
>CAZOTE010000251.1:0-1057 GCA_964582705.1 uncultured Eubacteriaceae bacterium | reverse complement strand
CGCTCAGTTAGTCAACTAATGTCGCAAAATTTCTTCTTATTTTGCACAGTTGCTAAGTCTACGTCTTAGCATAGTTTCTTCTCGAATCAATGCTCTTTGCTTGAATATATTCAAATCATTTCCAGTATGACGATCATTGGGAGTCACCATCCCAAGGCTCGTATGATAATGCTCAAAGTTGTACCAGTGAAAGAACTTCTCAAAATAGTCACTGGCTTGATCAATGCTTTCAAATCGACCAGGGTATTCTGGAACATGCTTGAGCGTACTGAAGAATGATTCAATCTGTGGGTTGTCATTTGGCGTTCTTGGTCTGGCATAAAACTGTTGCATGCCCAAGCTCTTAAAGAATAGTTTGGTGGAAACCGACCGCATTTGTGTTCCACGATCACTGAGTGATTTAGGATAGTTGGACGGATCCAATTTTTCTGCCAGCAATCCCATATCCCATAAGGTCAGCGCTTCATGGCTGTTTAAGCTGGTGCTCAAATGCCAGGAAACAACTTTTCTGCTGTACCAGTCAAGTAGCACATACAGATAAAAACATACATAACGGGTTGTTGTTCTTATATGGGTTATATCCCAGCTCCATAGCTGGTTTGGTCCTGTTATTTCTCCAACATCCGGTTTTGAATGCTTGTTTTTTCGATTGGCATAGATACCTCTGGGGCCATTGATGTTCTTGGACTTCATATGTTTCCAAAAGGTGACATGCGAAATGTGGGTATGATGCTCTTCGATTGCTTTTATGCTCAAAACCCTGCAGCTGGCGTCGGAAAGCTCTTTCGAGGCAACCATTTCTTCCACCAGCTGTGCCTCTTGCTCCAACAGGGCATTGTACGGTTTTGACTTACGCTCCATTTTCTTTCTATACGGGCAATCCTGCTGATTCCAACGTTGAATGCGTTTCCTGTCAACTTGGAGAATCTCGCAGATCTTTGTCAAAGGCATCCCGCTATTTCGTGCATCCTTTATAGCATCAAGTAGCGCCATCCGCTGTTGTCCAAATATTTGTATGTGTTTTAGAGAACCACTCAACCCTATTTGTCTTTTTTTT
>CAZOTE010000250.1:0-1065 GCA_964582705.1 uncultured Eubacteriaceae bacterium | reverse complement strand
TATTGAATATTTAGGATTTTTTGGCTTTCTCGTATTTCTCTTTCATTTTTTCTAAAGCAAGATCTGTATAAAAATCTTGGGATGCTGATTTCGTGTTTTTACTATCTAGCCGCCTTGTATAAACACAGTTAATATCATCTTTCAGTTCCCTCTTAATTCTATTGAAAATCTTATCTTGCTTGAAACCTTTTATATTTTCTTTGCACCAATTAAACAAATCTGCATGTGTATATTTCCATATTGCCCTAAACTCCTGGTCGCTCATATTGAAGATTTGGGCATTAGGGTCTTTTGAGAACCGAGCATTTATAGTTTTTGCAAAAGTTGCATCAGCATCATCTATTGTAGTTATTGCAGCCAATATATCACTATTCTTAGCTTTCTTAACACTTTCAAGGTATATATCAAACCCTAACACTATAGATTCCTCGATACCTTCATCTTTAAGGCTTCGAATGACATTAACAATATCTTTAATAAAATCTTTCGCTTCTATAGATGAGGCATAGTTTGCAGCTTTGTTCGAAAGAAAATCTTCTGGCTTAAATGGAAGTTTAAACCCAAGCGGCATAATAAATAATCCTTCTTCTTCCATAATATCTTTTGAAAAATGTATCTTCATAAAGTCAACATAGTTAAGTGCAGAACGAGCAACCAACATGAAAATATATGGCTCTAAATCCTCACAATAGTAATGAGCAATATTATTTCTATACTTCTGGATTTCTTCAATATTTTTCTTTATGGCTGTGAAGCTATTAGGCCTAATTGAATTGATGTGTTCATTAACATAATCAAGTGCTTTATCTGCTGAAATTGTATGCCTGTCTTTTGTAAAAATCGATCGCCTTTTGATATATTTTTTCACATACGCTTTCAGAGCTAATTCCCAAGCGTTCATTATCAAAAGAGTGACGGTTTCATATCTGTATAAAATATTGGGCTTGTTATGAATTTCAATTGCGGCAAAGTAAGCTGCAATTGAGTTCTTTATAAGATTACTTTGAACCATTTTTCTCTTAGCCATACTTTACCGCCTTTCTGTTGTAATTACTCTGATGTTTC
>CAZOTE010000249.1:0-1082 GCA_964582705.1 uncultured Eubacteriaceae bacterium | reverse complement strand
TGACTCACTTTATAGCAGAAGGAAAAAGCGGGGTGGGGGTTATAGCAAAAAAAGCTGGTGCAGAGGTTTTTGTTACAGATGTAGGAGTGAATGCAGAGATTACGAATCCCAAAGTCAGGAATAAAAAAATAAGGTTGGGTACAGGGAATATGGCTAAGCAGGAAGCCATGACCAGATTGGAAGCTGAAAAAAGCTTCGAGATAGGCATAGAAACTGCTCTAGAAATGATCAAAAACGGATATAATATACTTGCAACAGGCGAAATGGGAATAGGAAACACAACTCCCAGTTCCGCGATATTTTCAGTTTTAGGGTCGTTGTCCCCAGAAGAAGTCACGGGCATCGGGGCCAATCTATCAGAAGAAAAGCTGGTGAAAAAATCTAGTGTTATACGAGAAGCTATAGCATTGCACAATCCTGATCCAAAGGACCCACTGGATGTTCTTGCAAAAGTGGGCGGTCTGGAAATAGGGGCGATGGCAGGAGTCATGTTGGCTGGTGCAAGCATGAAGGTGCCCGTACTGATTGACGGCTTCATATCATCTGCAGCAGCTGCATTGGCAGTCGGACTCAATCCAGATGTTTATGATTATCTAATCTGTTCCCATAACTCGGCGGAAAAGGGTGCCAAGAAAGGACTGGAATTAATTGGGTTCAAACCCTTTCTTCATATGGACATGAGACTTGGTGAAGGCAGCGGTGCGGCACTGGCGTTCAATATAGTTGAAGCCGCACAGGGAATGTACAACGACATGGGTACATTTTCCCAAGCGGGAATCGACACTGTATGATACTGAAGCGATTGCAGCCTTTTTTTCATGGTTTCACGCAAGCAGGGTTATATACGACGCTAAAAATACTATTATTGCAAGTCGAAGTATGATAAAATATAGTCAAATGCGTGCAGGCTGAAATGAAAGGATTAGACAAATGAGATATAAAAAAGGCTTTGAGACAAAAGAAAACATCATAAGGGTTGCAAAAAAGATGTTTTATGAAATGGGATATACAAAATCAACTGTACAGAAAATTGCAGATAATGCTAATATTCCTTTGGGTTTGATACCTTATTACTTTAAGAC
>CAZOTE010000248.1:0-1096 GCA_964582705.1 uncultured Eubacteriaceae bacterium | reverse complement strand
CTTATTATGTTTTGTGTTGTAAGTTTTTCTAAAAGCATTTTTGACTTTTTTATGAATTAAAACATTTCTCTTATCTTCTCAAAGAAAAAATCTAATGTAATATATACAACAGACTGCTGCATATCTCTATTTTTTTTGTTTATGTTTCTTATTCCTTTATTAGCAAAGGAATATAGGTAATTTTCTGCTAATAACTTTCCCCTGAATGAACTATCTATCAAATTGAAACTATATTTTATGTATATTGATTTTTTATCAAACTTATCTTTTTTGATAAAATCTTTCAATCAAGTTAGATTATTAGCACTTATAGCAATCAAAAAGTCCCTAAAAAAAGAAATAAATGCCTCCTTGTATCAAACACTATTTTTTCTTTTCCTATACCAATCAAAAACACAAAAAAAGTTTTTTGAGATTTCTTGTTTTTGAGATTTCCATATCTCCAATAAAATTAAATCTACATTAGCCTCCATTTGTTTGTTATAACAATATAAATGTATTATAACAAATAAGTATTATTGTTTTGATAAATTGTAGAACCTTATAAACTTCTTTCTTCACTCTTTATCTATTTTAGATTTATTGATAATATACCAATCTAAAACCTTTTCCCTGTTCCAACCATAATCTTTTTTATAATTTTTATCTCAAAAACCTAAAAGATTGTATCAATCATTAAAATTAAACATTAAAGTCTCCTTTGTTTTATCTTCACTTGTAGAACATATAATGTATATAGTTTCTTTGTTTTTAAGCATTTATATTCATATATTAAATAAATTGTTTTATGCTTCTTTGATTTTATCTCAAAACTCTCTAAAAAAGTTTTCCTCTCAGTCTTCAATTATAAAACAACTTACCTTCTCAAACCATTCCATTATTTCTCATATTGAATGTTGAACCCATATTGAACTTGAACCATCAAGTGTTCCAGAACCCAAAGATATACAATACTCAGTTAAAGCACCTCATTCTCAGGCAATAAAATAAACACCATTTTTTGTTTTATACAGTCTTTCATTCCAATAATCACCTCAATAAGAATGATTAGTTGCCCTACAAATTAAAGTTGATACCTTAGTATCATAAAGTTTTC
>CAZOTE010000247.1:0-1096 GCA_964582705.1 uncultured Eubacteriaceae bacterium | reverse complement strand
AATAATGGCTTAATGAAAAGCAAGTACCTAACCTTTGGAATTGAAGCGGATAGTATAAAAATAGCAAAACCTCGTCTGGAGCGTATTGAAAATGACCTATGGAATGGATTTAAAAGATTAGGGGTGGTAGTAGATTCTATAGAAGGGAAGAAAAGACTAAAGCTATGCCATAATATTTTGCATATGGATGGTAATGTACCCTTTAATTTTGAATGGAAATGGCTTGCACCATCAGGCTTATCTACCAAAGACTTTATTGCTCCATCTTCCTTTGAATTTGGAGAAGGGAGAGGTTTTAAAACAGGCAATAAGTTTGGTGCCATGTCTTTCCTACAGATACTTGCACCTGAATTAAATGACCGTATATTAGCAGATTTTCTTGATATGGAGAGCAATCTTTTACTGACCATGCACATTCAATCCGTGGACCAGACAAAGGCTATAAAGACCATTAAAAGAAAGATAACCGACCTTGATAAGATGAAAATAGAGGAACAAAAGAAGGCAGTAAGGGCTGGATATGATATGGATATTATTCCTTCAGACCTTGCTACCTATGGAGCAGAAGCAAAGAAATTATTACAGGACTTACAGAGCCGTAATGAAAGAATGTTTCTTTTAACATTTCTTGTTATGAATACAGCCGATACCAAACAGGAACTTGAAAATATTGTATTTGGTGCTGCGGGTATAGCTCAAAAACATAACTGTCTGCTGGTGCGATTGGACTTTCAGCAGGAGCAAGGATTTTTATCTTCACTTCCCCTTGGACTTAATCAAGTGGAGATACAAAGAAGTTTAACTACATCTGCTACGGCAATATTTGTGCCTTTTACTACACAGGAGTTATTCCAATCCAGTGATGAAGCTTTATACTATGGATTAAATGCCCTATCTAATAATTTGATTATGGTAGACCGTAAGAAACTTAAAAACCCCAATGGCTTAATCTTAGGAACACCGGGAAGTGGTAAATCATTCTCAGCAAAAAGGGAGATTACCAATATCTTTCTTATTACCACCGATGACATTATTATATGTGATCCGGAGGCGGAGTATTATCCCCTTGTTAACCGACTAAAAGGGCAAGTAATTA
>CAZOTE010000246.1:0-1110 GCA_964582705.1 uncultured Eubacteriaceae bacterium | reverse complement strand
GCCCTTTTCAAGACCCCGTATTCCAAAATAATGTGATATTAACTGAAACAGAAAGGCTTATGATGTCTAACCGCCCTAAAAATCCTAAAAACGCAAGAAATAAAAATGTACTAATTGTAGGTGGTTCTGGCTCTGGTAAAACAAGATTCTGGCTAAAACCAAATCTAATGCAGTGTCATAGTTCCTATGTGGTTACTGATCCAAAGGGCAGTATTGTAGTGGAGTGCGGGAAGTTATTACACCGGAAGGGTTATAAAATTAAGATTCTTAACACCATCAATTTTAAAAAGTCTATGCACTATAATCCCTTTGCCTATATTAAAAGTGAAAAAGATATTTTAAAATTAGTTACTACACTCATTGCCAATACCAAAGGAGATGGAAAGGCAGGTGACGATTTTTGGGTCAAGGCAGAAACACTGCTCTATACAGCTCTCATTGGTTATATCTATTTTGAAGCTCCAGAGCATGAGCAAAATTTCTCCACCCTTATTGAATTTATCAATGCATCAGAGGTAAGGGAAGATGATGAGGACTTTAAAAATCCAGTAGACTTAATGTTTGATGCCTTAGAAGAAAAAGATCCTGGGCATTTTGCAGTAAGGCAGTATAAAAAATACAAATTAGCGGCAGGAAAAACTGCTAAATCTATCCTTATCTCTTGTGGTGCAAGACTAGCACCTTTTGATATTAGGGAATTAAGAGAAATTACTGCCTATGATGAAATGGAACTAGATACTTTAGGGGATAGAAAAACAGCCTTGTTTATCATCATCAGTGATACAGATGATACCTTTAATTTTTTAGTATCTATGGCATATACTCAGCTTTTTAATTTACTTTGTGATAAGGCAGATGATGTATATGGTGGAAGGCTTCCCATTCATGTAAGATGCTTAATTGATGAAGCAGCTAATATTGGGCAGATACCAAAACTTGAAAAACTTATGGCAACAATTCGTAGCCGTGAAATTTCAGCCTGCCTTGTATTACAGGCACAAAGTCAGTTAAAGGCTTTATATAAGGACAATGCGGATACCATTATCGGCAATTGCGACAGTATGATCTTCCTTGGTGGTAAGGAAAAAACCACCCTCAAGGATTTATCAG
>CAZOTE010000245.1:0-1118 GCA_964582705.1 uncultured Eubacteriaceae bacterium | reverse complement strand
AAGATTTCGATGAAAAACGAAAATCTAAGCAGCCCCTGGAGCTGCCCAGCGCGGGAAGCGCCTTCAAGCGTCCTGTCGGCCACTATGCGGGCAAGCTCATAGAAGACAGCGGACTCAAAGGCTTCGCCATAGGCGGAGCTCAGGTTTCCACCAAGCACTGCGGCTTCATAGTGAACATAAACAGCGCTACTGCCAAAGATATCCTGGATTTGATCGATCATATCATTAAAACCGTAAAGGACAATTTTAACGTTATCCTTGAGCCCGAGGTAAAGATAATCGGTGAAGATTAATCTCATTTTTCTACCCTAGCCAACACCCCCACCGACACCTTGACTGCCCCTGCCTTTAAAAGCTCTTTAGAACAGGCACGGACCGTCGCACCGGTGGTAAAAACATCATCAACCAAAAGAACCCTTCGACCCCGAATTGCTTCGGGGTTTTTTACTTCAAAAGCGTCTTTGAGATTTACCAACCTCTCGCTTTTCTTTAAATCTCTCTGGTGGAGGGTATCTTTTACCTTTGCCAGTGCCTTCAGATCCACTTCAGGGGAACGGGACGAAATTTGCGAAACCTTTTGAAATATCCCTTTTGCCATCATCTCGCTTTGATTATAGCCCCTTTCCTTCAGACTGTTTTCATGGAGGGGCACAGGCATTATCACTTCAAAATCCGGGCGCCCCAACCCCGAGATATGCCCCCCTACCAATTCTCCCATGAAGGCGCAAAGCCCGGGTCTGTTACCGAATTTCATCAGGTGCACTATATCCTTTATGCTTCCTTCGTATAGATAAGGAGCATACACCTTTTCAATCGAGGTGTTCTCCCAGTCGTCGCCCTGCACCTTTCCTGCAACTTCCTCCAACCCTTTCACGCACTTGCTGCAAAGGTGGTCCTCTGTGAAAAAAAGTACCCGCTTACACACTGGGCATCTTCCGTTTTCTAGAAACAAAGCCTCCTTTAAGATATCTAACATCTTAGTCCTCCATAATGGCATGGGCTCTGATTCTGTCCCGAAGCCCGGTTTTTCTCATCACAGTGTTTATGTTTTCTATCATAGCCTTTAAGTAGGTTCTATGTCCCACCAGAACAACAAGTTCCTTGCCCCTTGTGATAGC
>CAZOTE010000244.1:0-1147 GCA_964582705.1 uncultured Eubacteriaceae bacterium | reverse complement strand
TCTATCAGCTCGTAGTATTTTTCCTTTTGGGTAATCTTGTTGCAGGAAGAAACGAACTCGGCGTATTTAACCATGGCTTCTTTTGGGTCATTGGCAAATTGAGATAGAATAAAGTCTGGATCGGCCAGGCCAAAGTCATAGTCGTAGTTTCCAAGGTATATTCCATAAGATGAATAAGGGTAGGTATGTACAGCATCCTTATAAGCAGGAATGTCTTTAGGATTATTGTGGATGTATGCTGATACCACCAGGTTATACACATTGTCAAAGACTGCCCTGCTTAAGAACCTGCCTTGGAAAACATGGCCGTGTCTTCTGTACTTTTTGTTATAATACTGAGAATAGCAAAGATTGACGCCATGCATGAACTTGGACATGTCAGATCCTCTGGGGTCAAGTTGTATGTGGACATGGGTATCCATAAGACAGTATGAAAGTATGCTGCACTGGAATTTCTCACAGTACAGTGCAAGAAGCTCTAGATATTTTACCTTGTCTTTGTAGTTTTTAAATAGGGTAAGCTCACTAATTGAACGGCACATAACATGGTGTACGGTATCCGGGTCTTTGATACGGGCTATGCGTGGCAAAGGAAACACTCCTTTCAAAGATTTGATAAATCAACGAACATATGTTCCTAAAAACATTATTACATATTTATAGCATGGATGCAAGAAGAAGTTTAGTGAGGTAAATAATATGTTGTAATTAGAGTTGCTTGATGGGATAATAAGGATATAGTTGAGAACCAACCCTATTTATTCCACATTTTTCCGTTTGGACTTCATATCTATAATAACAATGTCTTTTTTTCGTTTGACGTTTCCATGTGAACAGGGTTTGCCGAGCGATACCGGTTTCTTTTTCCAGTTGCTAACGGATTTGTTTTGCGGGGGTAGCATATAAGCCATGGCGTAAAGCCTTGTTTACAAATATACTTATATGGATTATAATATAAGTATATTTGTAACAGGAAGTGATAGTTATGAGGTACCTTGAAAAAATTGAAGAATTGATTAAACAGCAAAATGGTACGATTTTAAGCGCTGATCTTGATAAATATGGGATACCAAGAAAATACCTTCAAAGATTGATTAATGAAGGTAGGCTAGAAAGATGTGATCGTGGGGTATATGTAGCTGTTGAT
>CAZOTE010000243.1:0-1151 GCA_964582705.1 uncultured Eubacteriaceae bacterium | reverse complement strand
AGTCATCTACTTCCCAGCTAATGTAGCGGCTTTAGCAATTATTGTTGAATCGCTCATACCAAATAGATTTTTGAACTGAGTGGCAAAAATAATTGCTAAAGCCGCTACATTAGCTGGGAAGTAGATGACTACCTGTGCCCATCCAAGTAAGAAACTCCAAAATTCTCCATACGCACGTTCGATGTAGCGAAGCATACCGCCTGTTTCCGGAATAGCTGCTGCTAATTCTGCACCCGTTAGTCCCGCACAGACACTGATCAGACCGCCTAGGAACCACGACAACATGTGCAGACTCGTTGATCCAGTTACTGCAGCAACACTGGCTGCTTTAAAGAATACCCCCGCCCCAATTACAGTACCCATTACTGTCGAAAGAGCTGGGAAGAACGTCATTGTTCGCTTTAGTTCACCAGATGGTTGTGAACCCACGAGTTCTTGTTGGTCGACTGCCATAATTTTTCCTCCTAATTTTTGAAGTGGCTTTTGCTCACTTCTTAACTTGATCTTTAAAACAAACAGCTGAAGTTATTCCATGAAAGAAAGAGAACAAAAAAATGCGATATAACAACTATTTAATAACTTCTCTTATTTGTCCGGACATTATTTTAACATGGAGAAAGAAAAAGGGAAACGTTATTTTAAACATTTCCTTTTTTCTTAGTTCCTCCTCATGTTCTGTTAAGAAACCTCTGCCGTTTTACGAGTTCACTTTATCAAAAGACACTTTTGTTTCGATGCCTTCTGCCTTAAATTTTTCTGATAATCTTTCTAACATTTCATCAGTCATTTTATCTAAATCAAAGCTTGGACTGAAGTCCCATTCTTTACGAGCATCACTGTCATCGATCGAATTTGGCCATGAATTAGCGATTCCTTGACGAACTGGATCAACGTCATACTTCAATTCAAAGTCTGGAATCCGACGGCGAATTGATGCGGCAATTTGTTCTGGTTCAAAGGACATTGCAGTGATATTGAATGAGTTGCGGTGTTCTAAACGATCAGCATCCGCGTTCATTAATTTCACGATTCCTTCAATCGCATCATCCATATACATCATGTCCATATAAGTTCCTTTATCGATAAATGATGTGTAAGATTTGTTTTTTAATGCTTCGTAATAGATATCTACTGCGTAATCTGTTGTACCA
>CAZOTE010000242.1:0-1161 GCA_964582705.1 uncultured Eubacteriaceae bacterium | reverse complement strand
CCCTTTTCAAATCCCATATTTTCAAGTGCCTGATAGATCCCATCTATTACAGTTTTAGGAGTATAGAAAGCTGTAAGAGTTGATTCTTCACAAGCCTCATATTCACTTGGACTTAGGTTTTCTTTAAGGAAGTTCCTTGCTCTTTCCCATTGTCCAGTTTTACATTCATCAAATACCTCTGATAAACCACCCCAACCTACATATTTAGCAAGTATTTCCTGTTCCCCTTTACTGGCTTTTCTATCCTCTTCTTCTAGCCTTCTAAGAACTTTTATAGCATTGATATTATTTTCTAACCTTTCTTGTGGTGGAAGACTTTCAGCTAATATTTCATCAGTAATTACAAAATTTTCAGCCTTAGGACTTTCTATAGCTTCTTCTTGACTATCTTCTACATCTTCAAAACTCTCTAGAGAAAAGGTCATTTGTTCAACTTCTTTAGCTTTTTCTTCATCAAAATCATAAAGCTTAGCAGTATAAAGAAATTCATTAAATTCATCTATGTTTTCAAATTGAAGTCTCCTAACCTGTCTTGTATCAAGGATATATTCATCCTTTAACTCATAGGGAAGCATTTCTATAAGAAGCATATCATCTCTTATACTTGTAATAATAAAGGGATTGTCCCACATTTTTATAACACTATCCCTAGTAATAGACTCTCTATTTAAGTTTTGGTCTTTTAAATCTATAAGATAAGCATTTATTTTATAGGTTTTATAACCCTCTTCATCCATGAAAAGCTCTATTTCTCTTGAGTCTTCAAAGGTTTTACCCTTGTAAAGTTGATAATCTACACCATCAACTAAAACCTGCCTTTCATCTTTATCAAGTTCTATATGATTAAAATTCCTTTTTGGAATTATAATAAATTCTGTACCTACTTTAGCTGCAATAAGTTCTTCATCTATTTCATCTTCCCTTTGCATAAAAGCAATTTCAGGGTCTTCTTGTTCTTGTGAAACTTCATCCCTTATAGGAGCATCAAGTTCTCCAAAGAATACTCTGTGAATTTCCTCTTCTGATAATTGTTTTTTAAGTTCACTATCCCTTAATTCCTTAAATGTTTTAGGGAAATCTTCAAGAACAAGTCTTTCTGCTCCAACTTCCCTAAGTTCCTTAAGATTAAAATAGCCCCATTCTGGTTCCATTCCTGCTACA
>CAZOTE010000241.1:0-1163 GCA_964582705.1 uncultured Eubacteriaceae bacterium | reverse complement strand
AAACGGGAATATGGAGCTTGTGTTGACGGGGATCAATATTTCTAAATACGGGAAAGACCTTGAGAAAACAAGTCTCTTGGAGCTGTTGACACAATTAAACTCCATAAGCGGATTAAAGAGGATGAGGATAAGTTCCCTGGAACCAAATCTCTTGACAAAAGAATTTGTAGAGGCGACTTCAAAGCTTGAAAAAATATGCCCGCACTTTCATATCTCAATGCAAAGTGGAGCAGCTAAAACATTGAAAGACATGAAACGCAAATACACAAAAGAGGATTTTTTCGATGTGGTAAACAGCATCAGGAAATATTACCCCGATGCATCCATAACAACAGACGTCATGGTAGGCTTTCCTGGTGAGACTGAAGAAGATTTTCAAGAAACGGTTGAATATGTCAAGAAAGTGGCTTTTTCAGCCCTTCATGTATTCAAGTATTCAAAACGTGAAGGCACTCCTGCTGCAAAGTATGAGAACCAAATTCCTGAAAGAATCAAAGAAGAACGAAGCAGGATATTGATCAAAGCCGGCGAAGAGATGAAAACCCATTACGAAAGGAGCTTCATAGGGAGGACGATGAGTGTTTTGTTCGAGCAAGAAGCCGACGAGTCGGGATCTTACCAAGGACATACAAACAATTACCTTACAGTCAAGGTAAAATCAGACTTCAATTTGAAATCCAAGATTTTAGACGTTAAAATAACAGGAACACAAAATGGTTTCTTGACTGGAGAGTTGACAAATATTTAAGGAGGACGAGTTAGTGGAAAATTGTATCTTTTGTAAGATTACAAGGAAAGAAATACCAGCCGAAATAGTATACGAGGACGACAAGGTAATAGCAATAAAGGACATCAATCCTCAAGCGCCTGTGCATGTATTGATTATTCCAAAGGAACACTACGATTCAATCCTGACAGTACCAGCGGGAAACTGCATTATTTCAGATATACATATGGTCGCAAACAGATTAGCGCTTAAATTTGGAATCGTGGATTCAGGATTTAGATTGGTAAACAACTGTGGAGAAGACGGTGGTCAAACAGTCGATCACATTCACTACCATCTTCTAGGAGGAAGGGAACTGACCTGGCCACCAGGTTAAAAAACAGTCAAACCTTTGACTGCAAACTTCACAGGGCATATTGACAGAAGGCAAGGCCCT
>CAZOTE010000240.1:0-1176 GCA_964582705.1 uncultured Eubacteriaceae bacterium | reverse complement strand
CCCTATTTGCGTATGTTCCCAGATGGTATTTGCCATGTCAGGGATCGCTTTTATACAAAGACCATACGCTTTCAAGATATAAACTATCAGCTCGCCCAAAATGAGGATAAAACTGCTATCTTTGAAAGCTGGTGCGATTTCCTTAACTACTTTGACAGTTCTATTAAGTTTCAGCTTTCCTTTCTTAACATGACTGCCAATGCAAAGGATTATGAGAGCAGTATTTCTATTAAGCCACAACAGGATGATTTTGACACCATCCGTACTGAATATGCAGATATGCTCCACAATCAGCTTGAAAAGGGGAATAATGGTTTGACAAAAACCAAATATTTGACTTTTGGCATTGAGGCAGACAGTATTAAAATTGCTAAACCAAGGCTAGAGAGAATTGAAAATGACCTGTGGAATGGACTAAAACGAATGGGGGTATCGGTGGAGTCTCTTAACGGAAAGGAACGGTTAAAGCTCTGCCACAATATTCTTAGAATGGATGGGAATGAGTCTTTTCGTTTTGATTGGAAATGGCTTGTGGCATCAGGACTATCTACCAAAGATTTTATTGCCCCATCTTCTTTTGAATTTCGCGAGGGTAGGACATTTAAAACAGGTGGTAAATACGGTGCAGTTTCATTCTTACAGATATTAGCTCCTGAACTCAATGACAGGGTACTTGCAGACTTTCTTGATATGGAAAGCAACCTTTTAATTACAATGCATATTCAGTCTGTTGACCAAACAAAGGCAATCAAGACCATCAAGCGAAAGATAACTGATCTTGATAAAATGAAGATTGAAGAGCAAAAAAAGGCTGTCCGTTCCGGTTATGACATGGATATTATTCCATCCGACCTTGCCACCTATGGCGGAGAGGCGAAAAAGCTCCTTGCTGACTTGCAGAGTCGAAACGAGAGAATGTTCCTTATGACATTTCTTGTGATGAACACAGCTGACAGCAAACAACAGCTTGAAAATATCGCTTTTCAGGCATCAGGAATTGCCCAAAAACACAACTGTACGTTGGTAAGATTGGACTTTCAGCAAGAACAAGGCTTCATGTCCTCTTTACCTCTTGGATTAAATCAGATAGGTATACAGAGAAGTTTAACTACTTCGGCTACGGCAATTTTTGTCCCCTTTACTACCCAGGAATTATTTCAATCAAGTGGTGAGGCA
>CAZOTE010000239.1:0-1194 GCA_964582705.1 uncultured Eubacteriaceae bacterium | reverse complement strand
AGTGTGTAAATTCCTCGGGCATTATTTTGTGATCAATCATTCAGCCTAATCAAGCAGTTTATGCTGCGAAAGCCTATTGATAGTGAAATATCGCCATGACAGGCATATTCTTCGTTGATGGAATATACCTTGGATATGAAATGAAGGGTTTTAAATCCAAGCCTAAAGCAAAGCAGATTTTTGACATTTCGATGGTGATAATAATAATTTCTGCAATAGGGGTGTTTTGCTTTCTCCAGTATCAACTCATCTTCAAAATCATATATTAAACATATAAGAGCAGCAGACCTATTGTGGTCGCTGCTCTTATATTATAATATCTTACTCTAATTTCCCTTGTACCCAAAAGCTTTTGAAAGCTCCTCTTTTAAACTTAGCACATCAGCCGATAAGCTTTCTACCCTTTCATCGCTCATCCTGATTATCGGTGCAGATATGCTAAAGGCATTTTCAGCCTTTCCCTTGTAGTTCTTTATGCAGGCCGCTATGCACCTGACTCCTATCTCATTTTCTTCGTTGTCCAGGGCGTAGCCTTTTTGTCTTATGTCATTTAGCTCTTTTATGAACTCCTCAAAATCAACGATCGTTTTGGATGTCAGTTTTTCGATCTTGCTGTCATCCCATATTTTTTTTACTTCCAAGTCGTCAAGCTCAGCGAGCATGGCCTTGCCTACAGCAGTACAGTAAAGAGGTTTTCCGACACCTATCCTTGATACCATCCTCACAGAACTTACCTGTGATTCTACCTTGTCTATATAGACCATGTCAGTTCCTTCACGCTGTACCAGGTGAACTGTTTCTCCACTAAGCTCAACAAGCTGCTGCAGATAAGGCCTAGCTACCGATACTATATCCACTTTATCTAATAGTGCCTCTCCCAAGGCTAATATCTTGAAAGTAAGCCTGTATTTATCCGAATCATTTTCTTTTTTTACATAATCCATCGCTATTAAAGAAGCCAACAGCCTGTGCACTGTGCTCTTGTTAAGCTCCAGGTTTTTCGAAAGCTCCGTTACCCCCATTGGTCCTGACTGGGCTAAAAGCTCCAGTACTGAAAATATCCTTCCTGCCGATTGAACAGGGTTTTTTTCGCTCATGTTTTTCCTCCGCTCCAGCATTTTAATGCCGCTTAGTAATCTATTATCATATAGAAGTATACACTTTGAAGCCGCATTCCACAATACAAAACACAAT
>CAZOTE010000238.1:0-1195 GCA_964582705.1 uncultured Eubacteriaceae bacterium | reverse complement strand
TTTAAGTCACTATTTTGACTCCATGCTCAGTCTTCTTATGTGTACTGTTAGGTACAACAATTCTTCATCTTGAACCTGATAATCAAATTCTTTAATTATATAATCTGCTATTTTTTTACTGCAATTAAACTCGTCTACATACTTTTTGCAAATTAAATTTTTAAATTCTACATCATTTATTGGCGTTTTTTCTTTTTTGATGATACGCATAGCAAAGAACCTTAAATGCGTCACAAATCTTTCACAGGCAAGTGTGTCTTTTTTTATGTATAAATTTAAGTTATCTTGAATTATCTTAAATGCTTCCTTAATCAGTTTTGTTACATCAATCGCCTCATGCATTTGAAGGTTGTATTGTGCATTGACAAAGTGCATTGCTATTGCTGCTGCTTCATCATCGGTGAAACTTATTCCAAATCGCTCGTTAATTATTTTTATTGCATGTATTCCTATGTCGAACTCCTTCTTATAAAGGGTTTTTATGGAAAACAGCAATGGGTTTGAAAATTCAAAGCCTTTTTCATAACGGTCAATGGCAAAACTAATGTGATCTGTCAAAGTTATATAAATGTTTTTGTTGAGTTTATTGTCTAAAGTTTTATTGGCATAACCTATCAGCTCATTTGACACTTCAAAGTGTTCAATTGGAACATTTCCCAAAAGCTCGCTAAATCTTTCTAGGCTGCTTTGTGAGTCCATCTTATATATTTTATCTATTTTGTCTTTATTTATTCTCTTGCCTTGTTTCGCTATAAATCCTATGCCTTTCCCTGTAACTATTACTTCTTTCCCATCGCTACCAAAGGCACTTACAATGTTGTTATTAATAACTTTATTAATTTTCATCGACTCTCTCCTATGCCTCATATAGATCAAATAATGTTTAATTTATCTTATAAAATGAAAAAACCAAATTGTCAAATGCATCTTTAAATGCATTTAACAATTTGGTTTTGCCTGCTTAACCAGTGACAATCCAACATTGCGTGTTATTCGTGATTTGTATTAATCATAAACCATAAAGTTTTTCTTGTCAATATGATTTAAAAACTTAATTATTCTTTTTGTTATAATTATGATGCCATCTTTTCTTTGCCACTCATTGTATCAAATGAAGCGATGCGATCTTTTCTATATAGCCAAATTCGGAAAATTCCTTTTTATAAAGGAATAGAACTTGTCTATGTCAGAACTG
>CAZOTE010000237.1:0-1201 GCA_964582705.1 uncultured Eubacteriaceae bacterium | reverse complement strand
CCAATATCTATGGTTTCTTGATTATTTAGGGGTTGACTTTTTATAGCTGGTCTTTACTTATTTTTATTCTCATTATTAGCACTCTCTGTCGTTGAGTGCTAACTCTAATTATTATATACACCACTTTTTAAAACCTGTCAATAGTTTTTTTTTGTTTTTTCACTAAAAAAAATCTGACTCATATCATTGATCCAAGTCAGTCAGCTAATTCCTTATTATTCCCCACTACACTCCATCTCCGTTCCGTCCATGAAGCGGATAATGATTCTTCCTGTTTCGTAGACTTTGATGTGGTCCAAGGTTTTTAGTATGAAGTCCGTATCAAATTCTTTGATGTGTTTTGCATCTTCTGTGATATCAGCAAACTGGACAGCTCTGTACTGTTCCAGCGGGTTTCCAAACTCTGCGGTAGTTTCCCATTTCTTTTTCAATTCTTCTCTGTTATCAAGGAGTGCGTTCCAAGAAAGTATGAATGCATCAATCAGAATAGCTTCATCAATGTGCCTGTTAGGGCAGCCCTGTACCCCCTTGACTTTATAGCGTTCTTGGCATTGCCAAACCTTTCTGTAGCTGTTCTTTGACTTCCAGCCTTTTCTCGTGAAAGCCTGATTGCAGGTACCGCAGACTACCTTTCCTGCAAAGAAGTTTCTTTCTGGATTGTGTGAGTAAGAGTTGGTCCCATGTTCCTCGATGTAGTTACTTCTTCTATCGTATTCCAGCTGGACCGCTTCCCAAATCAAGGGGTCAATGATGGCTTCATGATTTTCTTCGATGTGGTACTGCTGGATGTGGCCTTCATTCTTCACTCTCTTTTTTGTCAGAAAATCAACGGTGTAGCTCTTTTGCAGTATGGCATCGCCTTTGTACTTTTCATTCTGAAGCATACTCTGAATCGTTTTGGCATGCCACTTGGTTGTACCATTCCAGTTCTTCACTTCTTCTTTTTCAAGTATCCTCTTGATGTGGTCTACAGTCTTCCCAGAAAGGTATTCATCGTAAATCCTCTCTACAATTTTGGCTTGTTCTCGATTGATGACTAGCTTGCCATTCTCATCGGTGTCGTAGCCTAAGAAGCGTTTTGTACTCATCTTGAATTGTCCGTTCTCAAAGCGCCTTCTAATCCCCCACGTGGAGTTCTCGCTGATAGATCTGCTTTCATCCTGGGCAAGGGATGAGAGAATGGTGAGTAGGACCTCTCCTT
>CAZOTE010000236.1:0-1208 GCA_964582705.1 uncultured Eubacteriaceae bacterium | reverse complement strand
GCTCCTGGGTTATCATTTCCATATCCCTCCATGAGGTTAATTACTCCCCAAGCCCCTAAACCTGCACCAATTGCTGAAACCAATGTCTTTAATACTGCTATTCCTTCTGTAAAAAATGCCATGTTATTTTTCCTCCTTATTTTCTTTTTCAATTTTATTCATATGCTTTACGATAAAGTTTTTATATAGCTTGTCATTGTTTCTTCTTTCCTTGATGTATCCAAAGACATGGACAAGATCCCCTGCTTTTAATTCTTTTGCTACTTCTGACCACTCACCATAGGCTGAACAATTTGTATAGTGCCTTTTACCATTTTTCTTTCCCACAAGGGAAAGGTTTGTTACACTTATGGTTTCGCCATCCCAGTCAAAAGAAGTTGTCTTTACCTCTCCTACTACATTAGCTGTTACATTTTTCATATCTCTTTCTCTTAAATTTGCCATATTATAATCCTTACCTCCTCTTTTCTTTTCTAAAATAAAAAAGCGACTGGACTTGTTTCTTATCCAATCGCTATAAATCAAATCTATTAACTTAATTGCCTGCTTCTATTGAAGGACTTCTAACCTTAACTTCCATATTCTCACCTACAATCTTGTTATTATAGACTCCTTATTGAGCCTTGCTTTGCCTTGCCTTTTCATATATTCTTCAACATCAAAGAAGTTCCTATCATCATAGTCTTCTAAGAGTTTGTAGTTTTTATGTTTTGTAATATCAAACTTCTCTGAAAGAAAAGGTCTTACACCCCTAAGTTGCATAATGCACTTACTTCCATCCATTACAAAAAGCTCATCCTTAGTCATCAGTTCCTTACCAGTTTTTTGATAGTTAAGTCCAAAGGACTTTTGATTACTTCTTGTTTCGGATGTATTAAATAAGTCAATAGTTTCCTTGCCTAATGTTTCTGAAATTTCTTTTAAAGTACCATTTTCTTTCCCACCTAAGAATAAGGTTGTATCACAGTTTCCTATTATGGTATCTGCATTATCCTTATAAATTGCCTTAAGTTGAGATTGGGCCTGTAATACAATACAAGCACTTATTTCCCTTGAACGTATTGTAGCTATAAGTTTTTCAAATTTAGGAATCAAGCCTATATTTGCAAACTCGTCTAAAAGACATCTAACATGAATTGGTAACCTTCCAACATATACATCATCAGCCTTATCACAGAGGAGATTAAACATTTGAGAATACATAAGTG
>CAZOTE010000235.1:0-1209 GCA_964582705.1 uncultured Eubacteriaceae bacterium | reverse complement strand
GAATAATTGCAACATTAAATGTCCGATAATTTTTAAAAGATTCTATAGTGTAAATATTTAACATGTTTAGTTGTACTTCCTAAGATGCCATTTCTATATCATATACTTTTATAGCACTCCTATATTTAAGTATCTTACGTGGATAATTGTTTATCCAATGTTCTATTCGTCTTATCTCTTTCTCTGTGAACAAGCTGATATCTGATCCTTTAGGAATGAATCTTCTGATTATCTTATTTGCATTCTCATTACTTCCTCTTTCCCACGAACTATAAGGGTGAGCGTAATATGCAGTTGTTCGATTTTTCTTTGTTAATACTGACTTTTCAATTAGATTTTGGTTCACAAACTCACAACCATTGTCCATTGTTATGCTCTTAAATATTTTTTTAAACTTGTTTTGGTGCTTTCGTTCTAATTTATCTAGAACCTTACCTACACTTTTCTGAGTTTTATCTTTCATTTTGTATATTAGATTTTTTCTTGATTTTCTTTCTGTTAAAACTAACAATACTGCTTTAGAACCTCTTCCACTCACTACACAATCCATTTCCCAGTGACCAATACTTTCTCTGTTATTGACCTCCTCAGGTCGTTCATCAATACGCCTACTTGCTGTATTGGTAATAGATACCTTTCTTATTTGCTTATATTTTCTCTTTGGCTTATTTCTTTTTATTAACAAATGCTTATTATTTAGATTAAGGAATATATCTTTATCAATATAGTTATACACAGTTTTCGTACAGATTGTCGTTTTGAACTGAATACCTTGTTCTTTGATTTCACCAATAACTGCATCTGGAGAATAATCCTCGTTGATTATCTTATTTTCTATATATTCAGCTAATTCATGATCAGCACCAATTTTTAAGCCAGGTCCCTTGTTTACCGCATTTTCTCTGTACTTCGCTTGGGCAACATCTGCGCAGTACTCAGTTCTCTCGCTTAGGTCACTATTAAGTATTTTAATAGTGCCTCTTGCTATTTCTCGTCTTATGGTACGATCAGACTTATCTAGTGCTTTTGCAATATCAACATTTGATATCCCTTGTTTTTTTAATACTTCAATTTTATATCTATCTATTTCAGTTAAGTATTTGTTTTTCTTTGATTTTGTAGTATGATTAGTTAGATTCATTTGTCGACTTCCTTTATAGTGGGATTGTGGTGATTTACACTATATCAGATTTCTTCAAATGAATCTTT
>CAZOTE010000234.1:0-1223 GCA_964582705.1 uncultured Eubacteriaceae bacterium | reverse complement strand
TATCATCCATGTTATCATCTCCATTGTTAGCACTCTTTGACTATGAGTGCTAAGCTAATATTAAAATAACATCTAATCGACCTTTTGTCAATAGGTTCTGAGTATCTTAAAGTTCTAATTAAGACTTGATAAATTCTCCAAATACTCCATTCGCAAAATCCAAGCCTTTTAAGCTTAACTTGATTTTTCCATCCGTCTTTTCCAGTAATTCTTCTTTTATCAGCTTTTCTATCTCAGTTCCGTAGTCATCCCATATTGAAGAGGCAAACCTATCCCCGTAATCCTGACAGTTTACCCCCTGGATTTTTCTTAGACCTAAAAACATGAATTCTTCTTTGAGATTTTTAAGCTCTATTCTTTCTGTTTCTTTAATTACCGACTGAAAACCATTTGCTTTTTCGATGTATTCTTTCATATCCGAGATATTATAAAAACGGCAGCTGTCTGAAAAAGAGTGGGCGCCAAGGCCTAATCCCACATAATCATCTAGATTCCAGTAGACCATATTGTGTCTTGAGCTAAATCCGGGCAGAGCAAAGTTTGATATTTCGTAATGGATATAACCCGCTTTAGCCAAGCTCTCTATTAACATATGATACATGTCTCGCTCTAAGTCTTCATCCAGTTTAAAACTACCTGATGACGCCTGCTTGTATAAAGGCGTGCCTTCTTCAAGAACCAGTCCGTAACAGGACAGATGTTCAGGCTTTAAATCAAGTATCTTTTTAAGTCCTTCTGTAAACCCTTCCAGCTTTTGGCCCGGCAGTCCCATCATCAAATCTATGCTGATGTTTTTTATGTTTAAGCTCCTTAGGATATTATAGCTTTCTTCAAAATCATTGTATGTATGAATTCTTCCGATTGATTTTAATACATCGTCGTCAGTGCTTTGAAGACCAAGGCTGAACCTATTAACGCCGCTTTTTACATAAGAAGCTATCTTTTTTCTGTCAAGAGTCCCCGGATTTGCCTCTATAGTTATTTCTGTATCTTTTTCGATATTAAAGCTATCACATAGTTTTGACATAATTTTTTCTATATAAACAGGCTCTATAGATGTAGGAGTTCCCCCACCTATATAAATGGTTTTTATCTTTCTGTTCTCGATGTACCGACCTTTTGCATCAATTTCGTTTAAAAGGGCAGAAGTATACGCTTCTGCCCTTTCTTGTATGAGAAAACCATACGCTGTGCGTATGGTTCAAAAAAGCTTTAGCTATGGA
>CAZOTE010000233.1:0-1230 GCA_964582705.1 uncultured Eubacteriaceae bacterium | reverse complement strand
TATGCAAGAAAAAACCCTGCATTTATGCGGGTTGTGGCGTTTTGCAAACGCCTAAATATTTAAACAGTAAAAGAGGAGCTGCCTTACCAACGGTTTTGATGGTGATGGTTGTGGCTATGATTCTAATAGTTGCGCTTCTAAATGTTGCTTTAGCTGAGACAAATTTTGCTGCAAGGCAAGAACGAAGAACACAGGCCCACTACCTAGGCAGGTCAGGCGTCAACGTAGGCTTGGAGATGCTTGAAAACAAAGTGCCTTATGACAACGACATAACAGACTTGGTTAACGAGTTGAATACTTGGGCAAATTCTGTTTCTCCGGCTTCAATTGGTACAAATGAAACATTTGACTTGTCTTATGAGCTAATCGGTCCACGAGAAATTAAGATCATATCCGAAGGTAATGTATCTGGAGGTCAAAATGTACAAGATACAGTCACGCTACGGGTGAGAATGCTCACATCATTGCTTACAGGTGGTAAAGCCGAAGAGTGGTATTCAGGAAATTCAGCTACTCTGACACATAGCGTAAACCCCTATGGAGGAGGACATACATATTTAGGACAAGGGATATATCTTGAAGGAAAAAACAATACTGCAACGTTATTTCCTAGCAACTCCGGGGGCGAGTCAATATTCCAAGCATCGGTAATGCAGTTTCTTAAAAATAGCAATAATGTAAGCTTGAGCTATTCTGGTCAAACACAACCTACTAGATTTGATTCAGAGATATTGATTTTTGATGGAAGGATCATCATGAACGATACAATTGATGTAAGACTTCTTATTTCAGACGTTGTTGCGAAAAACAAAATCAACAATTCACCCACCAGTGTATTATACGTAACAGATTCAGATGTGCGCAGTGAAATCACTAATAACGGAAATCCTGATGGCGTCGGATTTGAAAATGAAGATTATTATAACTATTTCACCGAAACTAGTTTTTCGGATTATAATTTATACCCTTTCCAAACCGCTCCTTATAAAAGGTATGGAATAGTTTATTTTGGTGAAAAAGTGGTAAGGGCAAACAATGAGAATCAAAGTGCAACCGCGACCAATCGTTTGCCTTATTATGACCCTAATATTTATGCGGAGGGATATTTTTTCTACCCGGATAACCTGAACATTAACGCAAGTACCGCTGATTTGCAAAGTAAATTGATTCCGATTAGAAAGACCAACTATAAAAAGTCAAGCATCAAATTGAAAAAAGGCAGCAACTATT
>CAZOTE010000232.1:0-1231 GCA_964582705.1 uncultured Eubacteriaceae bacterium | reverse complement strand
TCTCAGTTTTGATAGATAGTTGGTAAGTGTCCCCTTTTAATTCTGTGGATAGATGTTTGGTATCTAGGAATAGACTAAATTCGCGAAGCTTGATTGAAAATAGA
Source organism: uncultured Eubacteriaceae bacterium (assembly GCA_964582705.1). Classification (GTDB taxonomy): domain Bacteria; phylum Bacillota; class Clostridia; order Eubacteriales; family Alkalibacteraceae; genus Alkalibacter. The sequence goes on along the minus strand of CAZOTE010000232.1, from coordinate 1,127 downwards.
GAATAAATATATAAAATGTATTAACAAATTTGACATAATAAAAATATAATTATATAATTGTAATCATAATACTGATAGACAGATTATAAAAAAGAAGTGATATTAAGGATTTGACCAAAACTTTGTTATTAAACGGATTTCATTTTGACATCATAGTCTGCATAAATGTATTTGGACATAAAATTTTATACACATCAAACAAATTATTGAATGTGGACGATATTATTAATAGTAGAGATTTGACTGAATGGACTAGGATTCGACATAGCACAATATATAACTTAATTATTAATGCCCTGATGGAAATTTACCCAATTATTGATGCGGATTCCAGTGAAGAATTTCTCATGAAGTTACTCAAAGCACTCTACGAAGAACGTGAAGAGAAACGACGTATCCGAAATCTGAATAATGCAGGATTTCTCGTAGTGAAATCGCTTGAGGGTTATGACTACTCGCAGATCAGATTTCCTGATGGTATGGAAAGAGAAGAACTTGAAGCGCTATCATTTCTGCATTGCAAAGAAAATCTTATCTTGTATGGAGCAGTCGGAACCGGAAAAACTCACTTGTCTGTCGCTCTTGGGGTCAAAGCAATTTCTCAAGGTAAACGGGCCGTATTCTTTAGAGTACACGACTTGATAAATCAGCTTGAAAACCCGGATCCGATAAAGGTTGCCAAAATATACAAGAAAACAAATCAAGCGGACTTACTGATTCTTGATGAATGGGGGTATCTACCACTCCATCAAGAAGGTGCACGTTTGCTCTTTGATATTATCTCAACCTGCTATGAAACAAAGAGTGTTATTATCACTACTAATATTGAGTTTGGCCGTTGGAAAGGATTTCTCTTTGATGAGAAGCTTACGGCAGCAATTGTAGATAGGCTTGTTCATCATTCTCATATGCTGATGTTTACGGGCCAGAGTTACCGAATGACCAATTCACTATTGAAATAATCTATGTGCTGGCAATTGCATTTGTGACTGCCAAAAATTGCATTTATCTATTGCCAAACACAGGAATTTGATTTTAAATTAATTTTATATATTGAAAAATATAATGAGAAAGGAGTTTATGTATGATAGTTAGTAGTAGATTAAAAAAGATCCATTTAATTATTG
>CAZOTE010000231.1:0-1241 GCA_964582705.1 uncultured Eubacteriaceae bacterium | reverse complement strand
TAGTGCACAAGAGACTGCTCGTTTCTGTCATGTTCATGCTTTATGTGCGATTCCCTGAGGGATTCGTAAATCGATATCACTGCCGCGCCCGGATATCCAAAAACAACGTCGGTGTTTTCTCTTTCCAGACATCTGATTATCGCTTTTGCCGCCTTCATCTGCAACCATCTCCTTAAAGTATTTCTATATATGATAAAGTAACAATTTGACAAAGTCAATGATTTTGTTTTTCTTTCACGGGAATTGATAAAAGCGCTTTTTTTTTCTATAATGGAATTGCGAGCATCCGGCAACACAAAACAAATTATTGGGGAGGCCGATTTGATAAAAACAATTGAGGTATCAACTAAAAAACAGCTACGGGATTTCGTCTCATTTCCCAAAAAGCTTTATTCTGGTAGTCCTTACTTTGTACCCCGGCTTGCTATAGACGAATTGGCTACCCTCAACCCTAATAAAAACCCCGCTTCTGAACACTGCGCGTCCAAGCTTTGGCTGGCAAAAGAAAACGGCGTCACTGTAGGCAGGATAGCTGCGATCGTCAACTACAAGTATATCGAAAAATGGGAACTTAACACTGGCCGATTCGGTTACGTCGATTTTATCGAAGATTTCAAGGTTGCGGAATCCTTATTCCAGGTTGCCCAAAATTGGTTAAAGAGCCTGGGAATGGATCAAATCCATGGTCCATTGGGCTTTTGCGATTTAGACCCTGAAGGGATGCTCGTGAGTGGTTTCGACAAAACTTCCACATTCACGACGATTTACAACTTTCCTTACTATCCAGTTTTTATGGAACGTCTTGGCTTTACAAAGGACGTAGACTGGTATGAATATGAAATCGATATACCAAGGGTTCCTCCAGCCATATTAGAGAAAGTATCAAACCATGTGTTGACAAGGCATAACCTCAAGGTACTGAGCTTTGATAAAAAAAGATACTTAAAGCCGTTCATTCCAAAAGTTTTTCGACTGATCAACTCTTCATATTCCGATTTATACGCAGTTACAGAGCTTTCGGACAAACAGATCGAATATTATACAAAGCAATATTTTGTTTTTTTCAAAACTGATTTCGTCAAGTTGGTCGTCGACGGAGATGACAATTTAGCCGCCTTCGGGCTGGCTTTGCCCTCTCTTGCCAAAGCCATGCAAAAGTGCCATGGTCGTCTGTTTCCTTTTGGTTTTTTCCATATTTACAAGGCTTTAAAGCAAAACGACAGAGCTGAGCTTCTCCTGAT
>CAZOTE010000230.1:0-1245 GCA_964582705.1 uncultured Eubacteriaceae bacterium | reverse complement strand
CTCCCCCAAGCAGCGGGAATATCATAAAGGCTGCCGCAGTAGGATATAAGGACAAGCTTTATATGAGTTTTGGAAAGCTTACACATGAAAAAGAAGTAGAGCGAGAATTTTTTAGAAATATCGTGGAGTTCGGAATCCCGGTAGAAATAGAAACGAATGTGGAGTGATTTATATGGCTGCTTATTGCCCCAAGTGTGGAGTTAAAGTTAAAAAAGGCGGGCTCAATTGTCCTCTTTGCGAATATCCTATACCTGATGTAGATGAACGGGAAGATCTTAAAGTTCATCCATTTCCCACCCCGGAAAACATATATCCCGAAGAGTTCAAGAAAGTAAAAAAGAAAGTTTTAAAGAGCATAACATTAATTTTTGGTCTTGCCATAATAATTATGTATGCTGTGAATATGTATCTCCAAGGAGAAATAACCTGGGCCAAGTACAGCATAGCTTCTACCATATCCTTGTGGGTATACATCGGCATCTTTTTAAAATTTATTCCAAGCAGATATTTTTACCTTACTGCAGCATCCATCAATACTTTGGGACTTTTATATGCGCTGGACTATTTAAGCGGGGCGGTGACTTGGTTCTTTCAGCTGGGGCTGCCTCTTGTTTTAGGGCTGTATTTGTTTTCACTGCTGGCCGTCTTTACCTACAGTTATCTTAAAAACAGGCTTCTGATTTATGTAGCGGTAAACATGATATTTGCAACCATGTATTTTTTTCTCCTGGAATGGGCCATCAGCATTTTTGTTGCAGGAGCGCCTCACTTTATATGGTCGTTGATAGCTGGGATACCCACTTTTTTACTCGCTCTTGCGCTTATTTATTTTCACTATTATTTTCCGATAAATATTAAAGAAGAAATTAAAAGAAGATTCCATATTTAGAAAAAAGACGGATTCCAATCCGTCTTTTCTAAAACTTTTCCTTCACGATTCCTTTGCGATATGCGGCTATGAGCATTTCGAGATAATCTATTTGCTTTCTGAGCCTATCGCCTATATCCGTATCCGCAACTTTTTTTCTGTCAACGACTTTTTCAATAACGCTGGTAGTGGATCTGATGTCGATGCCTTCATTGATGGCTTTATCAACAGACTCGAAGGGCTCGTGGCTAGCCAATTGCAGTCCGTAAGAGTTGTAGATAAGCGTATAACCCGCGATGCCGGTAGTACTCTGATATGCCTGGGCAAATCCTCCGTCTATTACCAAAAGCTTTCCGTTGGCCTTTATGGGGCTTTCG
>CAZOTE010000229.1:0-1248 GCA_964582705.1 uncultured Eubacteriaceae bacterium | reverse complement strand
AAGAAGATGGGATATGATGAGATTGGATGTAATAACGCAAATGAAGTAAAAGAGCTGGTATTAAAAAATATTGAGTATGCGTATATAAAGCATGACCATAACTGTGACCAACTTAATGAAATTGTTGATCTTATGGTGGAAACACTTTGCTCCACAAAAGATACTATCAATGTTTCAGGCGATGATTACCCTGCGCAGCTTGTCAAAGAAAAGCTATTACGGATTAACAGCCTGCACATTGGATATGTATTTGAATGTCTGAAAAAGACGACCACATATGTCCACAATATCAAGAGATATTTGCTAGCCACGCTCTTTAATGCACCCTCAACCATAGACAATTACTATTCTGCGCTTGTAAAACACGATTTCTATGGAGCAGATTAACGACGTTTTGTACCTGGCTTACAGGAATTGCAAAGCGTCTTTTTTGTGCCTGAAAGGAGGCGATTATTATGCAAGAAGAAGTAGAAAACAGAACGGTAGCACTGGCTATCAACACCAGCAAACTGACTGCAGGTATTCTAAAGTCGGCGATTCTTAAATACCTGGAAGCACAAAAGAATAAAGGGAGAGATAGTCCCAAAATCCCTCATGGTAAGCAGAGCGTCAAAGACCTTGCCAAACAAAATCAAGGTATGAGCAACATTGAGGTTACGGATAAAAACATTAAGAGCTTTGAACGTGTGGCAAAGAAATATGGTGTAGATTTTGCCATCAAAAAAGATAAAACCGTAAGCCCACCCAAGTACATTGTCTTTTTCAAGGGTAGGGATGCAGATGCTATTACGGCTGCTTTTACCGAATTTACAGCAAAGACCATGAAGAAAGCGGCAAGGCCCTCTGTGCTGGCACAACTTAAAAAGTTTACCGAGCTAGTGAAAAACACGATTACCGATAGGGTGAAAAACAGGGAAAAGGAGCAGAGCCGATGAATATAAAAATAAAAAAGCTCCTTATTATGAATATGCCTTATCTGTTTCTTGCTTTGCTTTTTACAAAGGTGTCACAGGCATGGAGGTATGCGGCAGGTTATGAGATAGCAGATAAAATCCTAAATCTAACGGACGGCTTTTCAGCTGCTTTTAAAAACCCACTGCCAAGTCTATACCCCCAGGATTTATGGATAGGCATACTGATTGCTTTTATTATCCGTCTTGTAGTTTATATCAAGGGAAAAAACGCTAAGAAATATAGAAAAGACCAGCTATAAAAAGTCAACCCCTAAATAATCAAGAAACCATAGAT
>CAZOTE010000228.1:0-1254 GCA_964582705.1 uncultured Eubacteriaceae bacterium | reverse complement strand
TAAAGCTTTCAGCACAGGAGCAAACACAAAAAAAATCGTCAAGAGAATAAAGGAAATCAAGAACAGGGAAACCGATATTAGATATGCCATCGTCCATGCGGGAGCTGAAGAAAGAGCGGTTGAGTATGAATCAACATTCAAAGAAGTAATCGGAAAAGATCCTGAATATATAATGAGCATATCGCCAATTGTAGCAATGAGCGCAGGAATCGGGTGCGTAGCGATTGCAGTTATGGCGGATTAAGGGGTGTTTTCAATGATATTGTACTTTGAAATCGGAATCTTGGTTTTCATTTACTTTAGCATCGTATTTTTGATCGCACAGAAGATTAGAAACAATTCAATAGCCGATATTGCATGGGGACCAGGTTTTGCAGCTGTAGCAATTTATGCTATGATTTCTAACCAAGCATCTAACCATAGGCTGGTACTTGGGGGAGGGCTGGTAATTATATGGGCTATAAGACTCTTTTTCTATATTTCCATAAGAAACTGGGGCAAGCCGGAAGACTACAGATATGTTGAAATGCGAAAAAAATGGGGAAGTAAAAATTACTATATTAAAGCATTTGTTAATGTATTTCTAATACAGGGAATGTTTTTATATGTTATATCCATTCCCATTATGATAATGAGCGCATCTCCCAGCGAGAAATTGGGAATAACGGCATATATAGGCTTGTTAATATGGCTAGTAGGTTTTTTCTTTGAAGCTGTTGGAGACTATCAACTTAGGAAGTTTGTAAAAAATCCGGAAAATAAGGGTAAAATCATGAGTTCCGGTCTTTGGAGGTATACACGTCACCCAAATTATTTTGGAGAGGCGGTAATGTGGTGGGGAATTTTTCTGGTTTCATTAAGTTCCTTAGAAAACATTTGGGGCATAGTAAGTCCCATAACCATTAATTATCTGCTGTTGTTCGTATCAGGGGTTCCACTTCTTGAAAAGAAGTACATGAAAAGGGAAGAGTTCAGAGAATATGCTAAAGTTACAAATAAATTTTTTCCGTGGTTTCCAAAAAGGCGCTAGACTCCGGGTCTAGCGCCTTGCTACTGATGCATACTTGATTTTGATGCCCATTGATGAAAATTTTTCTTCATACTCAGTCTTTGTGTTCTCCTTAAAGTCGCTGTTGTGAAGGTCTGTTGTTTTAAAGATCAATGAATAACCGTAATCGTCAAAGTATCTCAAGCTGTCATTATAGAGCTGGGTATCGTCAGTCTTAAATTCCAGCAAACCTCCTGTTCTTAAGA
>CAZOTE010000227.1:0-1256 GCA_964582705.1 uncultured Eubacteriaceae bacterium | reverse complement strand
TGTATTCTCCGTTTTGCCCTTTATATTGGGGCATGGATACAAACAGGCCTTTTGTGCCCTCTAAAATACGGACTTTAGACACGGCAAAAAACCCATTGATATTGACCGATGCATTGGCTTTCAGTGCGCCATCTGTTTTTACCGGATAAATGCGTACATCAAAATCCATCGGTGTTTCTTGAAACTGTTCCTTTTGGGGAGCAGCCGGTGTTGCTTTTTTTGGCATAACTTCTTCCTCCTAAAATGATTGTGACATGGACTCTGCCATGCCCTGTGTTTGACTGCCTTCCTCAAAAGCAATCTGTTTAAATCCAAAACGATCACAGTAATGGAATTCGCTGCCTTCCTCGTTATAAAGCTCTACCACATCGGACATGGACAGCGAATGTCCCTTATATCCAGAGGGATGATTTGTATTGCAGCGGCTATAAATGGCTTCAAGATCGTTTGTTCCAAGCTGACCATCATAAACGATGTTGTAATGTTCCGGAGCAGGCTCTCCAAACTGATTTGTCATTTCATCTAAGCTGATGAATTTCATATACACATCCGTATCGGGCTTTAGCTGCCAGATACGAACACTTTTCAGCGGTGCAGCGGCTTCCATACTACCTGTCAATTGCTCTCCCGCAAGAAGCCGTTCCATAACACCGTCCGTCCACTGGGGAACAAGATCATGCTCCTGAAGCCAGCTTACAAATTCCTCATTTTTGAAGATAGAATCCACGACAGCATTTCCCTTATCGGTATATCCCGCCGGATTGCCATAATAGGAAATGAGGCTGCCTTTTTTCGTAATCCCTTGCATTTTCTTCACCTGCCTTTAATCTAAAGCCACTAACGGAAAGTTAAAGCATCAATTTTAAGCTTCAGCCTTATTAATTATTAAAAATTTCTCCTTGCCCGTAGATAACTTCCTCCAACATGATAAGTTCATCCAGCTTAGCGAGGCAGATACCGGCTGAAGCAAGAATTGCAAGTATGCCGGAAGGCACATCGGTAATATCTTCTTGGATATCTGCTTCTACAACAGTAATCCCACCGCTATCCTCATTGGCATAGGCTTCTAACTTGGCATCTGCCGGGATACCAGCTTCCTCCAAGACATAATCAGGAATATGGATATCATCGCTTCCATCCATTAAACTCTGACAAAGCTCGCAATGGGCTAACCACTTCTTAGGTGTATCCTGACAGTCGTCAGAATCTTTGCAATTACAAACATCTCCGCAGTTGTCGCAGAAACCGCAAGCCTG
>CAZOTE010000226.1:0-1262 GCA_964582705.1 uncultured Eubacteriaceae bacterium | reverse complement strand
GTAAGTGCGGGCAAAACCTACGCAGAAACACAAGCCCCCGAGTAAGTGGTCAGAAAGCCCACCATTGGCGCTGTCCCCCTCACAATGATTGCGGCCACAGCGGATTGGAAGAGAACATGTTAAAAACCATATCTAGCGATGTCCTTTCCATTAAAGAGTTTGACGAAGGTATCTTTAAAGAAAAAGTTGATAGCATCACTATGGTTTCCAACACAGAGCTTCTCTTTCAGCTGAAGGATGGCAGTAAGATCACAAAACAATGGCAGTTTAAACGCAGACAACCGGCCTGGTCAGAGGAAAGAAAAAAAAGGCAAGCTGAGAAAATGAAAGAGGCATGGAGGAAAAAGCATGAGCAGAACAAAGACAACTAAAAATGTTAAAACCATACCTGCTACTCTCAGGCAGTTTTCTTCCACGCCTATTAATGAGCAAAGAAAACGCCGCACAGCTGGCTACGCTCGCGTATCTACCGACAGCGAAGAACAGTTCACAAGCTATGAGGCGCAGGTCGATTATTACACCAATTTTATTAAGAGTAGGGAAGATTGGGTGTTCGTGAAGGTTTATACCGACGAAGGGATATCCGGTACCAACACCAAAAAGCGTGAAGGCTTTAGGCGCATGATCCAGGACGCCTTAAGCGGCAAGATTGACCTCATCGTTACCAAGTCAGTTAGCCGATTTGCAAGGAACACAGTAGACAGCCTCACCACCGTTCGCCAATTGAAAGAGAAAGGAATCGAGATCTATTTTGAGAAGGAAAATATCTGGACCTTAGATTCTAAAGGTGAACTTCTAATCACCATCATGTCATCCCTTGCCCAGGAAGAAAGCCGTAGCATTTCAGAGAACGTCACATGGGGACAGCGCAAGAGATTTGCAGACGGGAAGGTTACAGTTCCCTTCGGGCACTTCCTCGGTTACGATCGGGGTGAAGATGGCAACCTTGTCTTGAACCCCAATGAAGCAGTTATAATCCAGAGGATCTTCAGCATGTTCCTACAGGGCATGACGCCTTACGGTATTGCCAAGCAGCTTACAGCAGACGGCATTTTATCACCCGGGAAGAAAGATAAATGGAACGCAGGCACCATCAAGCGCATCCTCACAAATGAAAAATATAAAGGAGATGCGCTTTTACAGAAAAGCTACACTGTAGATTTTCTTACTAAAAAGAAGAAAGCCAACGAGGGAGAAATTCCTCAATACTATGTTGAAAATAACCATGAAGCGATTATTGAGCCAGCGGTCTTCGACCTGGT
>CAZOTE010000225.1:0-1270 GCA_964582705.1 uncultured Eubacteriaceae bacterium | reverse complement strand
TCCATAGCTAAAGCTTTTTTGAACCATACGCACAGCGTATGGTTTTCTCACACAACAAAGGACCTTCCATATATGTGAAGGTCCTGGAAATTATATCTGAAGTTTTAAATCACCATCTTTGATCCAATTCATTTTTCTTAAGAGCTCAGACACCGCTAGGGTAATAATAGCTGGCAGCAAGAAGTGGAGCAGTATGATTCCCATCCAAACAAAGCCCGTCCCCCCCATTGCCTCTAAAGTTCCAAACTGGCCTACAAAACCGCTTGTACCCATACCCGATCCATATGGCACGTTTTCCATCTTAAAAAAGACTGTGGCCACAGGACCTAGGATTGCGGATGAGATGATGGGCGGTATCCACACCTTGGGATTTTTAACTATGTTGGGCATCTGAAGCATGGAGGTGCCTATTCCCTGAGCCAACAATCCACCCATTTTATTTTCCTTGTAGCTCATTACCGCAAAGCCTACCATTTGGCAGGCACAACCTACTGTCGCCGCGCCTGCAGCCAGTCCGCTTAATGACAGCATCAAACCTATTGCTGCAGAACTGATCGGAAGGGTTAGGGCGATGCCCATCAGGACAGAAACGATAATCCCCATCGGTATGGGCTGCTGCTCAGTTGCCCACATGATTACCTGACCGAATCCTGTCATAAACGCGGCTATCACAGGCCCTACGAAAAATGCAGCCATTCCACCGGTTATAATAGTTGTTGCAGGTGTTATTATTATGTCCACCTTAGTTTCCTTTGAAACAAGCTTTCCGAATTCAGCACCGACTATTCCCGCTAACAGTGCAGATACCGGGTCTCCACCGATCATCCCGTTGATGGCAGATGCAAATATTACAAGAGGGGGAGCCTTTAGGGCATATGCTACGGCAACTGCAATTGCCGGTGCCGTCATCGCCCTGGCCGCCGGCCACACTACATCTGTTAAGAAGGCTATCTTAAGAACTACGCCAATCTGGTTTAATATGCTGCCGATTATAAGAGTGGCAAACAAGGCATAGGCCATAAATCCCAAAGTGTCAATAAGATATCTTTTGACTGTGAACCGTATATCTTTCTTAGCTAAAAAATCATTTATCTTTCCCATCTCCAGCTCCTCAAATAAAATTTAATTGAATAATTCCATCTGTAAATTTTATACCAAGGCATGACATCTGTCAATACAGCTGTATTAACAATAAAAAACCCTGTACCATTTCTAGTACAGGGTAGTTATGTTACATCATTGGCATTCCGCCGCCCATGCCTCCTGGCAT
>CAZOTE010000224.1:0-1289 GCA_964582705.1 uncultured Eubacteriaceae bacterium | reverse complement strand
TCCCACTTCAGTACCAATCTGCACTTTTTTCAATTATTAGTTTCGCAATTACCTACTCTTCTTTTACATAATCGCTTTTTAACCAATTTTGACATTTTTCTTCATATAACATTTCATCATCCCCCTTGTAGTTATAGGTTCGCCGGCCATCTTACATGCGGCCGGCGTTTCTCTCATGAAGTATATCCAAGCACATTACACTTGGCTTAATATGACAATATTATACCATAAATCTATTTTAATTAGTAATAAATAGTAGCAAAATATTGGGCATGCTGCTTTCGCTCCTATTTGATTAAATATCTTAATTGTGTTAAAATTATCATGAATTTTTGTAGAAAATACCTGTAAAACACGGAGGTGTTCTTTTGATAAAAAAGATTTTTATAATACTTGTAATTTCCTCTCTAGTCTTATTTTCCGGTTGTGAAGACAAGTCCCCGGTAGAGGATGAAAATGCCATAAAAGACTCAAAGATAATTGAACTTGAATCAAGAATTGATAGACTAAACGAAAAAATAACAGGCCTAGAAGAGGATATCGAGGAACTGAACAGCCAAATCCAATATAATAGGGATTTTATCCAAATCATGACCGGTTACGTTTCTGAAGCAGATCTTTTGACATTGGCGAAAATGGAATGGAACTACATGGTCCAGGTGAATGAAGAGGACATCAGCTCCGACGGATTGATAGAACTGGATGTTGATACTTTCAGCATCACTGTAGAAGAGGCACAAAATCAATATAGGGCATTGCCTGCACAAATACGAAACCTGGGCAAATTAAGCGGCAGCCTTTTTTCAAATCACATCCAATTTTTAGATGTCAGGCCCTCGGAAACATCTGGGATAGACGAAGCAAATATTTCTTCTGCAACTTACATGTTCAGAGATCTAAGTCCGGGAACGGAAGTTAACCTCGAAATCTCACGTGAGCTTCAGGATAGGCTGGGGCTCGAGACCAATATATTGAGGATCATTTATTTAGTTGAAGAAGAGATTCAAACCCTTGAAGAAGAGGGTGATATGGACGATGAAGAAAGCGAAGAGTGAGAATATCTTCGCTAGTCTAAAGTGCCTTAGGCACGGTTGGGAAACAGTCGTATTAGTCGCTGAATCGACTGTTTATTGTCCGGCTCTGCCGCACGGGAAATGACTGCTACGTAGTCGAGAAATGAGACTTCGTCTCGGTAAAAAGTTTTAAGATTTAAGTGATTAAGATGTAAGTTTGGATGGAGTTTTATTGGGGTCTGTGGTAGGGCACAGAGACCCTACCCTACAACCACT
>CAZOTE010000223.1:0-1303 GCA_964582705.1 uncultured Eubacteriaceae bacterium | reverse complement strand
ATTTACCATGGGTTCTATGGCAAGAGCCATTCCCGGCGCAAGCCTCGGACCTCTGTTTGGAATTCCAAAATTGGGTACGGGGGGATCTTCGTGCATATCCCTTCCTATACCGTGTCCAACGTAATCTACAACTACTGAAAACCCGTTTTCTTCAACGGTCTTTTGTATTCGGCTTGATATGTCAGATAATCTGTTGCCTTTTACTGCATATTCAATGCCATCGTAGAAGCTTTGTCTGGTGATGCTTATCAGCTTCTTAGCCTCTTCGCTTATGGAACCTACTCCATAAGTTTTAGCGCTGTCGCCATAGAACCCATTTAATATGGCTCCTACGTCGACGCTGATAATATCCCCTTCCTGCAAAACCCTCTCCGACGGTATCCCATGAACAACCTGTTCATTAATGGATGTGCAGATGGATGCAGGAAATCCATGATAACCCTTGAACGCAGGTTTGGCCCCGGCCTTAAGTATAAACTCTTCTGCCAGCCTGTCCAGTTCCATTGTAGTGATTCCAGGTTTGATGTGCTTTGCCATCTCTCTATGAACTCCTGCTACAATCTTACCCGCTTTTTTCATCAACTGAATTTCTTCCGGTGACTTTACGATGATCATTCTTTTGCTCCCTGAAGGGCTTTCTTAATATCTTCAAAAACTCGGTCAATATCTTGCTGACCATTTATATCCACCAACAAACCTCTTCCCTTGTAATACTCAATCAAAGGTTGGGTTTGCTCGTTATAAACCTGCAGTCTTTTGGACACTGTTTCCTCAACGTCGTCTGCCCTTTGATAAAGTTCGCCGTCGCACAGATCGCAAACGCCCTCTTTTTTCGCAGGATTGAAGCTAACGTGATATGTAGCCCCACATGACTTGCAAATTCTTCTGCCCGTTATTCTCTGAAGCAGCAAATCTTGATCCACTTCGATGTTTAATACGGCATCCAGTTCGATTTTCATGCTCCCAAGCTCTTTTTCCAAAGCTTCGGCTTGGAAAACTGTTCTTGGGAAACCATCCAACATGAATCCTTCTTCGCAGTCTTTTTCAAGCAATCTGTCTTTTACCAGATCCACTACGAGTTCATCAGGCACCAATAAGCCTTTATCCATAAACTCTTTGGCTTTCAGGCCTAATGGCGTGTTTTCCTTCAAGTTTTTTCTGAATATATCTCCGGTGGATATATGGGGAATCTTGTAAGCCTCAACTATGTTTGCAGCTTGAGTTCCCTTTCCAGCACCCGGAGGTCCTAATAAGATTATTCTCAAATCGCTCATCTCCAATGTAATATTTACTTCAAAAATCC
>CAZOTE010000222.1:0-1337 GCA_964582705.1 uncultured Eubacteriaceae bacterium | reverse complement strand
AGGCCCTTATAGGGCTCAAAGAAAAACCACCCGTTTTACGGGTGGATAATTATTTTTTATGGAGTCATTAATCTTGGTTATATAATTTATGATATAATTTTAGTCAATTAACGATATATGGAGGTAATGATGAAAGACAATATAATAAGCTTAAAGATAGAAGATGTGCCGGCAAGGGTTTTTGCAGTTAACAGCAAAGAAGCAGTCGTTAAGATGCAACAGGTACACAACTCTTCATATACTTCTACTGCGGCAGCAGGAAGAGTCCTTAGCGCCGCTGCCATGATGTCAATGGCTCTTAAAAGCGAGAAGGATAAGTTAAGCATACAGATAAAAAGCGATGGCCCAATTAAGGGAATAGTCGCTGTGGTAAATTCAGCGGGAGAAGTTAAAATAGATATTCATCAGCCGGACATTTATCTTCCACTGAAAGCTAATGGCAAGCTGGATGTTTCTTCAGCTGTAGGAAAAGGCACATTGACGGTGGTTAGGGATCTTGGGCTTAAAAACCCATATGTGGGTACTGTGGATATTGTCAGTGGAGAAATAGCCGAGGATTTCACATATTACTTCGCCACGTCCGAGCAAACACCATCAGTCGTAGCCTTGGGTGTTTTGCTAGGAGAAAATGGCGATGTCAAAGCCTCCGGAGGATACATGATTCAACTGATGCCAGGATGCCCTGACGAAGTGATAAAATATCTTGAAGATAAAATATCGACAGCAAAATCTGTTACTTCCATGCTTGAAAAAGATATGGCGCCTATGGAAATGATAAAGGTGATTTTTCCAGAAAAAAATATCGAGCTTATTGACAGCAAGAGTTTGGAATATAAATGCGATTGCAGCAGAGATCGCATGTGGGATGGTCTTGCCATGATAAAAAAAGAAGATGTTGAGAAGATGATATTTGAAGACGGTGGGGCAGAAGTTGTATGCCACTTCTGCAATACCAAGTATAATTTTACTGTCGATGAATTGAAGAAAATTATGGAAAAACCAAAAAACAAGCATGAAAACTTGAACAACAGATTCTAAAAGCAACACTTGAAAAGCTTGTATATCAACGGTTACAGGAGATTTACCCTAATGGCAAAAAAAAAACAACAAAGCTATTGACTTTGACTATTCTATGCCATATAATATTAATTGTCTCAAATTTGAGGCGATGGTCGCATAGCTCAGCTGGGAGAGCACCTGCCTTACAAGCAGGGGGTCATAGGTTCGAGCCCTATTGCGACCACCATTATTTAGAAAGACTCTGCATGTCAGATCTTATATATGCGGCCTGGTAGTTCAGTTGGTTAGAATGCCAGCCTGTCACGCTGGAGGTCGAG
>CAZOTE010000221.1:0-1338 GCA_964582705.1 uncultured Eubacteriaceae bacterium | reverse complement strand
GTTCCTTGGACTGAGCAAGCAAAAAAGGGAGATTTCCATAGATGATGTTATTCCTTATGGAATTTGACTAGAACATCCTTGACAATGGTGCGAAATCGTGCTATACTAAACATAGTACGATTTCGCACTAAAATTGAGGAGGTTATCAAATGAATTATAAAGAGACTATGTCGCGATTAAATAAGTCGCTCAATAATATTGATTCAGCTTATGCGAAGATTGCAAAAAACCATGGGTTGACTTTTAACTCTTTAATGATGCTGTATTTGTTAGAGGAATCTAAAAACATTACGCAAAAACAGATATGTGACACGTTACATCTTCCGAAGTCTACTGTTCATAGCATTTTATCTGATTTTATTAAACAACAATACGTCACCCTCGTAGCTGGGAGTAACAAGAAAGAAAAATTTGTTATTTTTACTGAAGAAGGAAGAGGCTTTTTTTCTAAGATTTTCGAAGAAATCGAACGATTTGAGGAAAAGGTGCTTTCCTCATTGGGAGAAGATACCTGTTTATTTCTTATTGAAACAGCAGAAAAGCTTAGTGGTATTATCAAAGATGAAATTGCAGAAATAAGTGATAGTGAGGTGTGAAGCATGGAAGTGAAAATCAAGCAATTACAGAGAAAAGATTTTGGTAAAGTTATCGACTTTGCTATCAAAGGAATGAATTTTAACAGATATGTTGATAACCCACTAGCACTTCGTTTATACGGCAGATATTTTCTGTATTTGGAATTGGAACGTGCATCACAGGTAGTTGCGGCATATATGGGAGATCAGCTTGTGGGTATTCTAATGGCTGATATGAAAAATGAACCGAAGCAGTATTCCTCTTTTTGGAGAAAACTCTATGTGAAAATGTTCAAAGCAATTATGGCGGTTGTTGTTAAAGGTGGAGCAGATATATATGACGAAGCAAACAAGGCTATGTATCAAAAATATTTAAATAGAGCTATTCCTGATGGGGAGATTTGCTTTCTTGCAGCAGATCCTACCATACACGGTAAGGGAATCGGAACAAAACTGCTTGATGAATTAAGCAGACGAGAGAAAGGTAAACTAATTTATTTATACACAGATGATAATTGTACTTACCAATTCTACGAACACAAAGGATTTGAAAGGTCAGAAGAAAAAGAAATTAAAATGGAGCTACAAGGAAAAGCTGTATCGCTTACTTGTTTATTATATAGCAAACGATTGTGATAAGTTTTAGCACCTGAAAAATAGGTGCTTTTTTTATACTCGGAGAGATCCGGGTATTTTTTATGCCCGTTTTAGGAAGGAGGCGGTGATTTTGGCAGATAACTTTGGGCTCAAAATTGGTGTTGAG
>CAZOTE010000220.1:0-1382 GCA_964582705.1 uncultured Eubacteriaceae bacterium | reverse complement strand
CCATCAATTAATTAAGGAGTGATCTACCCTATGGATAATTTTCTCAAGATTGACATGGATACTTACAAGCCACTGAGAGAAATTGTGTTTACTACGATGAGAGAGGCAATAATCAACGGAGACTTTAAGCCAGGACAAAGGCTAATGGAGGTCCAGTTGGCAGAGCAGATGGGCGTAAGCAGAACCCCTGTCAGGGAAGCTATTAGAAAACTTGAATTGGAAGGTCTTGTGGTAATGGTGCCTAGAAAGGGTGCGTATGTTGCTGGGCTGTCAAGCGAGGATGTAAAAGAGGTCTTGGAAATCAGGGCGGTTTTGGAGGGGTTGGCTGCATCTTTGGCTGCAAAGAATGCTTCCGCTGCAGATATAGAGCAACTTCAGGAAATCGTAGAAAAATTCAAGGTCGCCGCAGAGGAAAAGGATGTCGTCAAACTAATCAATTTCGACTCGGATTTTCACGATGTCATGTACAGGGCTTCAAAAAATAAAAAGCTGATCCAATTGATCAGCGCTTTAAGAGAGCAGGTTCAAAGGTTCAGGGTCGCTTATTTCACGAAAATAAGGAGTACCCAGACCTTGATCGAAGAGCATAAAGACCTAGTTTCATCCATTGTGAACAACGAGCCTGATCGGGCTAGAGCAATTGCCGAAAAGCACATATCGACTACAGAGAAGCTTATAACATCAATTGAAGAAAAAAGGTAAATGGCCTTATGCTGCGTCAGAAGGCTCCAGCAGCAGGACTATGATCAGCAGTATGCTTCCGGAAACGATAAAGATATCAGCCACATTGAAGATGGCAAAATTTATCAGGCGAAAATCGAAAAAATCAACGACAAAGTTGAACCTAAAACGATCAATAAGATTGCCCAAGGCTCCACCGATTATTAGTGCCAGCGAAAGGCTTTTAATAGTGAGCTTGCCTTCTTTGTTGGTCAGTAATATCAAGTAGATCAATAGTACAACTGAAAAAACAGAGGTTATGATTTTTAAAAATAGCTGCATGTCAGTGAAGATGCTAAAAGCAGCACCGGTGTTTTCTGCATAAGTCAAGTGGAAGACGCCCTCCCACAAAGGGATGCTGGCGCTGTCCTTGAGATGTTCAAGGACCAGTGATTTAGAAAATTGATCCAGTGCAGTAATTGCAAGTATGATAATAAAGCTCAAAATAGTATCCTCCTGTTACAAATTTATTCGCATTTATAGTATAATATATCATTGAGCCTGTGTACAGACGAGAGTCTTGAAACGGGAAGTATTAATATAATTAAATGGCAGACAAGCTATATTTAGGAGGCCGATATGAACAACGTATTCGATGTTTTAAAGGAACGTGGATTTATAGAGCAGTGCACCCACGAAGACGAAATAAGAGAGTTGCTTGA
>CAZOTE010000219.1:0-1407 GCA_964582705.1 uncultured Eubacteriaceae bacterium | reverse complement strand
TAAGCAATTGTTGAACGATGGGAAAAAAAGTTTTTGCGACTGTTTTCCAACCGTTTCCCAATCGCCCAACCACCGTTTAACCTTTATTTACCGATTCACCGATGCCCGGCTGCCAATCAATTAGGAGGAGGAAACCCATGTCTATAATTCTAAAAAACGTTACGAAAACCTATAAATCCGGAGAGGTAGAAACTCACGCTTTAAAAGGCGTAAGCCTGGAAATAAAAGAAGGGGAATTCATCGTCATTCTAGGTCCCAGCGGCAGCGGAAAGAGCACTTTGCTTAATGTGATAAGCGGACTAGATACTCCCACATCTGGCGTAATTAAATTCAAGGATCTCGTTCTGACAGACCTGTCAGAAGACAAGCTTACAGAGTTCAGGCGAAACCATTTGGGCTTTGTGTTTCAGCAGTACAATCTGCTTCAAAATCTCACCGCCTTGGAAAATGTCCAGATGGGATCAGACATCGGAAAGACTCCGTTAGATCCTGAAGACATCCTTGAAAAGGTGGGCCTTAAGGATCAGATGCACAAGTACCCATACCAGCTTTCAGGAGGAGAACAGCAAAGGGTCTCGGTAGCTAGGAGCGTAGCTAAAAACCCGGAGATCCTCTTTTGCGACGAGCCAACAGGGTCCTTGGATGAAGAGACTTCTAAGCAGGTCCTTAGAGTTATCGAAGACCTCAACAGGGACCTTAAGACCACAATGGTAGTCATCACCCATAATCCGGGGATAGGTGCCATGGCCGACAGAGTAATTAAAATGAATTCAGGCAAAATCGAAGAGATAATCGAAAACAAGGATAAAATATCAGCAGGTCAAATTCAGTGGGGGTAGGTGGATGACATGCTAATAAAAAATATGATGAAGACCATTAAAAAAAAGAGATTGCAACTTATGGCAATCGGCATTATAGTTTTGCTAAGCTCTTTTTTGTATTCGACCATGTCCTATGCGATAAACGGATTGGAAGAACCCACGGAAAGGTATCTTGAAGAGTATGGCCAAGAGGATTTTTCAGTTGAGATGTTGTCGGTCTTGACGCTGGAAGAGGCTCAAAACCTTTATTCACGCGAATCGGTTCCCGGTGGCATATATACATTATCCGCCGTAAAGAACTATGATCCTGAGATATTCTACGAGCTTATGAAAAACCGCATCGATTCTTTTACAAGCATTTATCCCCAGGTTGAATTGGAGCTAAGGGAATTTAAGGAATTCTACTTCAGGTGGCAAGGGACAAATACAAGAGTTCTTGCAATCAAGGACGGAGTGAATCTTAACAGATCGAAGATGGAACAGGGGGTAAAGCCATCATCGGATAACGAGATAGCCATAACTAGGGTGTACGCAGAAAAAAATGATATCGAAACCGGTCACCATGAGAGATGTCGGATAGAAGTAT
>CAZOTE010000218.1:0-1414 GCA_964582705.1 uncultured Eubacteriaceae bacterium | reverse complement strand
TGCATTTTTTAGAGCAGTATGTCTTTGGCCGGCCTTTTATTGGCTTTTGATTAATGATCTTGCCACAGTTTTTGCAGAGTTCTCTTATCGATTTTTCTTCTTTCATATTGCTCTTCCCGTAGCCATCTAATCCTTGAGCCTTACAAAAGTTTCTAACCTTATCTCTGGACATGTTCATGGCAGTAGCTATGCTGCGATAGCCTATACCTAACTTCCTTAATTCAATAATTTTCTCTTTCTGCTCATTGGTCATTTGCATTACCTCCAATCCTTTGATTGGTATCTAGTAATGCGATAGAAATCTTGAGAAGTCAAGTATTTCACTTTTATTATTAAACGTTGTTTATAGTTTCTCCCATAGACTATAACTTGTTACTTTGAATTTCGACTTTACCACTAATAACATCAGGTATGTGTTTTGATCTTATTTCATATTCTATAAAAGTAGGTATTTCCCTTATTACTAAATGAGTAGGCAGATACATCTTTGTGTTCTGTTTTAAGTAGCTGATATTAAATGTTAAAATTTCAAATTCATCATTCTGGTATTGCTCATAACAAAACAAGTCGTTTAATGCATCTAAGTATTTATCCTTTTCTCTTTTATAGAGTTTTTCGTATGAAGGTTGATTAAATGGCAATGAATAGTATGCATTGTCGAACTCAAAACTTGGTGTAACTGGATAATCACTATACTCCTCAATCTCATCATTCTTTTGACCGCTAAAAAATAATTTAATAAAATTACTATTATTAATGTCTTCAATCAGTGTAAATCCTGGAACAGGCAAATCATCCACGGCTACAAGACACCCCAAAGGTAACTTAATCTTCACATCAATATCCTCATCATATGATGTACCATCGTTAGCAATAATAAATTCTATCCTGAGAAGTTTATCAAGTTTCATAAAATAATCTAAGTACTCATTATACTCAAATATTCTATGCCAGGCATCAATTATCAACTCATATTTTCTTTTCGATTCATCTGAGCCTTTATAACTTTTTTCAGTATTGAACTGACTAGTTAGCATATTGCTACCTTCTTCTAATCCGCCTAAACACCATATATCATCGGGTGCTCAATTCCCTTTGCAGTGCAATAGTTTGTAACAGTTTCTTTAGTCTCTTCATCCACAATCACCTCAGAATATACCGACAATGATGTAAGAATACCAGAGAAACAGCCTTAAATTAAATAAAAAGTACAAGAATCAACTCCCAAACCGGAAGTTACTCTTGCACTTTTAGCTCTTCTCTTACTCAGTAAATCAAACGGAACTTACTTTTGAATTTAACCTTGAACTATTGTCCCGGAGAATCTTCATGAATTTTTTAATTTCATCTTTTCTCTTTGATAACGTATAATTAATTTCGCAAAAACAAAATAACGAAAAATGGACGTGTCCAT
>CAZOTE010000217.1:0-1424 GCA_964582705.1 uncultured Eubacteriaceae bacterium | reverse complement strand
AAATAATCATCGCCAAAGAATTCGCAATTGAAGAAACTACCCCCCCATCCAAGTCCAGTTCCTATGCTTTTAAATGTGCAATTATGAAATTCTATACTTGTCATTGAAGGATAATATATTCCTCCAGTACCCTGCAATGTTGAGTCATATATTTTTGCAGTAGAATACATAATTAAACTTGTTGATATTGCAACTACCCTTCTAATTATTGTATTTATCACAACAGGACAGGCAACTCCTCCGCTTGTTGATACAATTGTACAATCTTCTATTAATGAATTTAAGGCTCCACCAACTAAATAATTATATGATGTGCAGTGTTGAATATTGTAATTAGATATATATGTTAAAGAATTATTTCCCTGAACTGTTCCAGGGGAACTTGCAAATCTAACTTTAAAACAAGCACCAACCATTGAAATATTATTTAAATCGTTGATGATTGCACCAGAGCTACTTGTTCTGTTAAACAATATTGGTCTTGAAACAATTGCAACTGGATCGTCTTCTACTCTTGCTTTTTGTAATCCACTTGTGAGTGTTACTATTTTATTCCCATCATCATAACTTGAAACTGTATAAATTCCATATGCTGCTTCTTGATTGACATAATCTATACTTCCACAGCCAATTACTATTTTATCTCCTTGCTGTAAACCTAAATCTTCTTTTAACACTATTTGTGTAGCATCAAGATTAGCGTCTGCATTTAATTCCGTCCATTCACGATTTGGATACCATCCATGTCCCTCTACACTTAATTGGTCAGTTATCCTTGCTGTGCTGTTAAACATTAATGTGCAGCGGTTTTCACTTCCAACGGATGGTCTTTGTATTGGATTTTCTTCTGTTCCAACATATAATGATCCTGTGCCTGTAATATTACCATTCATTTTCAGATAAGTAGTTATATCATGTTTGAAGGTTAAAGTACCATTAATCACTAATGAAGCCAATCCATTACTAAAACCGGATTGATCCACATTAAAAACTACGCTGTGGCCTTCACTGATCACTACCGTATCACCATTGACGGGTACATCTTCACCGTTCCATGTGCTTGTCTGATCCCAGTTACCCGATTGGCTGCTTGTCCTAGTTGCCATAAAATTTCACCTTTTAGTTTATTCCGTTCATACGGAACACCGCATCTGCACTAAACTCCACAGTTTCAATAGGGCCACTGTCTAACTGTATCCGACGAGCCTCATCCGGCTGTAACACGAACTCATCCGTACCAACCGTAACGGTTATATTCGCTACACCATCATTAACCACCTGAATGGCCTTAACAGCCGGATCAAATTCATATTCATCGAGTGTGAGGTCTGCACCGGTTATATCACCAGTGGCCAGCGTGTCCTCTGTTGCGGGGTTAATCTCATTCTCATCACTATCCAACAAACCAATATTCTCACTCAAAT
>CAZOTE010000216.1:0-1426 GCA_964582705.1 uncultured Eubacteriaceae bacterium | reverse complement strand
AAAGATCAGCTTGCAGAATATCTGAAGGATTATCATCTTGGCAAGGAAAATGCCATCCTAAGCCGAGAGCTGGAATTGATATTCCGTGTAAACGGCAAGGAGCTTCGTGACCTTATTAATATCCTGCGCCGTGAAGCAATTCCCATCGCTAGTGACCAAAGCGGCTATTACTATGCAAAAACAGAAAATGAGCTGCGAGCCACTATTCGGCATATGAGGCGAAGAATCGCCGGTATCAGTGCCGCCATAAGGGGACTGAATCGCTCACTTTCAGGTTTTGACAAAGCTCAGACCCGACTGCCCTTTAAGGAGGGGGGTGAAGTATCTGAATAGCTTTATGTCTTGGATAGGCGGGAAGAAATCACTTCGTGAATTGATTGTAAATCTCTTTCCCCTCTACTATGAACGCTACATCGAAGTGTTCGGCGGAGCCGGTTGGATACTCTTTCATAAGAATCCCGGCAATGATTTTGAAGTCTACAACGATTTTAACAGCCTGCTTGTCAATCTCTATCGTTGTGTAAGGGACAAACCAAATGAGCTGATGGATGCTCTACGGTATTGCCTTAATTCCAGAGAGGATTTTGACTATGTAAAAAACTGTCTCGCTCGAGATAGCCCTGTGACAGACGTGCAAAAGGCGGCATGGTTCTATCAGCTCATCCGCTATAGCTATGCTTCTGGGCTAACCAGTTTTGGAAGCCAGCCCCATGATATTTGGGGCAATTTTCCGCTGATTGAACAGGCTCATCGCAGACTTGCAAAGGTAGTAATTGAGAATAAAGACTTTGAAAAACTCATCAGGCAGTATGATCGGCCGGTGAGTTTTTTCTATTGCGATCCGCCCTACTTTGAAACCGAAGGCTACTATAAAAATGTTGGGGAGGATGGATTTACTGAAAAAGACCACATTCGCTTAAGGGATACCCTGATGAATGCCCAGGGAAAATTTCTGCTTTCCTACAATGATTGTGAATTTATCAGAGGGCTCTACGATGCACCGGGTATTCAAATTGATGCCTATACCCGCATCAATAACATCAAACAGCGATATGACGGCGGTGCGCAGTTTCCTGAAATCCTTATCGCTAATTACGATATGCAGGAGCGTGGGCTAAGTGTCCCATCACAGATGAATCTATTTGATGCGGGGCTATCTGGACTTATGACAGATGATGAGTAACACAGCCCTTGCAACTGGGCAAATATTTTAACGGAGGAATATATTCATGAAGAAAAATCAGAAAAAGAAAATAGCAGAACAGGACATCCTTGAAGAAATTCTGGATGGAACATCCCTTGCTGATACTGGGGTGATGGATGTTATCACCGGCGATAATGTCTGCGTAATTGTAAACGGTGAAATGACGGTGCTGGAGCTTGTAAATGTAATAGATACCCTTAGTGCACTTGCTTCCGACCTGAC
>CAZOTE010000215.1:0-1440 GCA_964582705.1 uncultured Eubacteriaceae bacterium | reverse complement strand
CCGTGGCTAGACTTTCACTAGCTAGATTAGTGCCATGCCTGGCACACATAGAAAATACCGGATCAGCAAGCTGATACGGTATTTGTTATAATTTTACATTTATAGAAAATATTGGTGGAGGCGGAGCTTACAGGATTACTTTCAAAATAGATAGAGCTAGCCTATTGTCTACTCAACCCAAGTATATCAAACTTATCAGAAGAAGTGAATAACCTAAACACGTTTTTCGTTTTTACGGATCAGAAATCTATTATTTAGATTTCTGATCCGTTTGTCATGTACCTCTAAAGCATTTCTTGCTATTTCTTTACACTATAGCTGTCCATACTTGAGCACTTTGCCTTTTGTCATCGCATAATTGCCTTTCAAAATGAATCAACAATCTATTTCATGGCTTCTTCAATCGCTACAGCAACTGAAACGGTTGCTCCCACCATTGGATTGTTTCCAAATATTGCTTGACACCAAAATTCTACTCACATCCATACTGTAAATAAGTAGCTAACCTCTATATCAAAGACAATAAGCTGTTCAAGTGAATCCCCAAGTATCAAAACATATTCCCAGAAATTCTAGACTTCATAAAACCTACAGCATCCCAATAAGAATTAAAAGCAAAGTTCTCCATTCCTCCATTACAGTATATTAGTTTTGTTGTGATTGTTTGATTTTTTTGCCTTTTGATAGTGCTTATTGATTATTATTTAATCATAGGACTGAAAATCAAGGTGCTTTTACACACCCTTAATGTCAGTTTTGGCGGTTAGTTGAGAAGTGTCCTCTTTTTTACTGACATCATTTTTCTATTATTCCCTCATGCCACGTGGGATAATGGAACTGTGCAGTTGGGGGCGTCGTCTTCCCTCCTTGAGAGAAAGTCTCGTTTGAAAGAGTGACGCCTCAGCTTTACGGGCTGGATTCGAATGAGCTGGATGGGAGTATCGTCCCGCATATCCAACAAGGTAGGATTCCCGTGAAGTCCTGAGGGTTACCTCCCTGCAGTCAAATCATCCGTAAAGATGGTGTATTAAAATGTATTACATCGGCATTGATATTGCCAAGAAAGCTCATGAAGTTTGTTTCCTAAATCAGGATGGCGAAGTACTCGATGGGAACTCCTTCAAAATCCCCAACACCCTCTCAGGTGTCGAAAAACTTCAGAAGATGCTGAACAAGTATGCTTTAACCCCGGAGAATTCTCAGGTTGGCATGGAGGCAACCGGGCACTATTGGTTAGTTCTCTACTCCTGGCTTCACGAAAAAGGCTTCACTATCAAATTACTCCTAGTGACAGTTCTCAACTATATCCTTATTATCCCATCAAGCAACTCTAATTACAACTTATTATTTACCTCACTAAACTTCTTCTTGCATCCATGCTATAAATATGACTTTAACCTCTGTCTCAAAGATTACGAGCTGATCAAGTCGATCCCCAAG
>CAZOTE010000214.1:0-1459 GCA_964582705.1 uncultured Eubacteriaceae bacterium | reverse complement strand
GGTTATCAAAACGTTGACAGCTCCACTTTTCAAAACCGCCTTCATAGCTTCAGCCTTCTCTTTTCCTGTGGCGATAGCCACCACCAGGGGTATGTTTTTTAAATCTTCGAAAGAAATCCCCAGCACTCTCTCATCAATGGAGCATTTGCATAGCTCTCCCTTTTCGTCTATGAATCTTCCGCAGATCTCACCTGTAGCCTTTGCATTTTTAAGATCTGTTAAATCCTCTTCTTTTAAGTAGCCTGTTTCAACCAGGATCGACTTTTCGTTAGCTTCGCCGATTCCTACAAAAGCAATGGTGCATTTCTTCTGATCTTCAAATATGCTTTTTATCTTGCCGTCGCTCATAATAGCTTCTTTTATATTCTTGCTGTCTACAATGGCAGGAGCAGGCAGAAGTGACATGCTGGTTCCCAAGGCATTTGCAACTTTTCTGACTATCACGTCTCCACTTACATCTATTGATCCGATGTTGCCTAATAGCTGTACCGCATGCTTGCCCTTGTTTATCTGGGGAATCCTATATGTCATGTTTTTTATAGTTCTCCCCCAAGCTAAGCCGATTATATCCTTTGGGGTAATCTTTTCTTCCATGAATTCTGCGGCTATTTTTGTGACCTCCGAAAACACGAGATCTTCCGACTTGTCCTTTGAGGAAATTATTACTGCTTCCTCTAGACCATATCTATTTTCCAAAAGACCCTCCGTTTGAATGCAATTGTCTCCGGGATATCTGATTTCTATTTTGACGATTCCCTTGTTCTTGGCTTCGCTTAAGAGCCTTGATACCTTTACTCTAGATATATTCAATTTATTTGCAATTTGCTGCTGGTTCATGTTCATGTTATAGTAGAATTCACATACTTTAATCAAAAGATTCTTTGAATAATCCATATTCCACCCCTTCTTCCCTATTGTAATCCTTTAACTACTAGTTATTATACCTCACATTGAACATTTGTTCAAGTCAGAAATATTGTTTATTTGTGGATTTCTTGAAATTAGTTTCTCCAGTTCTTCCCAGCATACGCGAGCATCTGCTCGTTTATTGAGCTTATTTATTGATTTATCCTATATAACCGTTGCCATGGGTCTTGAATTTTTATATGATTGTATTACCAAGCAGTTAGTGTGCTAAGATAATATCAAAAAAATAAAATCCTGATGGATTTCGGAGGTAGGATAATGAGTCAAGTATTCTTTAAATTCAATGACTTCAACTGGGACGGAATCACAAAAATAGACTACAAGCCCTCAGGGGAAGACGGTCCGGTAACCTTCAACGAGACTTCTAGACAAAATCTGGTAGAGGATGAAGCCAACACTGATTTTCACCTTAGGTATTTCGAATGCGCAAAAGACGGTTTCTCAACTTTGGAAAAACACGAACACGTACACGTGGTGGTCATAGCCAGGGGCGTAGGTAAAATCATCGTAAACGACGAGATATTCGATGCCA
>CAZOTE010000213.1:0-1509 GCA_964582705.1 uncultured Eubacteriaceae bacterium | reverse complement strand
CTGTCAGACAAAGTGGGCATAAGGGCTAGAAGGCTTAACAAACAAGGCAAAACCGTGCAGATCACCATCAAATATGCAGATTTCAAGACCATAACCAGACAGCTTACCCTGCCTGAAACTTCCTTAACCAAGGACATATATCAAGCAGCTATTCTTCTTCTCGAAAAACACTGGAAAGACAGGCGCCCAGTCAGGCTTCTAGGAGTAGCTCTTGGGGATTTCAAATCAAATGAAGTCTCCAAGCAGATTTCAATGTTTGAATGCATCCCTGAAAAACCTGATCCTAAAAAAGACAAGGACATAAAGCTTGAGGAAACAATGGATGCCTTAAGGGACAAGTACGGCATATCTTCATTAAAGCCTGCTGCGCTTATCAAAAAAGACATGCATGATTAAGCTCTTCTGTGATACAATTTGACCTTTATTCCTTTTTATGGTATGATTTTTCACATCATATGATTTGATATATTTCACTAGAAACCCGTTCTGGAGGATGTGATCGTCTTGTTCGAAAAATTTATAAAAATAGAATTATTAGCAATTGGCTTGATCTTGGTTTTCCTTGCCTTCAACAACAGCTTGTTGGCATCCCAGCTGGTCTCTTTGTCATCCCTAGCCTTTTTTACAGGTTCTAATGCTTACCGTGCCAAGAAAAAAGGCAATCCCGGCAGATTTAAATTTATGGCTGGAATATCCTTGTCATTTGCATTGATGCTGGCAGTCGTAGCCATAGGATACCTTTAGTCTGAAAAAAACATACCTAAGTTATTTGCACAAATCCGTTGTCGATTGAAAACAGCGGACTTTTTGATTCTACCAAAATTAGCCCGGGTATGTTAGTATTGAATTTGAGATCATTATTCTAGGAGGAATCAAAATGAAAGATTTTTTTATAGAAAATAGAAAGACATTTCTTGAAGGCCTAAGGGACAACAGCATCGTGGTTTTGTTTTCAGGCAGCGCCCCTCACCGTTCAAGAGATGCATATTATAAATACGATGTGGATAAAAACTTTTACTACTTAACCGGGCTTGAAAGAGAAAATCTGATATATATGGCTATAAAGTCGACTTCTGAAGCACAGGAATATCTTTTTATCGAAAAGTCAGATCCTATCCTCGAAAAATGGGTGGGCAAAAAGCTCTCCCCAGAAGAAGCACAAGATGTTTCGGGAGTAAAGACTGTACTGTTCAAAGAGGAATTAAAACCAAAGCTAAATTCTATAGTGCAAAGTACGATGACAGCTCCCGGCAGGATATATTTAGACTTGTTCAGAAACTCTCCCGAGGACGCTTCTTCAACGGCAAATATCTTTGCCGCATATATAAAAGACAGCTACCCTCACATACAGATAAGAGATTGTTCAAAAAAAATCGCTGCCCAAAGGCTTATAAAATCCAATTGGGAAGTAGAAAACAACAAAAGAGCAATTTCTATCACAAAATCGGCTATCTCGTAGGAGCAAGAAAGTACTTTTAGTAGCACCAGCTCGTAAGCCCATATTGTGAT
>CAZOTE010000212.1:0-1509 GCA_964582705.1 uncultured Eubacteriaceae bacterium | reverse complement strand
TTCAAAAAGAATGGAATTATCAAGTAATAGAGATATTCCCGGAGGTGTCTTTTTTGAAAGAATTGGTTGAAATTTTGGCAAAATCACTGGTGGATCATCCTGAAAAGGTTGAAGTCACTGAGACAAAGAGAGACCATACAATTATTTTAGAGTTGCATGTATCTCCAGATGACATGGGTAAAGTCATAGGCAAGCAGGGCAGGATAGCTAAAGCTATAAGAACTGTTGTCAAGGCAGCTGCAACGAAAGAGAATAAGAGGGTAGTTTTAGAAATTATCCAATAAAATAAGTCAGGTTTATCCTGGCTTATCTTTAATTGAAATCAAAGATAAGCAGGGCGGTGAAATCCTTGAGTGAAAAAGATAATTTAGTAATAGGAAAAATCGTAGCTTCCCACGGAATAAAGGGAGAGGTTAAGGTGATGCCTATAACCGACGACATGCACAGATTCGACGACTTGAAAGAAATAATCGTCAATACTAATGGAGTCAAAAAAAATCTTTTGATTACAGGCATCAGATATCACAAGAACATGGTCCTGATCACATTCGCAGATATAAAAGATAGAAATGGCGCGGATAGGCTAAAGGACAGCTTAATTGAAATAAGCAGAGAAGATGCACCACCCCTTCCCGAAGGAAGGTACTACATCGTGGATTTGGTAGGAATAGATGTATTTGAAGGCGATATCAAGCTGGGAGTACTCAAGGATGTTCTACAGACAGGAGCAGCAGACATTTATATAATAGATACATCTACAAAACAGCTAATGCTGCCGGCTACTGAAGAAAATATCTTGGATATTGATATTGAGGAAGGCAAAATGAAGGTATCAATCCCTGAAGGCCTTTGGGATCTATGAAATTTATAATACTCACGATTTTTCCTGATTTTTTTATCTCCTTCATGGAAAGCAGCATAATTAAGAAAGCTTTGGAAAGAAATCTAATCGAAGTAACAATCCTAAATATAAGGGACTTTTCGAAGAACAAGCACCAAAAAACCGATGACTACCCTTTTGGGGGAGGACCGGGAATGGTAATGACTCCTCAGCCAATTGCAGACGCTATAAAGCAGGCAAAGATATTAAGTCCCGATAGCAGGGTGATATACTTTACCCCTAAGGGAAGAGTATATGCCCAATCAGATGCTATGACATTTGCCCATGATAAAACTGACTTGATACTGCTGTGTGGCCATTACGAAGGAGTGGATCAGCGTATTCTCGATAAATACGTGGATCAAGAGATTTCAGCAGGGGATTTCATCTTGACGGGAGGAGAGATCCCGGCAATGTTGGTAGTAGATTCTGTTTCAAGGCTTTTAGAAGGGGTATTGGGCAATGAGGACAGCTCGGCTGACGAGAGTTTTTCGAAACATCTCCTGGAGTTTCCCCAATATACAAGACCAAGGGTCTTTGAGGGAATGGAGGTTCCAGAGGTTCTCACAAGCGGCAACCATAAGGAAATCGACAAATGGCGATTGGAGATGTCAGAAAGTGAGACAGAG
>CAZOTE010000211.1:0-1557 GCA_964582705.1 uncultured Eubacteriaceae bacterium | reverse complement strand
AATCCTGTCTTTGACACTTGTAAGATACAAAAAGCTTGGAAACCCTTGTAGATAGGGCAATCCAAGCTTTCTTTATGTTTTAAAAAGTGCGTACTTTTTTTATTTTTTCGTTAGTCTTTGAATTTTTTTCATTTCAGAGCTTTTAACTATTTGATAATCAGTCCTAAAACCGAAAGTTTCGTGTAAAGCATCAGTAAATTCAGTTCTGGTGTATGTGGGGACATATCCTTCCTTGTCTATTTCAAAGAAGTTCATGTCTCTAAGGCCTGAGGTGATTTCACTGCAAGTGAACTTTTCGCCGAGTCGCTTTTCAAGTAATCTGTAGATGATCAGCGACATGAAACATGTGGTGAAGTGAGCCTTGATGCGATCCTCGCGACTCAGATAAACTGGTCTGGCCTTAAACTCGCTTTTCATGATTCTAAAACACTCTTCAATCTTCCACCGTCTCTTGTTGATTTTAATGATCTCCGAAGCATCGTCTTCCAGGTTGGTGCAAACTCCGTAAAATCCGTCATAAACCTCTTCAGCATTTACTACATCAGTGTCCACTGAATAGATTTCTTTTTCTGCAACTTCTCCATCGGGAGTGCAGGAAGTCTTCTTGATGAAACGCTTATAATCGTTTGGTTTAGCTTTCTTTAGTTTTCCGGGGTTTGTGTCGATTGCCTTTTGAGCCCTTTCGATCTGAGCATTTCTTATTGTTTGCTGGTAGTTACGGTACTTGACTGAATAGGTCACGATAAGCTTTTGTTCCAGACCATTTTCCTTGATCCAACGCTGCTTGTAAAAAGTGTTCTCACTGTGTATATTTTCGTCAATATCACTGATAGCAAAAGTTTCTTTGCTCCCGGCCAAATGCCAGCCTGTAGGGTCTAGTGCCCATTGTTTAAGATGTTTTTTAAGCATTTTTATGGACTGTGTGGTGATGAATGCCCTTTCGCCTTTGTCGTTGAAGACTCTGTTTTTGTTGGATGCTAGTCCGGCATCAGTGCAGACAATGAACTTTGAATGATCAAAATCCGAGAGGATTTTTTTCTCCAATGGAATCAAGGTAGTCTGCTCATTGGTATTTCCTTTATTGATACTGAAGGCAAGTGGGATACCGTCACCGTCCATGAACAGGCCCATTTGAACTATGGGGTTGGGGCGATGTTCCTTGGAGTAGCCATACTGCTTGATTCCATCTTCCTGTTCTATTTCAAAGAAGTAGTTGGTGCAGTCGTAGTATAAAATTTTGGTGTTTCTCTTTGCCACTTTCATACTGTTGGCATAGAGCTGTGCTTGGATAAAATCCATCTCTTGTGCGATCACTTCCAAAGCCCGGTAAACATGCTGCAGATCAAAGTCAGCCGGTTCTAGGAACTTATGAGCGTGCTTGTAAGTTGCAAGTTTTGATGATGGATAGAGAATCCTGGAGTAAAGAAGTCTAGAGAGCACACTGTCTAGGTTGAAAGTAAACTTATGCTTTTGAGCTATATCGGCAGTGATCTTTTGGATCCCTAGTTCATGGTAGATCTTTTGTAAAAATAGATATCCACCATTAAAAATGCGTTG
>CAZOTE010000210.1:0-1564 GCA_964582705.1 uncultured Eubacteriaceae bacterium | reverse complement strand
AAATCAAGGTGGCACCGCGATAATATCGCCCTTACTGGATTGTTCAGTGAGGGTTTTTTGTTTATAAAAAGGAGGAATTTAAATGTTATTTCCATCAATTGAAGAGTACAAAAAAATAAAAGATACCCATAACGTAATACCTTTTGTAAAGCAAATCGAGGGGGATACGGAAACCCCTATAAGCATATTTAAAAAGCTTTGCAAAAAGGATGAGAAGTCTTTTCTGCTTGAAAGCGTAGAGGGGGGAAGCAAGTGGGGAAGGTATTCATATATCGGAAGAAATCCCTACGGAGAAATCTTATCGCGTGATGGAGAGACAAATGTGATAACCGAAGGAGGTAAGGTTCGCTATGAAGGAAAGAGCCTGGAGGCCCTTAGAAGTTATTTTGGCGAGATTGCTTATCCAGAGATTGATTTGCCCTTTATTCCCGAATTTCCGGGAGGAGCAGTTGGATATGTATCATACGACCTGATAAGGGAAATAGAGAAATTGCCACAAGAAAATCCGGATGATATGAATGTTCCCGACGTTCATCTGATGATAATGAAGGAAATCATCATTTACGACCACATGAAGCAAAAGATATTTATCGTATTCAATCAGTTCGACTGTGAGACTCCATACGATGTGACAAAAAATACGATAGACAAAATAGAGCATGAGATACGCTTGGCTGTAATTAAGCAGGAAGAGAATAATAGCGGATCAGTTGCGGAATTTGAAAGCAACGAGACACTTGAAGCTTTCTCGCAAAAGGTCATAAAAGCCAAAGACTACATTAGGAAGGGAGACATATTCCAGGTAGTGCTTTCCCAAAGACTTAAGGCAAAGACTGATCTTGATCCATTCAAAGCTTACAGGAAGCTTAGAAGCGTCAACCCTTCGCCGTATCTTTATTATATGAACTTTAAAGAATACAGCGTCGTTGGATCTTCACCTGAGCTTTTGGTAAAGGTTGCTAAAGGAGTTGTCGAAACATGTCCGATAGCAGGGACAAGGAGAAGGGGAAAGACAGAAAAAGAAGATGGGATGCTTGCAAAGGACCTTCTAGCTGATGAAAAGGAAAGAGCGGAACATCTGATGCTTTTAGACCTTGCCAGAAACGATATTGGAAAGGTATCGGAGTTTGGGTCGGTAAAAGTTACCCAGTTCATGGACGTACAAAAGTACTCCCATGTAATGCATATCGTATCCAACGTGGCAGGAAAAATAAAAAAAGAGCAGGATATGTTCCACGCGCTAAAGGCATGCATTCCAGCCGGCACGTTGTCAGGAGCCCCAAAAGTAAGGGCGATGGAAATAATCGAAGAGCTTGAAGACACCCGCAGGGGCATATACGGAGGCGGAGTTGGCTATTTTGGGTTCAACGGCAATATGGATACATGCATAACCATAAGAACGGTAATATTTAAAGACGGAGAAGCCATAGTCCAGGCAGGAGCGGGAATAGTGGCAGACTCTGTGCCAGAAAGCGAATACTACGAATGCATGAACAAGGCACAGGCGCTGGTAGATACCATAAAAAGCGCAGAGGAGGCTAAATAAATGATAGTGATAATAGAC
>CAZOTE010000209.1:0-1592 GCA_964582705.1 uncultured Eubacteriaceae bacterium | reverse complement strand
GGTAGTGATTTTATTTGCACGGTGAATGGGTCCGCTGTTGAAGACATCAATGAACACGGCGGTATCGACGGAAGATTGATCGAGGTATATGATTATGAGACAAAAGGAGACAGAGCAGAGGCTATCAGTACTTACAACAGGCTTAAAGATCAAGATCAAGTTGTAGCTATTATCGGCGGAACCATCAGCGGCGAGACTCTAGCGGTTAAAGAGCTTGCAATTGAAGACAACATGCCAATGCTTACGCCAACTGCTACAGCAGCAGATGTAACCTTGGATGCACCTTCGATTTTCAGGGCATGTTTCCTTGACCCTTATCAGGCTGCGGCAGCTGCTAGGTTCAGCATAGATTATTTAGAGGCGGAGTCTGTTGCGATTCTTTACAACAGCGACGATGCGTATTCTGAAGGCTTGGCTGAGTCATACAGGGCAGTTTTCAACGACGAAAACCTGACTGTCACAAACTACATTGGATATACAGCAAATGACGTCGACTTTAGCACAGCACTTACTCAAATCAGAAATGCAAATCCTGATGTTATCTTCCTCCCGGATTATTACGATTCAGTGGGACAGATCACTACTCAAATCAGAGACATGGGACTTGAGCAGATTTGCGTAGGAGTAGATGGTTGGGATAGCGTTGAGATTGATTATGCAGAGCAGGTCGAAGGTTACTACTTTGTGAACCACTTTGCAAAAACAGATCCGGACCCGACTGTACAAGACTTCATAGCAGCATTTGCTGCAAAGTACAATCAAGAGCCTAATGCACTCGGGGCATTGGGATATGATGCTACTTTTGTAATGGCTGAAGCAATCAAAAATGCAGGTTCAACTGATGGACAGGCGATTATAGATGCTTTATCAGCAATAGAGTACAAAGGTGTAACCGGAACGATAAGATTCGACGAGCAGGGAGATGCTACTCAGAAGGATATAGCTATTATCAAAATAGTTGACGGAAAGCACGAGCTGGTTGAAAAGCTAGTTGTAGAGTAGCATATAAAATGAATAAATAAGATAATATAGGAGAGATTATCTCTCCTATATTAATTTAGAGTAGAAAGGAGGAGCTAGCTTGGTTTTCATACAACAAATGATCAACGGACTTCAAGTAGGCAGTATTTACGCAGTAATAGCTTTGGGATACACCATGGTATACGGAATAGTCAAGCTGATAAATTTTGCCCACGGTGAAGTTATGATGATGGGTGCTTATTTCGCTTTTTTGGCTGCAACTGCAGGAATGCCGGTGTGGGCGGTTTTTTTAATATCCATGTTGGGAAGCGCTGTCTTGGGCATGGCTATCGAGAGAGTTGCATATAAACCCTTGAGAGACGCGCCGAGGATTTCAGCTCTTATCACAGCAATAGCGATGAGCTTGTTTTTGCAAAATTTAGCATTAGTGATATTCAAGGCGGATCCAAAAGTAATGCCTAGAATTGTTCCGAATACACCGATTCATATTGGAGACTTGAGAATAAGCAGCATAACAGTAATTACGTTTTTAGTGTCAGTGGCATTTATGGCGCTACTTACCTTTTTTGTAAACAAGACACAACCGGGAAAGGCTATGAGAGCAGTATCAG
>CAZOTE010000208.1:0-1592 GCA_964582705.1 uncultured Eubacteriaceae bacterium | reverse complement strand
CCTTGTATATTATATTTGTCAGAGTCGTGGTACACTGACATCATTTTTCTATTATTCCCTCATGCCACGTGGGATAATGGAACTGTGCAGTTGAGGGCGTCGTCTTCACTCCTTGAGAGTAAGTCTCGTAGAAAAGAGTGACGCCTCAGCTTTACGGGTCGGATTCGAATGAGCTGGATGGGAGTTTGGTCCCGCATGTCCAACAAGGTAGAATTCCCGTGAAGTCTTGAGGATTACCTCCCTGCCGTCAAATCATCCGCAAAGGTGGTGTATTAAGATGTTTTACATTGGCATTGATATTGCCAAGAAAGCTCATGAAGTTTGTTTCCTAAATCAAGATGGCGAAGTACTTGATGGTAACTCCTTCAAAATCCCCAACACTCTTTCAGGTGTCGATAAACTCCAGAAGATGCTGGACAAGTATGCTTTGACACCGGAAAATTCCCAGGTTGGCATGGAGGCAACCGGACACTATTGGTTGGTTCTCTACTCCTGGCTTCACGAAAAAGGCTTCACGATCAAGGTGATAAACCCTATCGTTACCGATGCCATGCGCAACATGCGTATCCGTAAGGTAAAGAATGATCGCATCGACGCTGAGATCGTAGCTAGGGTCCTTTTATTTGGCGACTACCAGGAAACGGCAGTTGCACAAGGCGATACCCTCGCCCTTCGCCAGCTGTGCCGCTTTCGGCTTTGGCAAATACAGACGGTGGGAGATCTCAAGCGTAAAGTCATATCCCTCTTGGACCAGGTGTTCCCCGAATACGCAGATTTATTCACTGATATCTTTGGGATGAGCTCCAAACAACTTTTACTGGAGCATACGACCCCTGAAGAAATTGCTTCTCTTCATACCCGAAAACTGACCACCATGCTAAACAAAAGCTCACATGGACACTTTGGCAAGGAGAAGGCTCTGGAGCTCAAATCTGTCGCAAAAGAGTCGTTGGGGATTCGGATTGCGACGGATGCCTTTGCTTTTCAAATTCGCCAGATGCTGGAGCAACTGGAATTTGTAGAAGATCAGATCAAGCTCATCGATGAAGAGATTGAAGCATACATGGCGAAGCTGGATTCTCCTGTCACTACAATTCCTGGTGTTGGACCGGTTTATGGAGCTGTCATATTATCCGAGTTGGGGGATATTCACCGCTTTCCAAGTGCAAAGCAGGTGGTCTCCTATGCAGGAATTGATGCCCAAGTCATGCAGTCAGGAGAATTTAAGGGAAGCCAGAATCACATGTCCAAGCGTGGTTCTGCTTATCTTCGTCGTGCCATCTGGGGTGCAGCCTTCGTCGCATCTTGGTCGGATCCGCAACTGAAAGCATACTACCAAAGTCTTAGATCCCGGGGTAAACCACACAGGGTTGCGGTTGGAGCAGTAGCAAGAAAGTTATGCTACCTCATTTTTGCTGTCCTGACAGAAAATCGACCTTACGAAGTCAGAATCTAGCACTTCAGAAACTAATCATGTTCGCAGGGCATTTTTCGATGCTCTGTTTGTGTTGTCTATTTTCTCCAAGTTTGATACGATCCAATATCTATGGTTTCTTGATTATTTAGGGGTTGACTTTTTATAGCTGGTCTTT
>CAZOTE010000207.1:0-1602 GCA_964582705.1 uncultured Eubacteriaceae bacterium | reverse complement strand
ATGCCTACCGTATTTTAGAGGATACCTTAAATCTTCGTGATGTGCGTATCTATGATACTGTGACAGATCCAGAGGGTAAGGAAAGGCGTGTTCTGAATAAAGATGCAACCACTTTGGCACAACAAAAACAACAGGCAATCAAGGACGAATTTAGAGATTGGATTTGGAAGGATGCCAACAGAAGGCAGACCTTAGTAAAAACCTACAACGAAAAATTTAATTCCATTCGGCCCCGTGAATATGATGGACAGCATATCAACTTTGTGGGAATTAATCCGGAAATATCACTCCGTCCTCATCAAGTCAATGCCATTGCCCATATTCTTTATGGGGATAATACGTTGCTTGCCCATGAGGTAGGGGCAGGAAAGACCTTTGAAATGGTAGCTGCTGCGATGGAAAGCAAGCGGCTTGGTCTTTGCCAAAAGCCTCTCTTTGCCGTACTAAACCACTTGACTGAGCAATGGGCGAGTGAATTTTTAAGACTTTATCCTGCCGCTAATATTTTGGTAGCTACGAAAAAGGATTTTGAAACAAAGAACAGAAAGAAATTTTGTGCAAGGATAGCCACAGGCGATTATGATGCGGTTATTATTGGACACAGCCAGTTTGAGCGTATTCCCATGTCCTTTGAACGCCAAGAATGCCTGCTCCGTGAGCAGATTGATGAAATTATAGATGGTATTGGGGAAGTCAAGGCAAGCGGGGGAGAAAGGTTTACCGTCAAGCAGCTGGAACGGACTAAAAAAGGATTAGAGCAAAGGCTTGAAAAATTACAATCACAGGAAAGGAAAGATGATGTTGTAACCTTTGAACAGCTTGGCGTTGACAGGCTTTATGTAGATGAGGCGCACAATTACAAAAATCTGTTCCTATATACGAAAATGCGTAATGTGGCAGGGCTGTCTACCACCGATGCCCAAAAATCCAGTGATATGTTTATGAAATGCCGTTATATGGATGAGTTGACAGGCGGAAGGGGCATTGTATTTGCTACAGGTACGCCTGTTTCAAACTCCATGACTGAGCTTTATACCATGATGCGGTATCTGCAATACTCTACACTTCAGCGTAACGGGCTTGTTCACTTTGATAGTTGGGCAAGCACATTTGGAGAAACGGTGACAGCTATTGAGCTTGCTCCTGAAGGTACGGGGTATCGGGCAAAGACGAGGTTTTCAAAGTTCTTTAATCTGCCCGAACTTATGGCAATGTTCAAAGAAGTTGCAGATATTAAGACAGCTGACCAGTTAAATTTGCCTACCCCAAAAACAAACTATCACACCATTGCTGTAAAGCCTACAGAAATACAGCAGGAAATGGTTAAGGATTTATCGGAAAGAGCCGCTGAGGTTCAAGCAAATAAAGTGGACCCTTCTGTTGACAATATGTTAAAAATAACTTCTGACGGACGGAAGTTGGGGCTTGACCAGCGGATCATTAACGCACTTCTTCCTGATGATGAAAGTAGCAAAGTAAATGCTTGTGTCGATAATATCTACCGTATTTGGGATAAGGGTGCATCAGAAAGGCTGACACAGCTTGTATTCTGTGATATTTCTACTCCAAAAGGAAGAACAACTCAGGAGCAAAGGGTAGCAG
>CAZOTE010000206.1:0-1613 GCA_964582705.1 uncultured Eubacteriaceae bacterium | reverse complement strand
TAAATGATGATTTACCTCTCCTCCTGCCAGCAACATACCATATAAATGAAAGGCAGGAATTATTTTGAAGGATAAACTAATCACACAAATTCAAGTAAGAATGGCTTCGAAGCTTAATATGGAGCAATTAGAGGAACTCAGACGGGTGCTGACATACGCATTTGATGGAGTCGATATAACTGAAAAAGAGGCTCTAGAACCGACAGATGCTACTGATAACGGAGGAATGTTGGACGTGTTTATTGCCGCAAAACGAATAGAAGGCTGTAGTGACAAATCGCTGAAATATTACACCTTCACTGTCCGACAAATGCTCAATAGCATAGGTAAGCATTTTCGTGAAATCAGTACAGACGACCTTCGCGGGTATTTGGCTGACTATCAAAAAGATCGCGGATCTTCCAAAGTGACGATTGACAATATGAGGCGTATTTTTAGTAGTTTTTTTGGTTGGCTTGAAGATGAGGACTACATACTAAAAAGCCCTGTGCGCCGAATTCATAAAATAAAGACTGACAAACCGATAAAAGAAACCATCAGTGATGAAAGCTTGGAACTACTCCGTGACGCTTGCGATCAAATTCGTGATCTTGCAATAGTTGATCTCCTCGCATCGACAGGAATGCGTGTAGGTGAATTGGTGAACCTAAACCGAGGGGACATGAATTTCCATGAGCGGGAATGTGTTGTGTTAGGCAAAGGAGGCAGCGAACGAATGGTCTACTTCGATGCCCGAACTAAAATTCACCTGCTAAATTATTTAGAAAGCAGAGATGACAATAACCCTGCTTTGTTCGTTTCCTTGAACCAGCCCCGTGAGCGGTTGCTTATCGGCGGGGTGGAAACACGGCTCAGGAAAATAGGCAAGCGGGCTGATTTGAATAAGGTTCATCCGCATAAGTTCCGTCGGACGCTAGCAACACGGGCAATCGACAAAGGTATGCCCATTGAGCAAGTACAGCGGTTACTTGGTCATGTGAAGATAGACACGACGATGCATTATGCGATGGTTAATCAGTCAAATGTAAAGAATTCACATAGAAAGTTTATTGGTTAGGAGGAAAATGGTAATGTCTCAAGATTGGAAGACCACACGAATAAGTGATATATGCAAAACAAACCCCAATACCTACTCTGTGTCAGAGAAGTGGTCATATGTTAATTATCTGGACACGGGGAGCATTACGGAAAATAGTGTCAGTGAGATTCAGCACCTTGTAATAGGGAGGGATACCCTGCCGAGCAGGGCACGACGTAAAGTCGTCGTAGATGATATCCTATATTCGACGGTACGTCCTAACCAAAGGCATTACGGCATTGTTAAGGATGTGGTGCCGAACATGCTTGTTTCCACAGGGTTTGCGGTCATAAGGGTAGACAAGGCAAAGGCTGATGCTGACTATCTATATTATTACTTGACTCAAAACGACATCGTAGATGGCTTAGACGCCATAGGCGAACAGAGTGTTTCGGCTTATCCATCCATTAAACCTTCCGACATTGAGAGCTTAGAGCTGATTTTGCCATCTCTCCCAGAACAGGTTGAGATTGGGCGAACTCTTAAAGCTCTTGACGACAAAATTGCCAACAATACTAAGATAAATCATCATTTA
>CAZOTE010000205.1:0-1617 GCA_964582705.1 uncultured Eubacteriaceae bacterium | reverse complement strand
CTTTCTGTTTCAGTTAATATCACATTATTTTGGAATACGGGGTCTTGAAAAGGGCGAATATCCTCCCTGTTGCCCCAACGGGCAGAGCCATACTCTATCCCTTTTCTATATTTCTTAGCATTCTTACCCTTTAGATAAACTACAAGGCGGATAATAACCGCTATAACTATACCGAATAGCAAGTCTTTTGGGTTTAAACTTGGAAGTGGGTTATCAAATGCTAGCCTAAAACCATTCATTAGGTTTAGAATCTTCTGTCCCATATCATATCCAAAGGCAAGTCTCCATGCCTGTGATACCTTGGTAAAAAATAAGGCAAGAAATAGATAAGGGATATTTAAAATTAACATTCTTTTTAGTCTTGTATTCATAGGCTTTGCTCCCTATCTTTACTTTTCACCCTATCTGTAACTGTGTTTTTCACAAGTTCTGTAAACTTTTTAAGCTGTGAAAGTACGGAAGGTCTTTCTGCTCTTTTTACCATTTTAGCTGTAAAATCCGTAAATGCGGCAGTAATGGCATCTGCATCCCTGCCTTTGAAAAAGACAAGATATTTAGGCGGTTTTACGCTTTTATCTTTCTTAATGGCAAAATCCACACCGTACTTTCTTGCTGATCTTTCAAAGCTTTTAATGTTTTTATCTGTAATCTCAATATTAGTCATTCCTGCATTTTGCTTGGCAAGGTCTTTAAGACTTTGCTTGCCTTGAGGAATTTCAGGGTAGTTTTTCTTATCCTTACGCCATGCTAAATACTTTAAAATAGCTGCCTTTAAACTTCTTGCTGTAAGCTTTGTACCACTTATTACAAGTGCTACTGTTCTATTTTCTACTTCTTCCTGCATAGGAAGCTCCTCCCTTCTATTTTTGACATAGAAAAAGACATTTTGTAATCTTCTTGTATCAGGTACAAAATGCCTTTAGGGGTTTCTGTTTAAATCATGATTTACCAATGCTGAGTAATAACTATCTATGGTTGATGGTGCATTAAACAAGGTGGCTAATAAATATCGCCTGATGTTACGGATGTAGGTGGTGGTCTTATCAAGACATTCAAAGACATAGTCAATATGCAGACAATTTATCCTTAGTAGCTTTTCTTTTACAAGTTGTGCTGGGTAATCATCCCCTGCAACATTTATTGTGGCTTTTGTAGAACATAGTGTTTCTACCATTAGGTCTACAATTTCATCCAAACGCTCACGGTTATGGTTGTTCTTGATATACTCATATTCAATATTTTCTAAAACCATTTCTTTTATTTCTGCTAGGCTATCACATCCAATCTCATCGTATCTCATCTTTTTTTCTTGTGGCTCTTTATTTGATTGATACGGATTTGATGGATAAGGATTTAATACCTCCGTATTTAATGAATTAGTATTTAATGAATTAGTATTTAATATATTAGTACTTAATTGGTGGGGGTTTTCCAAGGTAGGCTCATCCTGTTTAGGTTTTTCCAATATTGGTTTATCCTGTTCTGGGTTATCCAAGATGGGATTATCCAGTATTGGATTTTCCCCTTTAGGTGGAGTATCTCCAGTACCAAGGGTTTGGGGCTGTTCAAAAATGGTATATTCTATAGTAGTCAGTTGTCCTTTTTCATTCCTTAACC
>CAZOTE010000204.1:0-1623 GCA_964582705.1 uncultured Eubacteriaceae bacterium | reverse complement strand
TTGCCGCGTTTTGAATCGCAGAACGGGAAACCTTAGTAGGATCGATGATGCCTGCCTGGAACATGTCAACATACTGTCCGTTGGCAGCGTCAAAGCCCATTCCCTCTTCTTTGTTCTTAAGGTTCTCCACTACTACAGAACCTTCCAAACCTGCATTTGCAGCGATTTGTCTGATTGGCTCTTCGATAGCTCTTCTTATGATGGATGCGCCTGTCTTTTCGTCTCCTTCAAGAGTCTCTAAAAGTGCTTCCAAAGGTTTTATCGTATTGATGTAGGCTGTACCTCCACCACTTACCACGCCTTCTTCCACAGCAGCTCTTGTCGCGTTAAGTGCATCTTCAATTCTGTATTTTCTTTCCTTAAGCTCAGTTTCAGTGGCAGCACCAACCTTGATTACTGCAACTCCGCCAGCAAGCTTTGCCAGTCTTTCCTGAAGCTTTTCTCTATCATACTCAGAATCGGTTTCCGGAATCTGCTTTCTGATCTGGTTGATTCTTTCTTCAACCGCTTCTCTTTGTCCTTCACCTTCAACGATGATCGTGTTTTCCTTGTCGACTTTGATCTGTCTTGCTCTACCAAGCTGCTCTACAGTCACGTTCTTAAGCTCAAGTCCCAGCTCGTCTGAAATAACCTCAGCGCCTGTTACTGCTGCGATGTCAGAAAGCATTGCTTTTCTTCTGTCCCCAAATCCTGGAGCTTTAACCGCTACGCAGTTGAAAGTTCCTCTTAATTTGTTTACCACCAATGTAGCAAGAGCTTCTCCCTCTACATCTTCAGCGATTATAAGAAGCTTTCCGCCTTGCTGTACGATCTGCTCCAAGATAGGAAGGATTTCCTGAATGTTATTGATTTTTTTATCTGTAACCAAAATGTAAGGGTTGTCAAGGACAGCTTCCATTTTGTCAGTATCTGTTACCATGTAAGAAGAAAGGTATCCTCTGTCAAATTGCATTCCTTCTGTGAATTCAAGCTCAGTGTCCATAGACTTGCCTTCTTCAACAGTGATGACTCCGTCGTTGCCTACCTTTTCCATAGCATCTGAAATCAATTGTCCGATAGTTCTATCAGCAGCTGAAATAGAAGCTACCTGTGTGATTTCTTCTTTATTCTCAACCTTTTTGCTCTTAGTCTTAAGCTCGTCCACAACTACGGTGACAGCTTGTTCGATGCCTTTTTTAAGTCCCATAGGGTTTGCACCGGCTGCAAGGTTTTTAAGTCCCTCTCTGATGATCGCCTGAGCAAGAAGGGTAGCAGTAGTAGTACCGTCACCTGCAACGTCGTTCGTCTTTGTTGCAACTTCCTTTACAAGCTGAGCTCCCATGTTTTCAAACTGGTCTTCAAGCTCGATCTCCTTTGCAATTGTAACACCGTCGTTTGTTATGATAGGCGAACCAAAGCTTCTAGATAAAACTACATTTCTTCCCTTTGGTCCCAAAGTGATTTTTACAGTATCAGCAAGCTTGTCCACGCCGTTGACCAGTGCGGTTCTTGCATCGCTAGAAAATTTTAAATCCTTAGCCATTAATCTTTCCTCCTATAAGTTGTATTCAATGTGATTATTCTACTATCGCTAAAATATCGTTCTGACGTACTATCAGGTATTCTTCTCCGTCAACTTTGAAT
>CAZOTE010000203.1:0-1662 GCA_964582705.1 uncultured Eubacteriaceae bacterium | reverse complement strand
TCTGATGAACTGGCCGCTTGTTTTATTGTTTACATGCGATTATTGACCGCTTACCGCAAGCGGGGGTGATCCTTAATATTCATTCTTATTCCCCCTATCATACCAGTATTCCCCGCGCAAGCGGGGTGATCCTTTCATCGGCTATAAAATCAAAGCTGTTAATGAGTATTCCCCGCGCAAGCGGGGGTGATCCTTGAGGAGGTCGAGTGGGACGTTATGGATTACAGTATTCCCCGCGCAAGCGGGGGTGATCCCAGTGTAGATGTCGCCCGGTTGATAAACGTTAGGTATTCCCCGCGCAAGCGGGGGTGATCCCACTGATTCCGTATGTTGTAAGATATTTTCTAAGTATTCCCCGCGCAAGCGGGGGTGATCCGGATACTATGGCGAAGTATAAAGTACCCAAGCTGTATTCCCCGCGCAAGCGGGGGTGATCCCATCATAGTATCCCCCTTATTTTATCTAGTTCAGTATTCCCCGCGCAAGCGGGGGTGATCCCTCGATTCTGACGATATTCGCCATAGCGAATTGGTATTCCCCGCGCAAGCGGGGGTGATCCTATACCGTTTTTCTTTATACTCTCCGCAAGCTCGTATTCCCCGCGCAAGCGGGGGTGATCCTAACCGTTATGTCAACGGTAAAGTCGTAAATAAGTATTCCCCGCGCAAGCGGGGGTGATCCTAGTATACTCGAAAAATACACACCAATAGGGAAGTATTCCCCGCGCAAGCGGGGGTGATCCTACCAAATTGTGTTTTTTCCATCTTCTATTGTGGTATTCCCCGCGCAAGCGGGGGTGATCCTATGTTCTGGCAGTTTGTTGTCTAATTTTTGAAGTATTCCCCGCGCAAGCGGGGGTGATCCTGCCACGGCTTTCCATGCTCCCGATAACGTGATGTATTCCCCGCGCAAGCGGGGGTGATCCCAACTCAACTCGCTTGTCTATCGACTTCTGGGTGTATTCCCCGCGCAAGCGGGGGTGATCCCAGCATAACACTTCAAACACCAGGACTTTTCAGGTATTCCCCGCGCAAGCGGGGGTGATCCTTTGGTGCAAATTCACATAAAAAAGGGGACACTTCTCAACCAACCGTCATAAATGACATTAAGAGTGTGTGCGAACATCCTTAATTTTCAGTCCTTTGATTAAAAAATAATCAAAGTGAACTATCAAAAGGCAAAAAACGCAAACAATCACAACAAAACTAATCCACCGGTATGGAGGATAGCAGGAGCTTGGTTTTAATTGTCATTAGGATACTTTAGGATTTATGAAATCCAGGATCTTTGGGTAGATGTTCTGATACTTGGGGATGGACTTGATCAGCTCATAGCCTTTGCTGCAAAGGTTAGCTGCCTGGCTTGCAGT
The DNA here is from genome assembly GCA_964582705.1 of uncultured Eubacteriaceae bacterium. GTDB lineage: Bacteria > Bacillota > Clostridia > Eubacteriales > Alkalibacteraceae > Alkalibacter. The sequence continues at coordinate 293 of CAZOTE010000203.1, read as the reverse complement.
GATATTGCCAAGGGTCTTACAGATGTCCTTGTAGGTAAAATCGCAAAGACAGCGCATCAAAAATGCAGATACGGCTCTTGCACCTGAAAGGTTGCGGTTGTATTTGATGTTGATGAAGTTGGGGATTTTTATTTTAAGCGCTGCTTCTACTGCTTTTAATATTTCTTCAGGGGAATAATCCCTGTAAATTACGACTCTCTCGCTTTTGTGAGCATATTTGTCGTTTTTGATATAATCGTCTATCAGCTCGTAGTATTTTTCCTTTTGGGTAATCTTGTTGCAGGAAGAAACGA
>CAZOTE010000202.1:0-1676 GCA_964582705.1 uncultured Eubacteriaceae bacterium | reverse complement strand
TAGGTAATTGCGAAACTAATAATTGAAAAAAGTGCAGATTGGTACTGAAGTGGGAGTGACGATTTTTAAAAATAATCTTTGAAGATTATGCAATAAGTGGTTTCAAGCTTCGTATGTACTGATGTTGGTTGATTTTGTCGGCTAAAAGCACTGTGACTAGTTGAGTTATTCCAGCTAGTAATAAGTCAGCATGCAGAGTTTTTTCATTTTGTGTTTTTCGGTTGGCAACATTGAAACTTTCTTTAAAGTGGTGAATGGAGCGTTCAACTGTAGTTCGGATTTTATAAGTTTCATTCCATTCATCTGTACCTCGTATTGTTCCTGGATAAGTGCGCAGATTCTTTTGAGGGTATATGTAAAACATTCTGCCGGAAGGAGAGTCTGAGCAGGGATGTTCGCAGAAACACGAACGTTTATACTTTCCATCATGATGCTTGACCCATTTTATTTTTGGACAGACAAACTTGTGTCGAACCAGACCGTTCCTGCTTTTGGCAATGCCTTCATATTTCATAGGCAGAGAAACTTCACGAGGACAAGAGGGAATGCCATCTTCATTGACAGGGCAATCAGGATAAGTAAGTTTTGAACGAGAATTCAGAGGTATAAAAGCCTTCTCGAATTTCAAATCATTAAGTAAAGCATCATAAAGAATTGAACTATCGAAAGCTGCATCTCCAAGGAAAGACTTAGGCTTTATAAGTGGATGCTTGTTAAAAAAGTCAGACAGTACAGGGATTAGAGCTTTAGTATCATGAAGAGATTTATCTTCATCCGGTGAGTCAGATTTTTTCTCGATAACAATATCAGGGTGGGTATCTAAAAAAGCTTTGTTATAAAAAGAAATGTCTCTTACAATGCCAAGCCCATTGGTAATCATGCCGAACTTATAGACATAACAGAAATGCCCATTGACATAAAGCTGCTTGATGTGAGGATTAGCTGCACAGTGGGAAGGCATGGATCCATAGGCTGCTTTATAAGGATCATAGGAATCATTAAGATTGTTAGCTTTTTTAAAAGATTTCAGCTGCTTGATTATCTTATGAGCGTATTTGGGATTGTTCTCGGTAACGTAAGCTTCGATACCGGAGGTATCGAAAATGGTCATGGAAGCTTTGTGGGGATCAATTTGTTGGCAAATCGGTTCAGTGACATCTACGAGCTTGTCAAAAAAAGATTGTAAGTCCGGCAAGAATTCCTGCTTAAAGCGAGTAAATCTTGATGCATCAGGGACGCGAGTAAAACCACAGAAGTCTCGAAGTTCTTTAGAGAAATTTAAAAAAGTAATTAGAAGCGTATCTGTGGGTATAGAGAAAATCCGTTGAATAATCAAAGCCCAAAGCATGGAATACAAATGATGTTCTCTTGGTCGACCAGTGGATGAGTAATAATGGTTGTAAAAAGTAAAAGGAATAAACTCATCAAGATTAAGGTTCTCTTCAAGAAGAGAGAGGAAGTGATGCTTGTCATTTTCCAAAGAATCAAAACAGTCAGAATAAATTTCCGCTAATGAGAGTTGTTTTTGTGTTAGAATAGACATATATAACTCCTTTCAGATGGTGTGAATTTGTTTATAGATAATTCAATTTTATCACAATCTGGTGAGGAGTTATATTTTTTATGCAAGAAAAAACCCTGCATTTATGCGGGTTGTGGCGTTTTGCAAACGCCTA
>CAZOTE010000201.1:0-1707 GCA_964582705.1 uncultured Eubacteriaceae bacterium | reverse complement strand
CGTCATGTACGCCGAGGCAAACCGGATTTCACTTAATGAGGGATATACTGAAAACGGATTTGCGGATAAAGTATATCATATCCATCTGCGGTACGCAGGGGACAATGATGAACTGTACTTCCGTGATTATTTGAACGAGCATCCTGCCGTGGCAAAAGAATATGAAACCTTGAAGCTCCGGCTTTGGAAACAATATGAGCATGACCGGGATGCATATACAGATGCGAAGACGGATTTCATCTCCAAATGGACGGCAGAAGCACGAAAGGAATATGGAGACCGATACTGACAAATTTAATCTTGACGAGGAAAAAATGATCATACTGATTACGGGTGCATCACACACCGGAAAAACGCTTCTTGCACAAAAGATGCTCGAAAAATACAACTATCCGTATCTGTCCATCGATCACTTGAAAATGGGACTGATCCGGAGTGGAAATACCAATCTCACACCTGAAGACGATGATGAGTTAACAGGGTATCTTTGGCCAATCGTCCGGGAAATGATAAAGACCTCAATCGAGAATGAGCAAAACCTGATTGTGGAGGGCTGCTATATTCCGTTTGATTGGCGGACGGATTTTGATGATAAGTATCTGGAAAACATTCGATTTATATGCCTTGCAATGACGGATAATTACATTGATGTACATTTCGATGAGATAAAAGCACATTCTTCTGACATTGAATCAAGGTTTGAAGACGAGGATATTACGGTTCAGCAGTTGAGAGAAGATAATCAGGCGTACATCAGGGGCTGCTATGAGAATGGCGAGTCTGTCACTCTGATCGACGAGGATTATGAACAAGTAATAAAACTACTTTTGAAATGACCGACTACATTTTTAGACACACCAAGGCTCCCACATTGCCGGCACCAACAGGCGGCCATATATTAAAGGGAATAACAGATCATTATTTCGGAGGTTGACGCAGTATGAATTATAAGGTGATCGATAAAGAAACTTACTATAGAAAAGGCGTGTTCCGTCATTTCACAGAAGATTGTGCGTGTTCGACTTCCATGACAGCGAGGATTGATGTTACCGATCTTGTTCATCATTCCAAAGAGATCGGGACAAAGTTTTACATCAACTTTCTTTTTATCCTGTCAAAGGTTCTGAATTCCCGCGAGGATTACAGGATGGGGTATCTTAGGGAAACGGACGAACTGATCTGTTATGATGTGATCAATCCCATACAGTATATCTTTCATGATGATACAGAAACCTTCACGCTTGTCTATACAGAATACGATGAAGATTATGAGAAATTCTACGCAGAAGCTCTGCGTGATGCTGAAGAGGCAAAAAAGACCAGAGAATATGGTTTTGATATTATGAATCATCCCAACTGGTTTGATGCGTCATGTATACCGTGGCTGTCTTATGATGCCATGCATCTTGAACTGCCCGATGTTCATATGTTTTTTGCGCCTGTCATCAACTGGGGAAAATACAGGGAGGAAAACGGCAGACTTGTGATGCCTGTGACTGTCCGTCTAAATCATGCGATTGCTGATGGTTATCTGGTGGCAAATGTATTTAGGCTCTTGGAGCAGGAAATCACGTTATTTGTAAAGAGATGATTGAGAAAAAGGTATAGGAACTTGCCACAAGGCTCCCACATTGCCATTACGGTAATAAGGGAAGCCTTGTTTTATGCTTCGATATCAATTGTGATGCCGGACTTGAATTCCACGGT
>CAZOTE010000200.1:0-1712 GCA_964582705.1 uncultured Eubacteriaceae bacterium | reverse complement strand
TGAGTCTGAGCAGGAGAGATACATAAATAAGATTTCAGACTATTTTGCAGCACTCGAAGATACCACAGGCCAGGTACCACCGCAAATTATCGAAAGGTTGGAATGGTCATATCCCTGGGAAAGAGAAATAACCCTCCCTTCGAAGATGTCGGTAACAGATATGAAGAGGTTCAAAAGAACGAAAAATCTTATTAAAACTTCTGAAGAACTGAAGACGCCAATATTTTTGCAGAGGGAAAAGACAAAGAAAGCTTCTGAGATAGGAAGCGCGAACCACTTTGTGATGCAACACCTGAATCTTGAAAGAATCAAGCACTCAGGGGATATGGCAGATGAAATAAATTTGCAGCTTTCAGGGTTGTTTAAATCGGAAAGGATTGATGTCAGTTTTGAAGGGAAAATAAATGTTGGCGCAATCGCAGCCTTCTTTGCAAACACCCTGGGGAAAAGGATGATAGAAAGTCCTAAGATATACAGAGAGCAGACCTTTAATCTCGAAATAAAGGAGTCTGAGCTATACGAGGGAGGCTCGCCTGATGAGAGCGTTTTGGTTCAGGGAATGATAGACTGTTTTTTTCAAGAGGAGAATCACTGGATACTTATAGACTACAAGAGTGATTATTTTGCATCTGAAAAACAAAAGGCGGACATTTTGGATAAATACAAAGACCAAATAGCAGTCTATGCTAAAGCCATTGAAAAAATCACCGGGAAAAGGGTAAAGGAATCTTATTTGTACCTATTGCACTCCAATGAAGCGCTGCCTGTAACAACATAATTGTTGACAGGCAATAATTCATAGGGTAGTATCATATTATGTGAATTTAGTATACAATATTACAAAAACAAATGAGGTGCTTATGAACCGTATTTCTGTAAGAACACCGGCAAAAATAAATCTGACCCTGGATATCCTCAAGAAAAGAGAGGATGGCTACCATGAAATATCCATGGTGATGCAAACGGTGGACCTTTGCGACGAGCTGGAATTTGAGGAAAGGGAAATCGGAATAGAAATCGAATGCAGCAACCATGAAATTCCCTGCGACAGTGGGAACTTAGTTTACAAAGCGGCGAAGGCTCTGAAGGACGAATTTGGCATTCAAAAAGGGATCTACATAAAAATCAACAAGAAGATACCCTTGGAAGCGGGTTTGGCAGGAGGGTCTGCGAATGCTGCAGGAACTTTGCTTGCTTTAAAAAAAATGTGGAGAATAGAGGCAACGGATGATAGGCTCAACGATATAGCCAAGTCGATTGGTGCAGATGTGCCATATTGTACAAAAGGCGGCACTATGCTTGCCCAGGGAATAGGAGAGAAGCTGACAAAGCTTAAAGACCTGCCGGATTATCACGTAGTCTTGGTAAAGCCGGAATTTTCAATATCCACAGCATGGGCTTACAACAATGTGGATATAAAAAACATCAAGCAACATCCGGACAATGAAGCTGTCAGCCGTGCCATCGAATATGGAGATAGGGCTGTAATTGAAAAAAACTTGGGGAATGTTTTTGAAGAAGCAGCTTTTAAGAAGTATCCGGAACTTGCTGAAATAAAAGAGACTTTAATCAAGCTGGGGGCTAAGGGAAGTCTTATGAGTGGAAGCGGTCCTACGATGTATGGTCTGTTCGACGATGAGGCAAAGGCTCAACTTGCTTGTGAACACTTTAGGGGGATATATGACGAGGTGTACAAGGCAAAGACGTGCCAT
>CAZOTE010000199.1:0-1720 GCA_964582705.1 uncultured Eubacteriaceae bacterium | reverse complement strand
GTATCATCCATGAAGCCTTGACTTCGCAATTGAAAGACTGGCACCTCTGTCTGGTAAACAGATTACGAATCAGTTGGATGTAGACTCGCACTTTGAGTACTACGGATCTCGGACAAGGCGGTAACGTTTATCAGACATGTGGGCTCTATCTAAAATACTCTTTAAAGATGGTGATTCGGTTATGCTATACCTGGGAATTGATATTGGTAAAAGGTCCCATGTGGCTTCTCTCATGAGCCAGGAAGGCAAGGTGCTTTTCAAAGCCTTCTCGTTTGCCAACTCCACTGATGGAGGTGAAAGCCTGCTTGCAAAGCTTGGTGAGCACGTAACGTCCGTCTGTGATGTGGAAATTGGAATGGAGGCCACCGGCCACTACTGGCTGTCCCTGTATTCGTTTCTGGTGGAACATGGATACGCAATCCATGTGGTCAACCCCATTCAAACGGATGGCTGGCGAAAAGGGGTGGAAATTCGAAAGCGCAAGACAGATACCATCGATTCGGTGCTCATTGCTGATCTCATTCGCTATGGCGATTTTTTAGAGACCGCTCTGGCGGATGAGAATACCATGTCGTTACGGAATTTGTCCCGGTTTCGGCATTCCCTGGTTTCATCCATCGGCGACTTAAAACGTAAAACCATTGCGGTGTTGGACCAGGTATTTCCTGAGTATGCTTCTGTATTCTCGGATGTTTTTGGCAAGACTTCCAAGGCTATTCTGATGGAGTTTGGTTCTCCTGAGGATCTTGAACACATCACCTCTGAACAGTTGGAAAACCTTCTTTCTCAGCTAACCTTAAAAAAGTTTGCGGCTGAAAAAGTGCAGACGCTCGCGCACCTGTCGAAACGCTCTTTTGGTGTCTCTTTCTGCCGGGACAGCTTTACCCTGCAATTAAGGCTTCTTATTCAGCAAATTACGTTTATAGAAGAGCAGGTGCTGGAAATTGAAAGGGAAATCGCTGAGCTGCTTAACCGAATCAACTCTCCCATTACCACGGTGCCAGGCATTGGACCTGTTAATGCGGCCACCATTCTGGGTGAAGTTGGTGATATCACCCGGTTTTCCTCTCCTGCCAAACTGGTAGCTTATGCCGGTATCGATGCTTCCGTCACCCAGTCCGGTGATTTTCACAGTACCCGGAACAAGATGAGCAAGCGGGGATCCCCATACCTGCGTAAAGCCCTTTTTCAGGCAGCTTTAGTGGCTTCCAACTCAGATCCGGTTTTCAACGCATTTTATCAGAAGAAACGCAACGAAGGAAAACACCATCTCACAGCCCTTGGGGCGGTTGCCAGAAAGCTGTGTTATACGATTCATGCGATTTTGAAAAAGAACTGTCCTTATGAAGTCCAGCCACCTCCTGAATTGTAGGTTCGCGAGGGTGTCTTTTTTAGAATAACCGTGCTTATGGACGTGTTTTTGTTGTGCCTTTATTTCTTTCCAACCCTTATCCACCATCCTTGCCAATCACCTTTGTTACCTGTCAAGGGCGAGAGGTTTTTGCTCGCAGCATTTACCCTTGACAGGTTCCGCGGATTTTTCATCATTTTTGGTGTGCCTGCCATGCAGGCGCCTGCCTTCCGGCGAGGACAGGGGTATTGGGGACAGCGTCCCCAAGGTTTTGCTTTTAGGTTCTGATGATTTGCTCAATGCATAAACTTTCAAAAATAGTTGCTGCCTTTTTTCAATTTGATGCTTGACTTTTTATAGTTGGTCTTT
>CAZOTE010000198.1:0-1772 GCA_964582705.1 uncultured Eubacteriaceae bacterium | reverse complement strand
TGTAAATGACATAATAAAAGTTGACCACTTCAGCACCAATTGACAGTGAAAAAGTTTACCACCTTGAAATATATTCTTGTAAGATTAAATTAACAAATTTTCTTACAAGGAGATGAAAGGTGTGATAATTGAAGTGGATCTATACTCAAAGATTCGGCTCTTCTATTCTGAAGGCGAATCCATACGCTCCATTGCAACAAGGCTTGACGTATCACGTCAGACCGTTAAAAAGTACTGTGAGGGCAATACCCATCCTGATGTCAGAAAATCATATGCGAGAAAGCCTGATATCATCACAGATGATGTCAAGGCATTCATCCTTGCGTGCTTTGAACAGGATGAGAAAGAAAATCTATCCAAACAAAAGCATTCAGTCAAACGCATGTATGACAGACTTGTCCTTGAAGAGAATTTCACCGGTTCATACTCTGCCGTTCGCGAAGCTGCCAGAAAACTTCGGTCAGAGCATATGGTTCCCAAACAAGCCGATGTTCCTCTGGAATATGATCCTGGAGACGCTATCCAGATAGATTGGGGAGAAGCAACCGCATACATAAAAAACCAAAAGACCAAGATCAACTTCTTCTGTGGAAGACTCTGCCACTCCTGCGACATATTTGTTCAGGCCTACTATTCTCAAAACCTTGAAAGCTTCCTTGAAGCACAGCAGAGGATGTTTGATTACTTCAGAGGTATTCCTAAGCGTATGATATTTGATAATGCCAAGGTAGCCGTCCGTGAAGGCTTCGGGCTCCATGCAAAAGCGACTGAAGGATACGCGTCTTTTGCGGCCCACTATGCTTTTAAGACTGACTTTTGCAATATTGCCAGTGGCAATGAAAAAGGCCTGGTTGAAAATCTTGTCGGTTATGCAAGAAGAAACTTTATGGTTCCGATACCTAGAGTATCCAGTCTGTATGAACTCAACCAGAAACTCCTTAAAGATTGTTTGAATTATCGCAACACCCATAAGGTGGAATCCAGGTCAGAAACCGTTAAAGAGGCTTACGAACAGGAACTTTACTTCCTGAGACAGATTCCTTCCTATCGCTTTGATACAAGCCGAACCACAACCCCTATAGTCGGAGACTACTCGACTGTCCGCTTTGATAAAAACAACTACTCGGTACCTGTCAAATACTTAAGAAGGACTGTAACCGTCAAAGGCTATGCCAGTGAAGTCTGCATACACCAAGATGGCGCTATAATTGCCTCATTTGAGCGTCTGTATGGGTCGGGCAAGACCTCTTACCGTCTCGAGCACTACATAGACTTACTGGAAAGAAAGCCGCGCTCTGTATTTCAGGCCAAGCCGGTCAGAGCCAATGTGACAAAAGAACTGCTTGACTGGGGACATCTGCTTCCCGGTGGCAATACCGAGGTGGTCAAACTATTGAGGCTTTGCGTCGATTATGGAGAGGAAAGAATCCTTTCCATAAGGGATCAACTCCCCAGAAATGTAATTCCCACAGTGGATATGATCCGAACCTTTCTGCATGAAGTGCCGGAATCGAATGTTCTTTACATTAAAAACGACATCCCTGTGACTGCAATTGACCTGCGCAGATACGACGAGAAGTGCGGGGTGCTGAAATGACAGATACCCTTAAATCTCAAACCATTGAGCTATATGCGAAGCAACTTCGAACCCCGATGTTCAATCAATACATGGATGTTGTGAGACAGTTGGATGCGGATCAAAGCTACGAGGACTTTCTGATTACACTGATGAAAATCGAACTGGACTCAAGGCATGACAGTACTCGTAGAAG
>CAZOTE010000197.1:0-1792 GCA_964582705.1 uncultured Eubacteriaceae bacterium | reverse complement strand
TCGATAACATGCAAACAGCTTTCATCTTCCTCTTCTGTAATCTCTCCGAAAAGGTTAAATGACAACTGCCTGTTCTCAGCCGAATGCTTTGTAGAGGACTGCGCACCGAAAACTTTCCAAGCACTCTTCTTGTAAAGCTTAAAGCCCTCCTTGTTGCTCGTGCAATGAATCAGATTGTAGACGAGCGAATTCTGCGTGTTATAGAACGGAAATGCCGATACATAGTATCTGCGGGCTTCTTTCAGTGAATTTATGATTTCCTCCACTCTGGCCTCATAGGCCTTCTTGTCACTTCCGTAAGGCACCAGTTTCTCAAAATCTTCCAGATAAGTGTTCTCATACTTTGCCTTTGTCGTTTTCTTCTTGGCGCTTGTGATCGCCCGCACTGGATCTGAAACCATGTGATTAATCATAACTTCACCCCAGTTACGGAAAAACGGCAGAAGTGCTTCCCAGTCAATGGTCGCATCATACGGATCGTAAAGCAGAAAATAATGCAGGTGCCCGGTTCCATATAACTGCGGCCCGATAGTTCGGAGTAGCTCGTGCGCATCACCACAGGACGTGACAATCTTAAAATTGCGCTCATCCTGTGGAAGATGCTTTTTTAGTTCATCTACACGCGCTTTATCCTTGTCATTTAAGTAAATGTGTATATTTTTCTCCGTATAGGTTCTTGATGCTTCCCTGAGTGCTTCTGAGACGCGTACTGCTGTACCTTTCACCAATTGCCCAGCATCGTCGGTGTATACACCACTGTTGCACATGCAGTCTATAAAGATCAGTCCATTGCAAGACTCAGTCAGCAGCAACTTCTGTGCCCACGATTTTATATATTCCTCAATCAACTCAAATTTCTTGATCGTATGAGGACTCGCTTTACTGATTACGCTCTTTTTCCTGCCGGACATCATATCACTCCTCAAGTAGTTTCATTTTCTTCTGTAGGGATTAGCTCCATGATGTCCCCAATATCGCAATTCAGTGTTTTACACACTTTCATTAGAACTTCCATGCTTACTGTCTCTCCCTTCGAGAGCTTGGTTACCGAAGCCCAGCTGATCCCGGCAGCTGCCTGCAAGTCTTTCTTCTTCATGTCTTTGTCAATCAATATTTTCCACAATTTTTTATAACTAACTTCCACGGTAGTCACCTCTCGATTTTCAAAAACGTGATTTTTGCCACTGTACTTTTACAGTATAGCACAAAGCCTTTGAAAAATCAAGAGTAATTCTTCACATACGCAAGAATTTTCTTTCGTTCCTATTGAAAAATTAGCGGGTTTGTGTTATACTGTGCTTGTATCCTCAAATTTTGTGTCCAAGAAAGGGAGTCTGCTGGCCGTGGGAACGTATAACAACGAGATCGAGCAGTTTATATATACTGTGTGCTACCGCCCCATGTGGGAGGCAGCTTATACATACATTGCAGAGCATCCTTATGCCCTGAATTTATCTTATTCCAGAATTCAGAATCCGGATTCTGCCATGCTTGAGGACATGATCCTCGAATATACAAAGAATATCCGAATAGATGAAGACAGCCTTCTGTTTGACGCAGTCGTAAGCTGCACAATAAATCTGACCGAAGATACATACAAAGGCACAGCATCGCACGAAACAAGTCTATGGCTCGTTCTTTCCTGTGTGGCGGTCGTAACCGATAAACTCGAATCTGTTACTGTTATGAATATCTCCGGATACACCTCTGGCCAACCTCGCAAAACGGATGGTCATGCCGTCTCGAAGAACATAGTTCCGATCTTATACAAAAAGGATTTGGATGATGAAGC
>CAZOTE010000196.1:0-1840 GCA_964582705.1 uncultured Eubacteriaceae bacterium | reverse complement strand
ACATGCACCTGCCGTGATCCTGCTCCTTGTGACGAATACGGTCAGCTTCCTTATAAAAAGAGTCGTGCTGTTCTTTGGTGACCGGCACTTTCTCGCCGGTGCTGCGAACGTAGATAAAATAGGTCTTCTGATTGTCGTTGTTTTGCATAATGAAAGCCCTCCTTCGGCTTTTGCCGAAATGGAGAGCTCCAGACATGCAAAACCAGACCACAGGCGTGAGGGCATACCGAAGGATTACTCCATTTCGGCTGCACCTCACTTCCGGTGATCGGTACAGTATTTGATTGTCATCGGTAGTCACGTGGAACCGGAAACACCCTGCGCAGATGGCTCCCACGTGCTAATTACATTTTAGTCAGGAAAGAGAAAAACCAGAAAACTCGACGAGTCACGGAAATGCCTTAAAATCGGCACTTTTCCGATCCCTGAATAGGGTACAGATATTGTGAAAAGACAGAGATAGTAAGGAATATAGACATAAAAAAATCCGACTCGGCGAGTCGGAAAAATTAAAAAACCGCACCTCCATGACGGAAGTGCGGTGAATTAGGTATGCTTACAGGCGTTGTTTGGAGCCGAGCGGCTCATAATTGTATGATTCAAGAAATTCGTTTGCATCATCAATAGTCATCCCGGAGAATCCAGTGATGCAGTATTTTAATGCTTGGTGCTCGTCAGATTCATCAAACGCATGCCCTGCAAGCTGCAACAGCTTTTCAGTTGTTCCGATATCAAGGTCAAGTCCTCTGCCTATAGCGACAATCGTTCTCAGACTTGGCTTTGTGTCGATGTTCTTCTCGGCCTTTCTGTACACCTCTTCGCCGAGACCGGTCAAAGAACAGAAATGCGATTTGCTAAGTCCGCGAGACTGCACGATCTCAAAAATGACCTCCCAACAGGTTTTATTCACACCTGTTATCTTTCTGGCGGCACTCTGACGCTCAAATTCTTCACGCTTCTTTTGCAGCGCTTCGGACATCTGAACAGCGGAGGCGCTTTGCTTGGAATCATATTTTGATGCTTTGCGCTCTCCGGTTTCACGGTGAAATAGCTCGAATGGGAAGTGTTTTTTTGCCTCATCTGCTCGCAGGGGCTGCCATGTAAATTGCAGGGTGCATTCATTCAGATTTGCCCATGCATAATCAGTAAGGGTCGGCTTGCCTTCATTGTTACGCTCGATGTATTGCTCGTCGTTGATAACAAAGTATCCGTCCACATACCGGAAAAGACCAGAATCAACAAGGTTGCGGAATTCACTGCTGGTGCGATAGGCATAGAACGCATCACGCTGGTCTAAGTATCCGTGGTATGGAGATTCTTCGTCATACTGGTAGATGATAGCAGCGTCTTTGTAGCCGGTTTCCATCATACGGATCAATACTGATTGACGGGACACACCATAAAATTCGCGCAGCTCCTCGGCAACGGAAGTGAGAATAGCTGGTTTTATAGGACTATTTTCATAATCGTATGTCTGTAGAAGCTCATCTACTTTCATTCGAAAAGTACGATATGGCATGAGAATACGAGGAGCCATATTGTTTGCCTGCCACTCCATACGTTGGATATCAGACCACTCCTCATCTTTCTGAGGGTATGCCATATTGGAAGGACAGCGGCATGCAACGAAGTCCTGACCATAGAGAACGTGTTTTATCGCTGCATACATTCGATGCTTATACCAGTGATAGACTTCATGGGCGATTGTGTTTTTGACGCACCCAAGATTCCGCTCCCAGAAGGTGTAGGCATCTACCAAAATGGTGCCGCGCTTTACATCGATTGTTGTTTCTGAAACCTTAAAAAGATCATAGATGGTTGCCTTCCCAGCAGTGAAGTA
>CAZOTE010000195.1:0-1858 GCA_964582705.1 uncultured Eubacteriaceae bacterium | reverse complement strand
ATTTAAAGGCTTATAGGTTGCCTTTATTAACCTAAATACATTATACAAGGATGATCCTGTAGTGGATTTAATCGAAGTGATTTCCAAGGTTACTATAAGCAATCAGCCTTATATTTGGGATAATAAATAGAATAGCTATTAGAACGGGGTGAAAATGATGAATATGCTCAGGCAAAAAAAAGGCTTGACTTTAATTGAGATTATCATTGCTTTAGCTATTCTTGGGATAATTATGGTTGCTTTCCTAAGTGGTTTTGGTAGTGGCTTTGCAAGTATATTTACCATGGGAAATAAAACTAAGGCAGTTGCAGAGGCTCAGACTATTGTTGATTTTATATACAACGAAGGAACTATAAATGATTCCCAGCTCATGTCTACTTTTGATATTGAAGGCAAAGTGTCTCATGCAGATTTAGAGTCAAGTCCATATAATTCTGACAAACCAATTTATTACAGTGTGACAAGTCAGACAATAGGGTCAGTTACAGTCGATAGAGTTACTGTTTTGGTTTTCTATCATGGTGGCAGTCGATATGTTACTTTATCTGCTCTAATACCTTAAGGGGGGGCGATTATGAAGATTAAAACATTAAAAACAAATAAAGGTGTAACGTTAATCGAGTTAATAGTCTCGCTTATGATATTGAGCATAGCTTTGCTTATTGCTTATTCCTTGTTCTTTTTTGGGAATAGAACATTCAGTAAAGGTGTGGACCAATTTAATGTACAAAGCAACATCAGGTTGGCTTCAGATTATATAACTAGTCAAATTCGATATGCTACTGATATTCAAATATTGGGAAGCATGGATTCCAACAAAATAAGCGATCCATTCAATGCAATAGATGCTTACGAAAATTATATTTTCTATGATGGGGAAAGAATTGTTCGATTAAGTAAATATAGCTCAAATTCATTTCTTATAGGAACTGGAGGCGAAGTGACATTTAGCAGTACATCTCCAGGTGAGATTCTTAATTTTACGGTTAGCGGTGTAGATTCACAGCAGAATTATCACATAGATTCTGAAGTAAAGCCTTTAAATCTTAGTTTAAATGGAGGCAGTATAAATACAGGTACAGGATATGTTATTTACTACAGAACGGCAGATGATTATTTAGCTAAAGAAGCATTGCCAGAGGCGACCATGGGGGATCCAAACAATCCAAATGGAGTAGACGTTAACTACAGTAAGGGGATTTTAGAAGCTACCATTTTAAGCGAGAATGAAACTTCACCAGCTTCTAGTATAGCCAAAACAGGTACACACGATTTAAGAATATCTATAGAAAGTCCGGGAGCATCTAATGGAAGAAGGATTACATTCTCTGTTAAACTTGATGATAATAACGTCTACGAATATACAGTTACATATACCACGCATTGGACTATAGAGTGAAATCAATATTTAATTCAAAGGGTCAAGTATATTGGCCCTTTATTATTGTACAGCGAAAAGTTGGTTAGGAAAGCTCATGCTTAATATAATAATCAAAAAAGAGGAATTTGTATTTTTATGGATAAATAAATTATTAACAGAGAATACAAGATAGTTGGAAAGTTGAAAGCAAACTACCTAGCACTAACGACCAATAACTAATATTTAGGGTCACGTTTGGATTGACATAGGTAAAATATAGCGATATAATACCTATGTAATGGAGGTGTGTGTAATGAGTGAGCAAAAATTACCTATGTTGCCGCCAAATGCTGAACTAGAAACGAAATCAGTGCTAAAACAATTGGCAAGTGCCAACCGTGCGTTGGCTGAGCTTAAAGGATATGCAGATACGATTCCAAATAAGCATATTTTGATAAATGCGGTCATGATTAATGAAGCCAAAGATAGCTCTGCAAT
>CAZOTE010000194.1:0-1870 GCA_964582705.1 uncultured Eubacteriaceae bacterium | reverse complement strand
CGAGTGGAGACTCAAAGCTGGCAAAATCACAAAAGCGTCTGGTCTCATGTGTCAAACCTTCATGGCAAGGAGTACTTTGAAGCGGCAGCAGTGCAAAAAGAAAAGATAATTAAATTTATTGTAAGAGCCTTAGCAGACATTGATGAAAGCATGAGGATCGTTTTTCAAGACAAGATTTATAACATTATCTTTATTGACCATATCAAGTACGAGAAGAGGCACATGGAGATTAAGGCCTTGGAGGTGACAAACCATGAACATTCAGATTGACGAGTTGGCATCCGAAATAGCCAAGGGTCTATCAGAATATTCCCAGGATATTGTGGACGTGCTAAATGAAAAATCAGCCGCTACAGCTAAAAAAGCGGTCACAAAGCTAAAGGCAAGAAGTCCAAAAAAGACCGGCAAGTATGCTAGAAGCTGGAAGGTGAATACCGAGAAGTTTCATGGAGAGCCGGATCGACATGTGGTATACAACGGAAAACATTACTGGCTCACACATCTGTTGGAATTTGGCCATGCCAAAGCCGGTGGCGGACGAGTGGAAGGCAAGACGCATATTGCTCCGGTAGAAGAAGAAACAGCAGATGACTTTGTAAGAGTGGTGGAGGAGGCTATCAGACATGGAGTATAAAAATTTGGCTGGATTATTGGAAAGCACAGGCTACCCTGTTGTCTATCACCATTTCAAAAAACCTCCCCCGCCGCCATATATTGTGTATCTCTTTACCCGTTCCAATCATTTTGGAGCAGATAACAAAGTACTGGCAAAATTCAATCGCTTTCAAGTGGAGCTATATACCAAAAGCAAGCAACCGGAAGCTGAAAAGAAAATAGAGGATGCTTTGGATGGTGCAGATATCTTCTATGAAAAATCTGAAATATTTCTGGAAACAGAAGAGCTGTATCAGATTGTCTACGAAATATTAGTATAAGGAAGGTGAAACATAGATGGGAAATAAAGTGAAATATGGTCTTAAAAATGTTCATTATACAGTAATCACAGTTAACACAGACACCGGAGCAGTGAGCTATGGAACACCAAAGCGTATTCCAGGAGCCGTGACATTGTCAGCTCCACCAAAGGGTGAAAAAACAGAGTTCTTTGCCGATGATGCTGCCTATTTTGTGGCCACAGCCAACCAAGGGTATGAGGGAACGTTGGAAGTAGCACTTGTTCCAGATAGCTTTAAAAAGGATGTACTAGGTTACAAAGAGGATGCCAATGGCGTGTTGTTTGAGGCTAGTGATGCTACAGCAAAAGACATCGCCCTATTGTTTGAGTTTAATGGGGATCAAAACGCTACCCGCCACATCTTTTATAACGTAGCCGTTGGCAGACCGGGCATGGAAAGTTCCACCAAGGGCCAAAACATCGAAGTAAAGACAGAAACTATGAATATTACGGCATCCCCTTCACTGGATACCGGTTATGTGAAAGCCAAGGCAGATGCGGGAACTTCTGCATATGATGCCTGGTTTGATGCGGTGTATGTTTATGAAGAGGTAGGTGTCTAAGCCTTGGAGAAAATACTAACGATTGATGGCAGACAGGTCAAGTTTAAATCCACTGGAGCCTTTCTTCTAAAATACAAGTCGCAATTTGGTAGAGATGCCCTAAAAGATATCTTTCGACTGCAGGAAGCCATCGATGTGGAAAACAGCAAGCTAAAGGATATTGAAGCCTTGGATTTGGAAGTGTTCTACAATTTGGTCTGGACACTGGCAAAGACTGCCGAACCAAATCTACCTCCTCCGGAAGATTGGCTGGATAGTTTTTCGGAGTTTCCTTTAATGGATATTGTACCGGAAGTGATGGATATGATTTTTAGTTGTCTTTCCTCTACCAAACCTATTAAAAAAAACTAGA
>CAZOTE010000193.1:0-1876 GCA_964582705.1 uncultured Eubacteriaceae bacterium | reverse complement strand
ACTTTTCCTGCTGAAAGTATATCTCCAGATGGTCTGCCGGATTTTCATTTAACCCTGAAAAAATCTCTTCATACATTTTGGCTATTCGCTTCGGGGTGTCGACGAGTCCCTCTCTGTCGGGATTTTCTCCCACTGCAAAGAGTATCTCCCTAACCGCTTTTTCTATTCTTTCTTTATCCATAACCCTTACCTCCTATTTGTCAGATCGGTGTTTTTCAATTTTTCATAAAGCATCCTTGTTCCCTGACCAAAAAAATCTCTCAGATTATCTCCTACCCTACACACGGGCATGATTCCCAAGAGGGAATTAGTGAGAAATATTTCTTGGATGTCATAAAATTCTTCTTTTGTCATCTTGCCTTTCTCTATCTTAAGACCAGCTTCCAAAGCTATATCTATGACAACTTTTCGCATTATCCCGCTTAGAATTCCACAATCATCATCCGGTGTAAATAAAGTTTGACCTTTAAAACAGAATACGTTTGTAAATGATCCTTCTGCCAGATATCCCTCTGTGTTGAAAAACAGCGCTTCGTCGAATCCGGACAGTTTCGCTTTTTCAAGCTCTATCATATTTTCTAAATAGTTGTCGCTTTTGACCCTAACTAAATTGCTGGTGTGGTTTCTTGCAACATCTGATACTACTACTGAAAAGCCCCTGACGTACTTATCTGCAGAATATGTGAACTTTCTCCTGCTTATGGCCACGCAAGTTTCATTCACATCTTTCACAGCCGAAATCTTAATCACTCCGCTAGCTTCATGGTATAAATCCATAAGCTTCATACAGCATCCTTCAATCTCAGCGTCGGAAAGGTTTATTTCCATCCCGATGACGCCGGCACCCTCTCGAAGCCTATCCATATGAGCAGAGAACATCTCAAGCTTTTGTTCCGTATACTTCAATGTTTCAAAAACGCCCCATCCGTACATAACTCCCGGCGATGCCACAGGTATTTTTGCCTCGTCCATTTGGAGCAAGTTTCCGTTTATTAATACCCAATCCATTTAATCACCCAACTTGTTTGCTATTTCAATGCTTTTCATCAAAGCAGCCGCCTTATGGTATGTCTCTTCATACTCAAGCTCGTTGTCAGAATCCCAAACTATTCCGCCACCTGCTTGAAAGTACGCTTTTTTGTCCTTGCACAATATAGTTCTTATGACAATATTTAAATCCATGTCTCCATTAAAATCCAAATATCCTATGGATCCGGTGTATATGTTTCTCTCCGTAGGCTCCAGCTCGTCTATTATTTCCATAGCCCTTATCTTGGGTGCCCCCGTGATGGATCCCCCCGGAAAGGTTGCCTTTACTAAATCCACAGCCCGGGCTTGTTCTTTTAATTCAGCCTTAACCGTAGATACAAGATGGAATACGGTCGGGTAGGTTTCTATCTTGTAAAGCTCCGTCACCTCTACGCTCCCTGTCTTTGCGACTCTTCCTAGATCGTTTCGCTCTAAATCTACTATCATCAGCAGCTCCGCCTTATCCTTTTCGCTTTCCGACAAGGCTTTTTTATTCACCTCATCTTCAGCAGCCGTCTTGCCTCTGGGAAGGGTACCCTTTATAGGTCTAGTCTCCGCATTTTTTCCCGTCAATCTCATAAAGCGTTCAGGGGAGCTGCTGACAATAACCCCTTCATCCATGGGTATGAATGAAGCAAACGGCGCGGGATTGACTTTTCTAAGTACCTTGTAGAGTTTTTCCGGAGTAGTCTTAAGGTCAGCTGTAAATCTCTGAGTCAAGTTGGTCTGGTATATATCTCCCTGTCTGATATATTCATGGATTTTGTCAAGGGCCTTCAAATAATCTTCCTTAGTAAAGTTCGAGGTGAAGCTCGTCTCCTCCCGATCCTGTGGATCAAACCCAATA
>CAZOTE010000192.1:0-1877 GCA_964582705.1 uncultured Eubacteriaceae bacterium | reverse complement strand
TTTTCTTTCTAAATCAACAGACATAAACTTAACCCCCTTATACTTTCAGACGCACACGACCTGTTAAAAGATCATCCATTGCACCTTCTCTAATTTGCATTATCTTTGCTTTTTCTGTCTCAAGAGATTCGATTTCTTCATCAATTGCTGTGAGAACTGAAGCGATGGCTTGTTGTTCTTCAATATCAACAGGAATGTTTAATGTTACTCTTTTCAAGTCGGTTTTAGTTATCTGATTAATTGTGGCTCCTAAAATTTGCTTAACAAAATTTTTGAACATTGCACTTTTAGTAAAATAATAAACAAATCCAGAGCTATCATGGTTTTTACACCTAAAGTTGGACATAAATGCACCAAATGTGGCATCTAAGTCTGAACTTGCATATGCACTTTTCCCAATCAAAGAAGCACTTCCATTTCTTACACAGATAATAATATCGCCTTTTTTTATATCTTCGGAAATAACGCATGTCCTATCTACGAATACGTTATCTTCAAAAGACAATCTATCATCTTGTACATTAGAAGACCTAATTACTAACTTGCCGGAAGGTCTTATGTTATCAGGACTATATGTTAAACCCGTTAAGATATCACCTAAATCCTTAAAACTCTTTTCTTCCCACTCACCATCAAAGCCATCAAGCCTAGTCCTGCCACTAAGCAAATCCTCCAAAGCACCATCACGAATTGCTTTTTTCTTCTCAATTAGTTCGGTTAGATTGGCGATATGCTCGTCAAAATCAGATAAAACTGAGGCGATGGCTTGTTGTTCTTTAGAAGGAATCAATGGGATTTTGTACTCTTCAGTAACAGGCAATGATATCTGTGAAAAAGAACTCCTTCCATTACCAGCATTTCTAAAATAACCAACATTATGTTTTAAATAGTAAAACAGAAATTTCACTGCACTTGTATCAGATGATGTATAACCCCACATCTCATTCTTAAAAGTACAAGGTTCATCGCAATATATAAAATCTATTACTCCTCTAGACTGAACAATTACTACAGGAACATTTATAATGTTTGCGTTTGGCAAATCTGATATATTTGCTTTAATTGCTGTTGCTCCTCCAGCAAAAACTCTAACATCTCCAGTAGTGGATTTGATTTTATGCATTTTTTCTGCTGTTATAGGAGTTCCTTTAACACGCTTATATATGTTTTTAATTTCGCTGTACTCAATTACATCTCCAGGATAAGTTACCATGTGTACCCCATCCTTTCCAAAGCAGACTTCACCTTTTCTTTAGACTGAGCCGTCTTTTTCTCAATCACACCTAAAGTATGCTCATAACGTTTTGCAATTAAGACCACTCTTGACCCAAGAGCATTTAACACCTGTTCAATAGCGTCTGTAATATCGCTCTCAAGCCTTGCCATCCACTTCTTTTCAAATAACAAGTGCTTGACTTCGTCTATTGTTAGCTGACCATATTTAGCAAGCACTAAATCATCAAGGGTCTTTTGAGCCTCTTTAATTGCCTTATCTACTTCTTCTTTTTCTGTTATTTTAGCTTGATATGCAAGTAAAGCGTTATATTCATCTACATAAAGTTTAGGCATTACTGCATTGTTGTTTGCCTCTTTTAATGCCGTTTTTAACTTAGCCTTACCAAATGAACCATTCTTATTTCTAAGTTCATAAGCCTTTAACTCACTATTGGCTTTGACTATTTTCTCCATCTCAGAAATATTTCCTGCGTCGAATAATTCAATAAGCTTTGTGATATCGCTCATTACTGGGGAAGTCTTTTTACTTTCAAGTTCCTTAATCTGCTTAATAAGATTTGCTTTAGGAATACCGTCACCTTTTTCATTCAAGGCATTTACAAGTAGCCCTTCATCGCCTGATTCTTCTTCACGCATTTCAT
>CAZOTE010000191.1:0-1889 GCA_964582705.1 uncultured Eubacteriaceae bacterium | reverse complement strand
ATAGAGTAGAGAAATAATAGCCAGTATTACTTCCCTCTCATTGAACCGTACGTACGGGTCTCGTATACGGCTCTACAACTTATATTCCAACACTTCTTAGATAGTATTGTAAAGGATTGAGCAAACATGCTCCGTCCTTTATTTTTGTTTCAAGTAACTTTGGACTTAATATAAAATTCACTACATTCATCCCACTTCTTTTGTACCACCCAAGTCTTGAGTTTGCAACTTTATAAATCGCTTCATGATTGAACCCATTATTATATTTCTTATTTAGATAGGTCAAATTTCTATAGATTGTCTTAGGTATCTTCCATTGTTTCATAAGAATCGCCCTTATTTTATGTCTTAACCATGCTCCAAACTCTTCCATGAATCCTTTCATCATTCCAATTCTAAAGTAATTAATCCAACCAACAACCATTTGATTTACCCTTTTCATTGTTACTACTAAGGAACGGGATACTGCTTTACCTCTTTTTAGGAATTCACTCATCTTTTTATATAAGGCTTTCTTCTTTTCTGTTGTGGGTTTTACTTTCCATTGTCCCCCATGTTTTAAAAACGTGAACCCTAGATATTTACTCCTTGTTGGTCTGACTACTTTTGATTTTGTT
Source organism: uncultured Eubacteriaceae bacterium (assembly GCA_964582705.1). GTDB lineage: Bacteria > Bacillota > Clostridia > Eubacteriales > Alkalibacteraceae > Alkalibacter. The sequence continues at coordinate 1,272 of CAZOTE010000191.1, read as the reverse complement.
GCATTTACTTTAAGAAATAATTTTCTTTCAATCCAATTACTAATGGACTTCATGACTCGATTTGCAGCCATCTCGCTTTTTGTGAATATGAGCACATCGTCTGCGTATCTTACAAAACGCAGTCCTCGTTGCTCTAATTCTTTATCTAACTTATCTAGATAGATGTTGGATAATACAACGGATAGCGGTCCACCCTGTGGCACTCCTGTCTTTGTTGCCTTTACTATTCCTTGCTCCATTACTCCTGCTTTAAGGTATTTACGTATTAGGTTTAATGTCGCACTGTCATTTACTTGCTCTCTAAGAATTTGAATTAATTTATCATGATTTACTTTATCAAAGAACTGTTCAATATCAATATCTATTACCCATTCATAATCATCATTTAAATAGGCTAAAGCTTGCCCTATCGCATCATGACAACTTCTATTGGGTCGAAATCCATAGCTGTATTCGCTAAATATCTCTTCATAAATATCAGATATTGGTTGTGCAATTGCTTGTTGTATTGTTCTATCAAGGGCAGTTGGAATTCCTAGTGGTCTCACTTTCCCATTACTTTTGGGTATATATACTCTTCGTACTGGCTTTGGAAAGTACTTCCTATTTCTGATAGAATCCACAATATCCTCTTTGTTGGACCTTATGTAATCTCCTAACTCCTCTACCGTTATACCATCAATTCCACTCGCACCTTTATTCCCTACAACCTTTTTGTACGCTCTGTTTAAGTTCTCTTTTGACGTAATCACTTCAATTAAGTTCATTGTTGTTACTCCTCTGTTTATTACAAAATTCATACATATCGCTCCTCTAGATACAGACAATATCCCTCGGTTACGTTCCTACTTTTCTTGTCCCTCTGATTCCTAGCTAATGCATTATTTTAAAATAACGATTTGTACTATAAATCGTTTCAGTCCTTCGGTTATTACACCTACTATGACTTCATCTGACTCCCTCCCCAAACCTTTTTCGACCATATCTATGATATGTGGGTAGGGTCTCCCAGGGTAAGACACTAATCTTTCATTCCACAACCTCTTGATTTACAATTTCGGTTTACGTTTACCTTTTGGGCTTTAGTTTGTTATGCAACCTCACCCACCTAATCGCCTTATCAAGTTTCTGTTCGTAGGCTCAAGAATTTTGCTACACCACTTCTTTCATCTATACCATTACTGATACCAACTTGTGGTTCGCTACACTTGGCGGTAAATACCCGTGGCTAGACTTTCACTAGCTAGATTAGTGCCATGCCTGGCACACATA
>CAZOTE010000190.1:0-1898 GCA_964582705.1 uncultured Eubacteriaceae bacterium | reverse complement strand
TAAAATGCGTATAAAGCCTTTAAAACAAGGCTTTTTTTGTTGCTTAAAACCCTTGCAAAAATATTTTTTTCGTGATATAATAATGGTGTTAGTGGTGCTAGTTTATGGAGGTGTTTTCTATGGCTTATTTCCTTAAAAAAACCAAACAAAAAAACAGAACTTATCTTGCTATTTACGAAAGCTTCTATAACCATGATAAAAAAGGCACAGCCCATAAGTGCTACAAATCTCTAGGATCAGTCGAGACTCACTTGAAAAATGGTATCGATGATCCCATTGCTCATTTCCAAAAAGAAGTTGACGCCCTCAATAAAGCAAAAAAAGAAGTAGGCATCAGAAAAATATCCGACAAGTCTCCTAATCTTTATCTTGGATACTTCCCATTGAAAAGCATCATGGACAAGCTTAACATCAAAAAATATGTTGACTATTTTAAGCTGACTAATTCTTTCGCATATGATCTTTTTGATCTGATTTCATCTCTTTCATATGCCAGAAGCGTTCATCCATGCAGCAAGAGTAGAACTTTTCACGATGTGTTGCCCAACCTTTATCATTCCTATGACTACTCTTACGATCAGCTTCTTGACGGACTATCTTTTCTTGGCAGCAACTACGAAAAATTCATAGAGCTATTTACTGCACAAGTAGAAGATGTCTATGGCGTTGACACTTCAAAGACCTACTTTGACTGTACAAACTTCTATTTCGAAATTGATAGAGAGGATGATTTCAGAAGAAAAGGTCCAAGCAAAGAAAACAAAAAAGATCCCATTGTAGGACTGGGGCTTCTATTAGACGCTCATCAGATACCTATTGGAATGAAGGTGTATCCAGGCAATGAATCCGAAAAACCGGTCATTAGAGATGTAATCAATCATTTGAAAAAACAAAACAATATCACCGGAAAGACTATTCATGTAGCAGATAAAGGGCTCAACTGCGCCCAAAACATTGCCTTTTCGAAAACAAATGGCGATGGCTACCTATTTTCGAAATCTGTAAGAGGACTTCCTGAAAAGGAAAAAGTGTGGGTTCTTCTTGATCAGGACTTTACTGAGGTAAAAGACCAAAGTGGCAAAGTTTTGTATCGTTACAAATCATGTATAGATAAGTTCCCCTATAACATAGAACACGGTGACAAAAAAGTTACGGTTAATCTTACAGAAAAAAGATTACTTACTTACAATCCTACTCTTGCTGCAAAAAAAAGATACGAAATTAACAGGATGGTTGAAAAAGCAAAATCCCTGACATTGTCTCAGGCAAAGAAAAATGATTACGGAGAAAGTGGAAAATACGTAAATTTCACTGATAGTAAAGGGGTAAAGGCTTCTGTAAGCATTAATCAAGATGCCATTGATAAAGACTTGCGGTTTGCAGGCTATAACCTTCTTGTAACATCTGAAATCGAAATGTCTGACCAAGACATATATACTACTTATCATAATCTCTGGAGAATCGAGGAATCCTTTAAAATAATGAAATCCGATCTTGATGCGCGTCCTGTATTTCTTCAAAAAGAAGATAGCATAAAGGGACATTTTCTCATATGTTATATTGCCGTGCTTCTAGAAAGAATTCTTCAGTTCAAGGTTCTAGATAATAGATACTCCACTTCGGAAATTTTTAACTTTATAAAGAATTTCAAAGCTACCAAAGCTGAAAGCAAATATATTAATACAACAACTTACTCAGATTTTATCAATGATCTCTCACAAACATTCAATCTTCCAGTGACCAATTATTTTCTGACAGAGACACAAATAAACTCTATGTTTAATCACAAGCTATGATTCTTATTATTGGATATCAAAATGGCTGTTGCAGAAATGCAACAGCCTATCAATTATTATTCAGTTAGCACCATTTTTTAACGTCTGATACCAAAGTCAGGT
>CAZOTE010000189.1:0-1905 GCA_964582705.1 uncultured Eubacteriaceae bacterium | reverse complement strand
TCTCCAAAGCTTATTAGGGTCGGGTCGGTATAGAACTTATCCATTAGCGATTCGAACACTGCGTCTCTAAACTGGACCACTTTAACCGAAGGAACGGGCTTTCCGTCTTTCATGCCCACACGTTCTTTTTTTGCCATTCTCTGTATTCTCGAGTTTTCTTCCTTAGGCGCAAGAACATCAGGTTCACCCTCTGCCATCTTTTCCTTTTTCTCATTGGAAAACATGTACTTTTCGATGGAATCAGGTTGGGCAAATATGTCCATTCTTGGCGAAACTTCATCATCTATAGTCAGCTTGAATACGTCAACGATAAGTTTTTTAGTGTTTTGTTCAACCGCTGCAAGCTCCTCTTCAGTGGCCACCCTTGCTTCTATCAACTGGGCTTTGAAATCCTTCATGGAATCCATAGACGTCCATGCTTCCAGCTCCTCTTTTGACCTGTAAGGGCCTGTGTCGGATGTGGAGTGTCCACAGAGCCTGTAGGTAACTACATCTAAAAGAACCGGGCCATCTCCCTTTTTTAGTATCTCTCTTTTTCTCTTAAGAGCATCTATTATCGCCAATGGATTGTACCCATCGATTCTCTCTGCATGCATCTGTTCAGGATTTATTCCTGCTCCTACTCTTGCAAGTGTCTGGTAAGCCATGGTTTCACCAACGGTTTGCCCTCCCATGCCGTATCCATTGTTGTTGAAGTTAAATACGATAGGAAGACCACCTTTATGGGCTTCATCCCATAGCACTTTAAGCTGATCCATTCCAGCCATGCTCATGGACTCCCAGACAGGGCCGCATCCCAATGATCCATCGCCTGCATTTGCTATTACTATGCCACTTTGCTTGTTTATCTTCTTGTAAAGGGCTGCTCCCAATGCAACAGGAGCACTGCCCCCTACTATGGCGTTGTTTGGATATACTCCAAATGGTATGAAAAACGCATGCATAGAGTTTCCAAGTCCCTGTGCAAATCCGTTTTTTCTGCCGAATATTTCAGCTGTGATTCCGTACATGTAGAACTTTGCAGCCAAGTCCTTTACGCTTCCCTCAAAATCCTTTTCCACAACTTTAAGCTGGTCACCGCCACTCGACTCTTCCATTATTTTTACGAGCTCGTCGTCACTTAATTTTTCAAGGGCGCTCATTCCCTTTGCTATAAGCTCACCGTGGCTTCTATGGGTTCCAAAAACCAAATCGTTTTTATCAAGGGTAAATGCCTGTCCCACCGCAGTAGCTTCCTGGCCTATGTAAAGATGCGCTGGACCTGAATAGTCATATTTGATTCCTTCGTAAGCTCCTGTAGATCGTAAATCCTGGATCATTGTTTCAAATTCCCTGATCATTGTCATGTCACGGTACATTTTGACGAGTTCTTCTTTTGAAAATTCATCTTTTACGTCTGATACCTTTTTTTGATACTGATTTAACATAATTGGCTTAAACTCAAGCTGTCCGGGTTTTCTTATTTCCTTTGGATTTATAAATATGCTCTTTGTCATTATTATCCTCCTTTATTTAACTAAAAAGTGCTTCCCTGATGACTTCGCTAACCGTAGGATGGGGAAATACCAGCTCTTTTATATCTCCTACCGGAAGTTCCGTCTCTATCATCAGTCCTGCTCCGTATATTATTTCCGATGCATAGCTACCTATGATTTGAACTCCTATTATCCTGTCGTACTCATTATCTATCAAGATCTTGGTTATGCCGTCTCCCCGTTCATTTTCCGCCATATATCGTCCGCTGTAATTATTGGAAATCTTTTTGACTGTAAAATCCAGTCCCTTATCTTTCGCTGTGCTTTCAGTCTCCCCTACGCTTGCAACCTCAGGATGCGTATAAATAACAGAAGGTACGGCCTGGCATCTCATAATGTCTTTCTTTCCTAAGATATTGTTTATCGCGAC
>CAZOTE010000188.1:0-1906 GCA_964582705.1 uncultured Eubacteriaceae bacterium | reverse complement strand
CAATAATTAAATGGATCTTTTTTAATCTACTACTAACTATCATACATAAACTCCTCGTATTATAAGAGTATAGCTAATAATCACAGCTATATTCTTATTTATTTTGGTTAAAGAATATCCTAATGCTACAATAACCATATAGATTATTAGCGAAGGTTTGAGCTTTTCCTCCTTGCAAAGCGTATGCTGTTGCTGCATAAGCTTGCTCCCTAACTTAAGTATCAAATGCTGCTTACTCAGATGTTGCATCACCTCCAGTAGCCCCCAGCAAGGTATTTCTGTTGGTTGAATGCTTATTATGCGAGGTTTCAGTCAGTGCTTAAGATTAGGATATTCTTTCTCTAATTCCTCATCCCTATCACGAAAGGTGGTGATACTATGAAAAAATCAGAGTATTTGTCTACTTTGTTTGTGGGCATCGATGTATCTGCCCGTGAAAACGTAATTTGTGCCTTGAATTTCGAGCAGGACAGATTATTAGAATTTGCCGTTGCCAATTCTCAGCCCGGCGCTGATGAAATTGCGGATAAACTTTCTGCCTTGCTGTCTAGTTGCAATTTCACTCGCGTCGTTATCGCTTTAGAGGCCACTTCTTTTTATGGGATACATATTGCCAATTTTCTATCTTCTTGCGCTCTTTTGGCTCCATATAATACCTATGTTTACTGTCTCAATCCGAAGATGATTGCCAATTACAAGAAGTCTTTTATTGGCATGGGCAAAAAGGACCCTATTGATGCCTTTGTCATTGCCGATTTTGCCCGAGTTGGAAGAATCACTTCTGAGCCTTGGCGCGGTTCTCAGTTTCTTGCCCTACAACGACTGACCAGGCATCGCCTCCATTTAATCGAATGCTTGACTAGAGAAAAAACGTACATGCTCTCCAATGTATTTCTCAAATTTAGTGAATTTGCCACCCTGACGAAAAATGACCATCTTTTCTCAAACAAATATGGGGCCACGGCTTCTGCCGTTTTGACCGATTTTCTCTCTAATGAACAAATCGCAGAAGCATCCATAGAAGAGCTCATTGCTTTTATTTGTGAAAAAGGAAAAAATCGCTTCAACAATCCCCAAGAGGTGGCTTCCATCTTACAAGCAGCTGCTAGAAATTCATATCGCTTGGATAAGTGCCTTTACGAGCCTTTGACTATTGCAATTGCCTCTTCACTCAACTGCTTAAAAGCTTTCGAGGCGGAAATCAAGTCCATTGACAAGGCTATTGAAATAACAGTTTCTGGGCTTAATCCATCAGAATACCTTTGCTTGAGATCCATACCTGGCGTTGGTCCGGTTTTTGCTTCTGGCATTCTTGCTGAAATCGGTAGCATACATGCTTTTGACAATCACTCGTCACTTGCTAAATATGCAGGCATCGTGTGGAACGAAAACCAGTCTGGTGACTTTCATTCCGAGGACACGCGGATGAGCAAGGCCGGCAACAAATATCTCCGTTATTACCTGATAGAAGCTACAGGAAGTGTTGTTCGTCATATACCTGAATACAATGGCTTCTATCAAAGCTTCAATATTGCCTTGATTTTTTCTTTGAAATCTCGAGGTCTATTTATCATGCGCTTTTTTATTCATTCCACTAAAGTTTCTTTTGATTCAGCGCTTGACATATTACCAGATTGCTTGTTTTTTGATAGAAGTAAAAACACATTAAATATTAATATATTAATATCATATATGCAAAAATAAGTCAATAATAATGTTAAAATTTAGTGTAAAAAATAATTAATAGAATAAGCACTATTTTAATAATGTTTTGATAGACTATACCTGAGATTGGAATTTTTATTGATAGTAGCAAGATATGTTTATGGTAATCTAGAACTGCAATAATAAGGGCATGCGGACAAAATCTTGGACAAAATAGTTTAGGAGGGTGTCTATGTATTCC
>CAZOTE010000187.1:0-1926 GCA_964582705.1 uncultured Eubacteriaceae bacterium | reverse complement strand
ATCGTCTCTTCGTTCATTTCCAAAGCTCTCCATCAACTTGATGAATTCTTCATCCTCTTGTTCATATTCCTGTTCGAAGAGCTCTTCCATGGCTCTTTGTCTCAGTATCAGAAGTACCGTCTCATTGCCTACCTTCAAGGCAGGATCGATATCAATTACATGGTAATACCTTCTAACCACGCTGGAGCAAAAGGAATGGATTGTGCTTATGGAGGCAAATGGAAGGGCATTAATCTGCCTGTTGATAAATCCCCGTTCCTCTCCTGTAGCCTTGGACATTTTTTTTATAAGCGTCGAACTTATTCGCTGCTTCATCTCTTCAGCAGCCGCCTTCGTGAAGGTGACCACTAAAAGCTTCTCCACATTCACGCGGTCATCTACAACCAGCCTTATTATCCTTTCGACTAAAACCGCCGTTTTGCCCGAGCCTGCCGCCGCAGAAACTAGAAGACTTTTCTCCCTGGATTCTATGGCTCTTTCTTGTGCTTTCGTCCAATCAGCCATCTTTCTCACCCCCCAATAGCTTTTCAATTACCTCCTTGTCGCTTAGAGATTTTTTATATCTCATTCTATTGCCGATGAATTTTCTGTCGAATTGACATATATTCTTATAATCACAGAACAGGCACGCCTCTCTTGCACCGGATTTAACAGGCTCTATGTCTATTTTTCCCGCTGCAATCTTTTCCCCCATTCGCTTCGCCGCCTCTACGGAGTAATCCAACAGCATCTCAAATACCTGCTCCTCAACCATTCCTTTCGTATTTGCGTGGATTTTACCGTCTTTTGTGATTTTGCAGTTAATCACCTCGGAATCACCTGCATTTCTGTCCAAAGCGTATAATATCTTGGGATCCTTTCTTATCAAGCCCTTAAGCTTTAATATCTTATTGATTTTAGTCCCTATGTTTTTTATGTCCTTTTTAGATCCGGCGACCAAAGGATCATCCAGCTTGAAATAGAAAACGCCTGCCGGCTCCGCATTGTCGTATTTAGCAAGGCACGCGCTCATATAAATGAGCAGCTGAAGGGATAATCCGTAATATATTTCTTTTAACTCCAATGTTTTTTCCCCGGTTTTGTAGTCTATAACCTTAAGGTATATCTTGTCCTCATCCTCAAAAACATCTACCCTGTCTATCCTACCTTCCAATATCATATCCATTTCTTCGCTCAGTTTGAACACCAAAGGAGGAAGCTCTTGCTTTTCTCCAAACCCTATCTCGCTTTTGTAAATATCAAACTCTCCCCTTGACATGTGATAAGTAAGCGTCATCACAGCTCTCACCAGGAGCCTTTTAAGATATTGGGCGAGGTACTTGTACCTTCCCTTGCTTAGAAACACTCCCTCCTTGTACCTTTGTGTGGTTTCATCCACCAGCTCAGTGCACACCTTGATTATCCGGTCTTCATCTACATCTATCCACCGGAGACCTTCCTTTTCCAAGATTTCTCCATAGCTTTTTATGGCATCGTGCAACAGTTGCCCTATGTCCGGCATAGATACTTCATAGACTCTTCTCTCCCTTGGCTTAAGCCCATATCTCACGAAGTACTTAAATGGACATTGTCCAAATGTCTCCAGTCCTGTGACACTGTTTCTTATCTTTTGTCCGTAAAGCTTTTTCAACTGCTCCTTTGTCAAAGGCGACGGCTTGTTTGCATAAGTCATCGCTCTTTTTAGGCTATCCATCTTATCTTTCCAATCCCTTTGGTTCGCATACCACCTGTAAGCACCATTCCACCACAAATTATCGATTGACTCGTATTCGTCAATTCCTTTTCTGTAGTAGCTGATCAGATGCCTCAATGTGCCGCTCGGGTTCGAGATTAGATCCTTCTCCTCCCCATAATCAAAGCCTATGGCTAAATCCGAAAATATCTCCCTCAGCCTGTCTACGTAAGATGATGGCCTTAGGATGCCTC
>CAZOTE010000186.1:0-1946 GCA_964582705.1 uncultured Eubacteriaceae bacterium | reverse complement strand
ATCCCGTCTTTGACAGTTAGAGAGCAAATGAAGCTCGGAAACCCTTGTGTATCAATGGGTTCCGAGCTTTTGTCTGTTTTAAAAAGTGAGTAATGTTTTTACTTTTTCGTCAGTTTGAAGATTTTTTTCATCTCAGAGGTCTTCACGATCTGATAATCCGTGCGAAAGCCGAAGGATTCATGCAAGGCATCGGTAAAATCGGTTCGGGTGTAGGTGGGGACGTAACCCTCTTTATCGATCTCGAGGAAGTTCATCTCTCTTAATCCGGTGGTGATCTCACTGCAGGTAAAATTCCCTTCAAGTCGTTTCTCCAAGAATCTGTAGATGATCAAGGACATGAAACAGGTGGTGAAATGGGCCTTGATCCGATCATCCCGACTCAGATAGACCGGTCTGGCCTTGAACTCGCTTTTCATGATCCGAAAACATTCTTCGATCTTCCACCGTCTCTTGTTGATCTTGATGATCTCTGCCGCTTCGTCCTCCAGGTTGGTACAAACTCCATAGAAACCATCATACAGCTCTTCCGCTTCGATTATCGTTTCATCGACAGAAAACAAGTCTCTTTCGGCCACTTCTCCTTCGGGCGTACAGGAAGTCGTCTTGATGAATCGTTTGTAGTCATTGGGTCCTGCTTTTTTGAGCTTGCCCGGTCTGGTGTCGATGGTTTTCTGGGCTCGCTGTATCTGCGCACTGCGAATGGTTCTTTGGTAGTTGCGGTATTTCAAGGAGAAGGTGATGATGAGTTTTTGCTCCAAGCCCTTTTCTTTGATCCATCGCTCCTTGTAGAAGGTGCTCTCGCTAAATAGGTCTTCATCGATCTCCCGAAGATCATGGAGTTTCCTGCTTCCAGGAAGCTGCCAGCCGGTGGGATCCAAAGCCCACTCCTTCAGGTGCTTTTTCAGCATCTTGACGGACTGGGTGGTGATAAACGCACGATTGCCCATGTCATTGAACTTTCGGTTGTCATAAGAGGACAGGCCGGCATCGGTGCATACGATGAACTTCGAGTGGTCAAAGTCTTTGAGGATCTTCTCTTCCAAAGGGATCAGGGTGGTCTGCTCATTGGTGTTTCCCTTGTTGATACCAAAAGCTAGAGGAATGCCGTCTCCATCCATGAACAGACCCATTTGTACGATGGGGTTGGGGCGGTGCTCCTTGGAGTAGCCGTATTGCTTGAGACCCTCTTCCTGTTCGGTTTCGAAAAAGTAGTTGGTACAGTCGTAGAAGAGGATTTGGTCATTTCTTTTGGCCACTTTCAGACTGTTGGCATAAAGCTCTGCTTGAATGAAATCCGTCTCCTGGGCGATGACTTCCAGGGCCCGATAAACGTGCTGCAGATCGAAGTTGGCCGGTTCCAAAAACTTTTGGGCATGCTCATAGGTGGCCAGCTTGGAGGAAGGGTACAGGATCCTTGCGTACAGGAGCCGGGAGAGGATGCTGTCCAGGTCGAAGGTGAAGCGGTGGCGATTGGAGATCTCCTTGGTGATCTTGTCAAGCCCCAGTTCGTGATAGATCTTTTGCAAGAACAGATACCCTCCGTTGTAAAAACGCTGTTCGTTAGAAGCTATGAGCTTATTTGGTGCATAAGGCACCATGATCTTTCGCGTATTTTCTTTTTCTTTTCGGTTGAGCTCTTCGATGTATTCCTTGGCCCACTCAATGGGATCCCGACCGTTCAGTTTCTCCAATAGCTCATCATAGGTGCCGAGCTTTTCAACAATTCTAGAAGAATGTTTTTTATTCTCGTAGATGGATTCGATGACATACAAGGATTGGGAGTTCTTTGATTTCGAGATCATAAGTCTCAAGGAAAACACCTCCATTCCCTTATATTATAACATAATACCTAATAATACTCAATCAAAACTTTATAAAAAACGAAAAAAAATAAGCCCTGTCAAGGCTTTCAGAACTTTCTTATTGATGAAACTGTCAAACTCCCG
>CAZOTE010000185.1:0-1952 GCA_964582705.1 uncultured Eubacteriaceae bacterium | reverse complement strand
GGGTGACTGTGGTAATATCAAGTGATCATGCCGTAGTTACTACCCCTATTGATCTTACGAATAAAAATCCCCCTTCAACATTGTTTCATTTCGGCAAGGTTAGCAAATTAAGCTATAGCAACGACAAAGGTCTTTCACCTCAGCAAGGAAGCTATCAATATATAAACCCTCCCCAGGCAATACCACGCATTGTAAGCACTAACGGCAGCAACAATATTGATGCAATTAAAAAGTATTTTTGTTCAGAATACACCATAAAACTAATTTCCAATCACACAGGCATGGACTATGATGTGTTGATTGGTGGGGATTACAAGTTGCTGCTTGAACCTTTTGCCTTTTATAAATTTGAAGGTGTGATGATTGCTACAACTGCTACTGAAGCAGCTTTGTACGATGAACAGGTTAGCGGTTTGCTTAGAAAACGAATGACATCCCTGTCACACAAAAACTTGCCCCTTGCCATGTTTTTAGAAGTAGGTGATCTTGGCTATCCGGCATGGAGTGGCAGCAAAACCAGCACTGCTTCAAATGCAGATATTAAATCCAGTCTTGGACTTGGTATTGTACGCTTTCAAGAACAACCGGAACCTCCTGTTGTTTCCGCCTATGATTATGAATATAGGGTAAATACTGAGGTAATCACATCGGTGAGAGTAAGCGGAGGTCAGTCTGATCCCGACAATCCAACCCGTGTAAGCTTCACAATAAATGGCACAACCTATAACGTGGGTAATATCTATTATCCGAGCGGTGACAGTCAGCTTGCATGGGTAAAGTGGAAAACTCCAGCTACGGAGCAGGACATGGTAATTCATGTGTCTGTACGAGGTCCGGGAGGAACGGATAAAAGTATCATAAATTGTAAGATTGTAGATTTGAATAAGAATCCCCCGCCTAACCCTATAGCTGATGATAGAAACGATAGTTTTCAGAAAAACATTGTTCCGCAGAGAGCAGAAAAAACAAGAGCTGATTGGACAGTTTGGAGTCCGTGGTGGAGGGAATATTGGGCATGGCACGGAGATGATGAGGATGGATACTGGTGCGATCATGGATGGTGGGAATTTGATTTAAACAAATATCATGCCTCTTTTTCCGCTAATATGACCATACGCTGCGACAGCAAAAACCCTACTGCTAACGGTCGTATCATGAAATCAGGTTATGGAATTAATCAAGAGGTATCTGCCTCAGTAAGCAGCAACCAATCCTCTGCAGTGACGAATCCACAAAATGCTGTAAGCTATTTTCCGGAGTTTAACTATGACACCTACTGGAGGCTGCTGGAGCAAGTACAAAGCGGAAGCTCCGCCCGCTTTGAATTTCAGAAAAACAATTATTCAACTTATAAGAATAGAACACACTTTAGCCCTGTTTGGATGCCGGATGGAAGCTATGAAGCGAATACCTGGGTTCTAGATAGCTGGACTCCGGTTGGGATGCTTTCGGCAAATCTGACCGATAGTCTGACTATCCGAGGATCACTTTGGGATGATTGGCATGTTGCGCCGTTAAAGCCCTAAAAGAAGGAAAGAAAACAATAGAAATCCCTGTGGGCGAGAAATGATTATTCTCATCCGCAGGGATTTTGTGTTGAAAATATGAAAAGAAAGAAAGGCGGTCTCTATGACAAAAAACAAAAAAAGAGTCTTGATGCTGACTTGTGTCCTTGTGCTCTCCATGCTTTTCTGTACAACGGCTTTTGCAGCCGGTACCGGGGATGTGGCGGGAGCAATTGAGGGCACATGGCGAGATGCTTCAGGGCAGATAAAGACAGTGGTAAACAATGTGGTATTCCCAGCAATCGATCTTATTTTAGCTGTGTTTTTCTTTGCCAAATTAGGGATGGCATATTTTGATTATCGCAAGCATGGTCAATTTGAGTGGAGTGCCCCGGCAATCTTGTTTGCCTGCTTGGTGTTTACCTTAACGGCACCGCTCTATATTTG
>CAZOTE010000184.1:0-1952 GCA_964582705.1 uncultured Eubacteriaceae bacterium | reverse complement strand
GGAAAGTGGTCGATAGCTTTGGAGTTGATATGCAAGGCTTTGATCGGGGCAGCTACTATGTCTTTTTTGCTCAGAGCACAAAAATCAAGCTGGAGCACGCTGCGCTTTTATTGACCCGTGCCCTAGAAGATTTAAAAGGTACTGATAACTTCGAAAAGACTTCTGCTGTTGTTCAGGACGAATTAAATAATGTTAAAGCTCTAATCAATTCATTGGAAAATGGATTCAGCGCCTTTAGGAAGGTTTTGGACTCGGTTGGTTTTGCAAGGCTTATCATTAAGACTGAGGATGCAGACCTAAAGGAGAAGATAAAACAGAGTAGAGATGAAGCCAAAGACATAGCAAAGAAATTGATAGAAAAATTCGGGTATGAAGATGCCGAGACGATGGTGGAAAACTTAAATGAGATGAAGTCCCGAGCGGCTTTTTTGATAAAAATGGCAGAAAGATTCGAAGAGATTTATTCAAAGATGAAGAGAGAAAAATCAATTATGGATTTTAACGATTTGGAGCATTTTTGCATGAAAATACTCGCAAATGATGAAGTGGCCAATCAGTTAAGGGAAGAATACAGATACATCTTCATCGATGAGTATCAGGACAGCAATCAAATCCAGGATGTGATTGCTTCTCGCATACAAAGAGAGAATAATCTTTTTTTAGTAGGGGACGTAAAACAGAGCATATACAGGTTTAGGCTTTCAGATCCTACGCTGTTCATACAAAAAAGCCTGGTTTATGAAAGTGCTGATTCAAGCATTAATGAGCTTTTGCACTTGAACACCAACTTTAGAAGCAGAAGCACAATCATAGACTTTATAAACTATGTATTTGAGAGAACAATGTGTTCATATGTAGGAGAAATGGATTATACGGAAAAAGAAAAGCTAAATCCAGGATTGATCCTTCCGGAAATGGAATGTGACAAGACCGAGATATACCTAATATCCAATGACTTGGAAAAGGATGACAGTGAAGAAGAGGAAGAGATCGAAGAGATGAAGCTTGAGGAACTTGAAGCCAAGGTCATTGCTTCCAAGATAAAGAGTCTGATGGGTACAGAGATTTTTGATGCAAAAAAACAAGAGTATAGAAAACTAGGTTATAGGGATATAGTAGTCCTGCTCAGAACGGTAAAGAAAAAGGGGCAGATTTATCAGGAGGTGCTGATGGAAAATGGCATACCTGTTTATGCGGAGAGCGGAACTGGATATTTTGATACCTTGGAGATAAGCCTCTTGCTCGATGTTTTGCGTGTGATAGACAATAGGAGGCAGGACATTCCACTATTGTCGGTGATGCGGTCTCCGGTGTTTAAATTCACCATAGATGAGATTATTTCAATTCGAGAAGCGGCAAAAGGCAAGAGCATGGTGGAAGCATTGCTAAAGGCATCTGAAAATTCAGAGGAAGCCTTGCAGGAAAAAGCACAAGGCATGCTGTCTGTGATTGCCAGATGGAAAAAACAATCACGGGTGATGCCCCTTGATAGATTTTTATGGAGCATCCTAGTGGAAACTGATTATTATGGATATGTGGGTGCGCTGCCCGGTGGCGTGCAAAGACAAGCGAATATAAGAATGCTAGTGGACAGGGCAAAGGAGTTTGCCGATTCTTCCATGAAGGGATTGTTCAACTTCGTGAAGTTCGTAGAAGAGCTAAAAAACACAAAGACGGATCTCACAGGAGCAAAGGTTCTTGGCGCAATGGATGACGTAGTCAGGATAATGAGCATACATAAAAGCAAGGGACTTGAATTTCCCGTGGTGTTTGTGGGAGGTATGAATAAGAGCTTCAACATGTTGGACATTCAGCAATCGCTTATATTGCACAAGGATCTTGGCTTGTCTATGGAATACGTCAATCTGGATGAGCGAAGATACTGCGAGACCATATACAAAAGCATAGCAAAAGAAAAGACTGCCTTAGAGGTTCTATCTGAAGAAATGAGG
>CAZOTE010000183.1:0-1970 GCA_964582705.1 uncultured Eubacteriaceae bacterium | reverse complement strand
TCCGAAGTTTTGCAGCAACTTAATATACATGCAAGCCTGAACCTAAGTCAAATGAATTGGTTCGGGCTTTTTTTATTTTATTTTTTATTCATATTTTTGTGTTAAAATGTATTAATATATGGTATAATTGATATATAATACGAAAAGAGGGTTATTATGTATCTAAAGAAAATAAATAAGAAAAATCCAGATAGAGTTTACCTCATAATCGCCGAAAGCTATAGAGATAAGAAAACCAAGAAAACAAAGTCTAGGACTGTGCAATCCCTTGGCTACCTTGATGAGTTGGAAAAGATGTATGAAGACCCAATTTCTCATTTTAAGCAAGTCGTTAATGAGATGAATGATGTTGCTTTATCCAAGAAAGCACCCATACAAATTTTGTTTGATGCTGAAGAGAGATTGGCTCTTGATACCAACAATCGCAAGAACTTTGGATACGCTGCTTTCAGTTCAATCTATCACGCTCTTGAAATAGACAAGTTTTTAA
The DNA here is from genome assembly GCA_964582705.1 of uncultured Eubacteriaceae bacterium. Classification (GTDB taxonomy): domain Bacteria; phylum Bacillota; class Clostridia; order Eubacteriales; family Alkalibacteraceae; genus Alkalibacter. Next base: position 1,480 of record CAZOTE010000183.1, on the reverse strand, counting down.
TCAACCGACAGCGCTCTACCAAGATTGAAGCCAACACGAACAACATCATGAAGCTCGTAGTTTTCTCAAGGCTTTTATATCCAGGTTCTAAAAAACAAACTTATGATAATCGTGACACGTTCTTTGAGAAAACCAATTATTCCTTAGATGATATTTATCGCGCTTTAAGTTTTTTCAACCAAAAGGGTAATGAACTGCAACTATGGATTAATGATAAAATCAAAGACAACTACAACAGAGACACCAGTCTCGTTTATTACGATGTCACAAACTACTACTTTGAATCTGATAAAGAAGATGAATTCAGACGCAAGGGGGTTTCTAAAGAACATCGTCCTAACCCTATTGTCCAGATGGGACTTTTTATGGATACTAATGGTATTCCTATCACATATGATCTTTATGCAGGCAATACAAATGATTGCTTAACTTATAGACCAACCTTTTCAAGAATGAAAAAAGAGTTTAATCTAGGGAAAGTTATCGTTGTCGCTGATAAAGGAATGTCTACAGGAGATAATATCCAGTATACTCTTTCTGCAAAGGATGGATTTGTATTTAGCCAAACTGCAAGAGGCGCTAATAAGGAGCTAAAAGACTATATAACAAATGCCGCTGGTTATGAATGGCATGGTAGCGATTATAAATGGAAGGAACGGCTGTATCCTTCTGAAATTTGGGTAACGATGACTTCAGGTAAAAAGAAGAAGAAAGTAATAGATGTTAAGCAGGTTATATTCTATAGCGAAAAATATGATAAAAAAGCTAAAATGGATAGAGCTAAAGCTATTGAAAAAGCTAATAAGCTAATAAAATCTCCCTCTAGCTACAACCGGTCTACATCTTATGGTGCAGCTGGATATGTTAAGAACCTGACTTTTGTGAAAGAGACTGGTGAAATCGCAGATGCAAGTGCTTTGGCACTTGATGAAGAAAAGATTAAAGAGCAAGAAGCATTAGACGGATACTATGTTTTAGTTACGAGCGAATATAAGAGGAGTGCAGGTGAAATTATTGATATTTATCGTGGCTTATGGAAAATAGAAGAATCATTCAAAGTCACTAAAAGCGATTTAGAAACAAGACCTGTCTATGTCTCGACTGAAGATCACGTAAAAGCTCATTTCCTGACTTGTTTTATTGCCCTCGTGTTAGCAAGAATACTGGAATTCAAGCTAGGTGGCAAGTATAGCATCACCAAGATAATTAATAGTCTGCAAAAATGCAGCTGTACAAATGTAGATCAGAACTATTATTTGTTTGATTATTATGATGAGGTTTTACAAGACATCGGAATGGTTACAAACATTGATTTTTCAACGAAGATTAGAACTTTACAACAAATCAAAAAAAATATTTCAGAGACAAAAAAATAAGGCTATTACCCTACAAAAAAACGTAAAAAAAGAAACCCTTGAAACGCACTATTCCCAGTGTGTTCAAGGGTGTTTTTTATCTGCTTTGCTGCAAAAGTTAAGAT
>CAZOTE010000182.1:0-1984 GCA_964582705.1 uncultured Eubacteriaceae bacterium | reverse complement strand
CTCCGGTTACGTTTTGGCTAAGGCCGGATCAAGGTTTTGCAATGCTGATAGGCGTATTTAACTCCGCGATATTCGCAGGAGGCATATCGGCGGTACTTATAAACACACCAGGAACTCCGGCATCGATAGCAAGCACCTTTGACGGCTATGCAATGACCCAAAAGGGGCAACCGGGCTTGGCCCTTGGACTCAATACGATTTTCTCTTGTATTGGCGGATGGTTTGGAACATTGGTTCTTGCCTTGGCTGCATTTCCTTTAGCCAGATTTGCCTTGAAGTTTGGGCCAACCGAATACTTTGCAATAGCGATATTTGGACTGGCCATGATGGTAAGCGTCTCAGGGAAGTCGATAATAAAGGGATTGATGATAGGGTATCTAGGTCTTCTTTTATCCACAGTTGGAGCAGATCCAATGTTTTCAACACCCCGATTCACATTGGGTGTTACAGAGTTGTTCGACGGGATTTCGTTTATTCCGGTTATGATAGGGTTGTTTGGATTAGGTGAAATCTGGACCCAGATGTATGATGGGGCTAATCTGGAAAAAGTTGAAAGAATAACATGTCTTGGAAGGATCTTTCCCACATGGAAAGAGTTCAAAGCCTGCATGCCGGGATCTATAATAGCATCGATAATTTCGGTTTTTGTTGGCATAATACCTGGAGCCGGTGGAGATATCAGCGGAATAATCAGCTGGGATCAGGCCAAGAGAATTTCAAAAAAACCTGAAGAGTTTGGCAAGGGTTCAGTAGAAGGTGTAGCTGTAACCTCTCTTTCAAACAATGCGGCTCTTGGAGGCGCGCTGATTACGATGATGACGCTAGGAGTTCCTGGAGAAGCAGTATCTGCAGTTCTGATTGGTGCATTGATGATGTACGGAATGGATCCGGGACCATCCTTGTTTTCAGAAAATGCCGCATTTGTCCATACTTTCATAATGTTGATGATGGTAGCTTACGTATTGATAATGATCATCGGGTTGTTGTCGGCTAAGCATTGCAACATCATTTTAAATGTAAAAAAAGAGCTTATCTGGATGACTGTTATAGTATTTTGTGTTGTAGGCGCGTTTTCGATGAACTCTTCATATATTGATGTGGTGATAATGGCCATAAGCGGTTTTGCAGGATTTTTCTTCAGAAAGATGAACTATCCACTAGGGCCGATAATACTTGGATTGCTTCTTGGAAATATGGCAGAGAGCAACTTTAGAAGATCGATGGCCATGTTCAACGGCTCATATACAGCGTTTTTTACAAACCCGATATCTGCAGTTTTGCTTACATTGGCTGCATTGGCTATAGTGGTTCCGTTGATAAAGCATATATTCAGAAAAAGAGAAAACTACATATAAGCAAGAGGAGGAGTAGATTTGGAGAATTGTTTTTACTGCGAAAAATCAGACAAGCTAAATGAATTGATGGTCAAGGTAATTGATCTTGATTACTCAGATGTCTACTTGATAAGAAATCAGAATTTTCCAGGCAGGTGCGTAGTAGCTTACAAAGATCACAAGAGAGAGCTCTTTGAGCTTGGAAAGCAAGAGCTGATTGGCTTTACTGAGGAAGTATCGCTGGTTACAAAGGTAATCAACGATATGTTTGAGGCGGACAAAATGAACTACGGGATATACGGAGACGGAGTTCCGCATCTTCATTATCACTTAGTGCCCAAGAAAAAAGACGAGTATTGTTGGGGAGCGCCCTTCAGTTTGACCGGTAATGATAATTACTTAGAGGAAACCGAGCTTCAGGATAGAGCGGCGAAAATCAGAAGTGAAATTCAAAAGGGTAGATGAAAATGAAAAAGACTATAGAACAATTGTACGAACACAAGATCATCGCAATAATCAGGGGAGTGAAACCTACTCAGATGGCCTCTTTGGCAGATGCATTGCTAAAAGGCGGTATTTGCTGCATGGAAGTTACATTCGACAATTGCAGCGAAAGAGGTCAGCAAGAAACACTGGAAAGTATCCACATA
>CAZOTE010000181.1:0-2052 GCA_964582705.1 uncultured Eubacteriaceae bacterium | reverse complement strand
TGGATAGGTTATACTTAACTGGACAGATTTCTTAAGGTGAATTAGAATAAACTAATAACCTTAAGGAGGCCATAAATGCCAAGTAAAAGACCAAGAAGAAAGTTCACAGATGAATTCAAAAATCAAATGGTACAGTTATATCTCAATGGTAAGTCCAAAACTGTGATTCTCAAAGAATATGAGCTTACCCCCTCTTCGTTAGATCGATGGATAACGCAACATCAGCAATCGGGTTCTTTCAAAGAGAAAGATAACAGGAGTGATGCTGAAAACGAGTTAATCAAGCTTCGCAAAGAAAATGAACATCTGAAAATGGAAAATGATATTTTAAAGCAAGCAGCGCTGATACTAGGACGAAAGTAGAAGTCATCAAATCAAACACAGACAAATACTCGATATCAGCAATGTGTGCCGTCCTTAACATATCTCGAAGTACGTATTATTATGAAGTAAAAGCCAAAGTAAAAGATGAATCTTTAGCCCAAGATATCATACGAATATTCAAAGAAAGCAGAAACAATTATGGTACCCGTAAGATCAAGAAAAAACTCAATGACGAAGGCAAAGTCGTTTCAAGACGAAAAATCGGACGAATTATGCGTGAAAATGGTCTCGTTTCAACATATACAATTGCGCAATACAAGCCTCATAAAAAGCCTTCAAATGAAGATTTAACTGCTAACGAAGTCAAACGAGACTTCACAAATAGAGAGCAATTAGAAGTTGTTGTAAGTGATCTGACTTATGTCAGGGTTGCAGGAAAATGGAATTATGTTTGCATATTAATTGACTTATTTAATCGAGAAATTATTGGTTATAGTGCTGGTGCAAAGAAGGATGCAGTGCTCGTTTATCAAGCTTTCTCACGGATAAACGCAAATTTGAACGATATTTCTATATTCCATACAGATCGTGGTAGCGAGTTTAAAAATAATGTAATTGAAGGGTTGATTGAAACATTTGATATTAAAAGATCTCTGAGTCAAAAGGGGTGTCCATACGACAATGCGGTTGCTGAAGCCACTTTCAAAGTATTTAAAACAGAGTTTTCAAATCGGTATATATTCAAGTCGCTAGATGAACTTAGCATCGAACTAGCAGATTATGTGAATTGGTATAACAACATAAGAATTCACTCAACACTAGGCTACCAGACGCCTGTAGAATTTAAAAGAAATACCCTTAAGAAAATTGTCTGATTTAGTGTTGACAATCCATCCACACGTATTAATCTGTATGTCTTGTCTTTATCATTATCCTCAAAAAACGGCCAATCATCCTCCAAAGTATCACCGTTTCTTACGTTGATATTTGCTGGTCTAATTCCTCTCATAACTAAATTCATTCTTGTTAGGTTATAGGTGTTTTCCTTAAGTTCCTGTGCATAATAATCTATCTTGTTTTTTCCTAAATATTTAGCAATAGAGTTACCGATATTTATCAATAATGATCCTGAACCAGATGTAGGATCATATATCTTAATTTGCTTTCTACTCTTTAAATGTTCTGCAATTATTTCTGACATTAAGACAGAAACTTCATGAGGGGTATAGAACTCTCCTGCTTTTTTACCTGCATTGGCTGCAAACATGCTAATTAAGTATTCATAAATAAACCCAAGAACATCGTAATCTTGCTTTCCGTCCATAGGAATTCTTCTTATCAATTTAAGAAGATTTTTTACAGCTTTCGTTTGTGCTTGTGAAGTTTCTCCAAGTTTAGATAAACCTGTTTGCAATGTATTAAAAATTTTCTCAAACACTTTTTTATATACATCATCAATATTACGATCAAACGCAGATAATGCGTCCCTGACATCTGATATGTCAAAATCGTTGCCTTTTTTTAGCCAGGTCGAAAACAGATTTTCATACGCAATAAAATATCCCAAATTTTGTCTTACGTGAGTTGCGTACTTAACATCATCTTCGGTAACTTTTTCAATGTCTGCATTGGTTAATCTTTCTTTTCTAAAAAAGGCGAGCTCTTTCTCAGATGAGAAGCTTGCATAATTGCATTCTAGCTCAAAATAAACAAAAACACCTCAATAAG
>CAZOTE010000179.1:0-2176 GCA_964582705.1 uncultured Eubacteriaceae bacterium | reverse complement strand
AACCCCGGCTCATCTTCTTTTATGATGTTATTCAAGCCAATCATATTGTAATAACCTCTGCTTAAAACTTCAATTATGAATTGTCTTTTTGCTATTTCAGAGCCTTCAAGCCAAACGCCTGTATTTGGTTTTCCTTTTATGTACATATTATAGGTTGTTAAAGCATTGCCTAGTTTTTTGATGTCGTTTACAAGAGTCGTTCTGCCTATGAACATGCTTTCTGACAATTCGTCCATATTGATCGGATCCTTAGAGTATAACAATATTTTTGCAACATACTTGATCCTTTCTTCCGGCGTAATTATCATTTCCTGTTCAGTAAACTGCTCTTTCATTCTCTTCATAAGCTCATCATACTTTTCATGGTCATAAATACAAAGTTCTACCTCAGCTCCTTTCAAGCTAACTACTTGAGCTATAACGGAAGGCAACGCTTCATTAATGTTTTTGATGTAATTTCGTATTGTCCTAGTGCTTAAGTTCAACTCTTCCGCCAAATCAGAAATTCTGATATTGCCTCTGTTCTGAATTTTTAGAATCAACCCTAAAACTCTTCCATCCGCTGGAAATTCCACTTTTTTACCCCCTTGAAATCCTGACCCTGAATCAAGTATACCTTTACAACTGCCATTTATTAATACCGGCTTTTTCCGGTATCAGTTGAAAATGTTGTACTAATGCAAGTGTGGACTATTTAATTTATAGTGATATAATAAATCTGAAATCACTTTATAACTATTTTACCCTAAGTAGCCTTACTTGAAATCCTGACCAAGTAAAATACTTAGGAGGTCAATATGAACAACTGGTTAGATTTAGATGGAAAAGTTGCACTTGTGACAGGAGGCGCTTCCGGAATAGGGAAGGAAATTGCCCTTAATCTCTCACAAAACGGAATGAAGGTTGCTGTAGGAGATTTAAGTTTTACAAATATTTCAGACGATGATTTTGGCGGAGATTCTTTCCATTTGATAGAATGCGATGTCACAAATTTGGATAGCGTTAAGAACATGATCACACAAACAATCGAAAGATTTGGAAAAATAGATGTGCTCGTAAACAATGCGGGAATAAACATGCCTAGACTTTTAGTAGATGTAAAGGGCGAACACCCTGAGTACGAACTAGATGAACGCAGTTTTGACAAAATGTATCTCGTAAATCAAAAGGGGGCTTTCTTTTGTGCTCAAGCAGCAGCAAAGGAAATGCTCAAAAATAGCAGTGGGGTTATAATCAATGTCACATCTGAATGCGGCTTGGAAGGATCGGAAGGACAAAGTGCTTACGCCGCCACCAAGGCAGCTGTTTATTCCTTTACAAGATCATGGGCCAAAGAATTGGGACGCAGCGGCATAAGGGTTGTAGGTATAGCCCCGGGAATTATCGAAGCAACCGGACTTAGAACATTGGAATATGAAAAAGCTTTAGCTTATACTAGGAACATCTCTGTAGAACAACTGCGAAGCGGATATGAATCGACTTCAACTACTCCTCTTGGACGCGCAGGCAAGCTTTCTGAGATTGCGGATGCTGTAGCATTTCTTTCATCGGATAGAGCAGGGTACATACACGGCGTGACATATAATGTAGCCGGAGGCAAAACTAGAGGTTAAATTGCTTTAAGCGATCTGCTTTTCAGATCGCTTTTTTATTGTATCTCGCAAATTCTTGAACATATGTTCTTTGTCCTCTTTTTCTTTTAACCCCCAAGTGATATACTTATTCCAATAAAACTTTTTACTCAAGGAGCAATCAAATGGATCGAGTAATCTTTCTTGTTGATATGAACGCTTTTTACATAAGCTGTGAATCCACAAGGAACCCGGCGCTGAAAGATGGTCCTTCCGCCGTTGCGGGAGACCCTAAAAAAAGAACAGGAATAATCCTTGCTGCCAACTACAAGGCTCGTGCCTTTGGAGTAAAGACAGCTATGTCTGTATACGAAGCTTTAAGGCTATGCCCAAACCTCGTGCTTGTTCCTCCCGACCACTCTTTTTACTCTGAAAAATCTAAAGAAGTTATGAGGCTGCTTTCCTCTTACACTCCGGTAGTCGAAGAAAACAGCATAGACGAAGCTTGGCTGGATCTTACCGGATGCGAAAAGATTTTTGGAAAGCCTATGGACATCGCACAAGAAATCATGTGCAGGATTGAAGAAGAGCTTGATCTATGGTGC
>CAZOTE010000177.1:0-2202 GCA_964582705.1 uncultured Eubacteriaceae bacterium | reverse complement strand
AGCCCTGTCAAGGCTTTCAGAACTTTCTTATTGATGAAACTGTCAAACTCCCGGATTATGACGAGGACGTCGATTTAGAAGAACTTGCTAAGCTGGAGTTGCTTTAAGAAATTTATAGTTAAATAAGAAATTATAAATGCCCCTTGGCGTTATTACCTTAATAGGTTGCGCGGAGGGGTTTTTTGCCCCTTATCACATTGGGCGGGTAGTGTTATAATAAAAAGATAATACAAATATTGGAGCTATTAAATGGAAAAACTGTCCGGTTACATAGAAAACGTAATATATCACAACGAACAGAATAATTTTACCGTAATGGAATTAGACTGTGGGGGCAACTTGGTAACGGTAACGGGAAGCTTCCCAACCCTTAATCCGGGTGAGTACATAACAGTGAAGGGTGCATGGAGCGAGCACCCCTCTTTTGGCGTGCAGCTTAAGGCCCATAGCTTTAAGGTGGAGATACCCGAGACTGTCGCCGGGATGGAAAAGTATCTTGCTTCAGGTCTCATAACAGGCATCGGAGAGAAAAAGGCCAGGCTGCTGGTGGAGCGGTTCAAGGAAGATGTACTGGATATAATAAGGTACAATCCGGACAGGCTGACTGAAGTGGAAGGGATAGGCAAAAAAACCGCCAGCATGATAAGTGAATCCTTCAACGAGCACAGGGAGGTAATGGACATCATAATGTTTCTTGGGGAGTACGGAATATCCTCTTCCATGGCGATGAGGGTGTACAAGGTTTATCGGGACAATACCATATCGGTTATAAAGGAAAACCCCTACAAGCTGATACGCGATGTCCCGGGAATCGGATTCAAGCTGGCAGATGAAATAGCAATGAGCATGGGCGTAGAGCAATTTTCCCCCTTTAGGGTGATGGCGGGCATCAAGCATATGCTTCAAAGCTGCTATAACGATGGGAACATGTATATGGAAGAAGAGGAGCTTGTCTTTAAATCCGCTTCTGTGTTGGACATTTCAGAAGATCTCGCCTATGACAATGTTGAAGATCTTGTCCTGCAAGGGGATATAAAACTTGAAACAATTGAGGACAAGAGAGTTTACTACACGATTCCCCTCTTTAAGGCGGAGGAAAGCGTGGCGGAAATGACTGTCAGGATTTCCAGACACAGATACGAAAATGAGATCATAAACGTAGATAATATAATATCCAGCTACGAGAGTCAAAACGACATAGAGCTTGATGAAGCGCAAAAAAATGCGGTTAAGGCCGCAGTTGAAAACGGCGTGGTCATAATAACAGGAGGGCCGGGCACAGGCAAGACAACGATAATAAAGTGCATACTTGAGATATTTCAGCATCTTGATTACGATATAGCCCTAGCAGCTCCCACCGGAAGAGCTGCTAAAAGGATGAGCGAGGCCACCGGATTTGAAGCTAAGACTATACACAGGATGCTGGAATTTGGATATTCTGAGAACGAAGCGGAACAGACCTTTGATAAAAACGAAGAAAATCCACTGGAATATGACGTTGTTATCGTAGATGAGGCATCGATGATAGACATACTTCTGATGAACCATCTTTTAAAGGCCATAAGCCTTGGCACAAGGCTTATTCTGGTAGGAGATATTAACCAGCTTCCGTCAGTAGGCCCGGGAAATGTTTTAAAGGACATAATAGACAGCGATCAGGTCAGCGTGGTTGTCCTCAACAAGATATTCAGGCAGGCCCAAGAGAGCATGATAGTAGTAAATGCCCATAAGATAAACAATGGGGAGATGCCCATGGTAAACGACAAGGAAAAAGACTTTTACTTTATCAACTGCAATACAGGGGAAAAGGTGCGAAAGACCATATTAGACATATGCACCCACAGGCTTAAAAATTACAACGGATACGATTTTTTTGAAGATATACAGGTGGTAACCCCAATGAAAAAAGGAGCCGCCGGCATCAATGAGCTGAATACGCTCTTGCAGCTTAACTTAAACCCACCCTCCCCGGACAAGGAGGAACGGACGTTCATGTCTACGGTATACAGGGAAGGGGATAAGGTGATGCAGATCAAGAACAATTACAATATAGAATGGCTTGATTTAAATACCCAAGAAGAGGGTCAAGGGGTTTTTAACGGTGATATCGGCATAATAAAAAAGATAAATCAACAAGGTAAAAATGCTACCGTAATCTTTGACGATGACAAACAGGTAATATATTCATTTGAACAAATGGAC
>CAZOTE010000176.1:0-2215 GCA_964582705.1 uncultured Eubacteriaceae bacterium | reverse complement strand
TGAACTATTGTCCCGGAGAATCTTCATGAATTTTTTAATTTCATCTTTTCTCTTTTATGGTATACTATTCTCTGTGGTGACAAGGTTATCTTGTGTCCATAAAATGCATTAAATGGAGAATTTAAAATGAACTCAAAGATTACTTTTATATACACTTTTTTCAAAGGCTTACTTATTGGGATCTCCAACATCATTCCTGGGGTCAGTGGGGGAACCATGGCAGTGGCATTGGGTGCTTATGATAAGCTCCTTTTGGCCATCAATACATTGAGAAAGGATTGGAAGAAAAGCCTTCGCCTTCTTCTTCCCTACGTCCTGGGCGCAGTCTTTGGCATCGGCGCTTTATCCTTTGTTATTCAAGGGGCCATGGATGCTTATCCCTTGGTCATGGCTTGCCTTTTTTTGGGCCTTATTCTTGGCGGCGTCCCACCCCTATGGCAAAAAGCTCAAAAAGAAAAGAAGGGGGTTTCTGAAGCCCTCCTCTTTATGCTCTTCATGTTTCTCATCCTGTTCATGACCTTTGTAAGTACCGATGCCATGGAATCTACTACCATCATCATGACGCCTTTGACCTTTTTCATCCTGTTTGTGGTGGGAGTCATCGCTGCTGCCACCATGATCATCCCTGGAGTCAGTGGGTCTTTGGTACTGATACTTCTTGGATATTACGATAAAATCTTGACCACCCTTTCTACCTTCATCCGTAGCGTCTTTGATCTAAACCCCTCTGGTATAGGCCAAGGTCTCTTGGTGATTTTGCCCTTTGGTCTTGGCATCCTTCTGGGCATTGGATTGGTGGCAAAGCTCATAGCTTGGCTTTTCAACGCCTATCCGGGGAAAACCTATGCCGCCATTTTAGGCCTTGTGGCCGCTTCGCCCATCGCCATTTTTTATGGTCTTCCTCAAACAACTTTCACACTACCCACAACCGTATTCTCCATTTTGGCTCTGGCTCTTGGGTATGTACTCTCCACAAAACTTGGGGATAAGTAAAAACCTTTGGCACTCTCAGCATGAATATAAAGGATCTACACAATTCGTTGTGTAGATCCTTTAATATTTCAAATGATATTATTCCTCCGCTGTTCTTCTGTAAATCTTCCTCTTTGTCACATTGCCAGATTACTTACTATATTAAATCCACTGATTCATCTTTTTCTCTAATGAAAAAGACAATGACATGAATCATCAACATCTTTGCTTTTCGTCTATCTAAGATAATCAGCATATTTGTCCGCGAGCTCATGTGGGACGTAAAAACTCCTGCATATTTATCCACCCTTGACCTACTACTTCCCTTACATGGAGTAAACCATATCCATTTGAACCTGAAATGGCATACCAGTTACCCTTCTGCTCAGCATAAGTTGCCTCTACAGAGGTGAGCAGACTATCCTGTAAAGATTCAACAGTCTCATCTAAAACATTATTGATTCCGTAAACGGCTAACTTACCCCATCAGGACTTGAAAACTTCTCCCAGTGGATGCTGTATTTGAGAAACCTTCAAACTTTTTGACTGCCGCTCCTAGTTCCGACGAAAGTTTTAACATCGAAGATTCATTCATATTGAGTTTGATATCGTCATCTTTTTTATCATCAATGACATTGTTGATTTTAATACTTGAAATTATCTGCTGTTTCTCAATTAAAAAGCATTAGCACACCGGCATGTTTTGTGCCAGTGTGCTAATGTACTGTCTTTCATTACTCGATCATGATGCGTTTAGAGGTGTCGACCTGTTCCTTTTTAGGCACCTTAATTATCAACACACCATCTTCCAGTTTTGCCTGAATATTTTCTTCATTTGCATCTGCAAGCAATATGCTTCGTGACATCTGAGCGTATTTTCTTTCACGATGAATATATTTTTTGCTTTTATCTTCGGAAACTTCTTCTCTTTTCACTGAAATATTGAGTCTTCCTTCGTTAAGCGTAATCTCTACATCTTCTTTCTTTACTCCTGGAAGCTCTGCTTCAATTGTGTACTCTGTGTCATTGTCCTGAATGTCAATCTTAAATGTATCTCCAACTAGACTTCTTTGCAATGGCCAGCTACCTGTAAAAAAGTCATCAATCATGTTGGAAAAATCATCAAAACCAATAGTTTTTACATCATTTCGCTTTCTGTTGAATGGAATTAATCCTGCCATGTTAATCACTCCTTGTATATTATATTTGTCAGAGTCGTGGTACACTGACATCATTTTTCTAT
>CAZOTE010000175.1:0-2221 GCA_964582705.1 uncultured Eubacteriaceae bacterium | reverse complement strand
CATAAGATGAATAAGGGTAGGTATGTACAGCATCCTTATAAGCAGGAATGTCTTTTGGGTTATTGTGAATGTATGCTGATACTACCAGGTTATACACATCGTCAAATACTGCCCTGCTTAAGAATCTGCCTTGGAAAACATGGCCGTGCCTTCTGTACTTTTTATTGTAATATTGGGCATAGCAAAGATTGACGCCATGCATGAACTTGGACATGTCAGATCCCCTAGGGTCTAGCTGTATGTGGACATGGGTATCCATAAGGCAGTATGAGAGTATGCTGCACTGGAATTTCTCACAGTACAGTGCCAGCAGCTCTAGATACTTTACCTTGTCTTTGTAGTTTTTAAACAGGGTAAGCTCGCTTATTGAGCGGCACATAACATGGTGCACGGTATCCGGGTCTTTGATACGGGCTATGCGTGGCAAAGGAAACACTCCTTTCAGAGATTTGACTAGCAAACGAACATATGTTCTTAAAAACATTATTACATATGTATAGCATGGATGCAAGAAGAAGTTTAGTGAGGTAAATAACATGTTGTAACTTAAGTAGAAAAATGGGATAATAAGGATACAGTTGAGAACTACCCCTAGTATGTTCATCTTGATATTAGGATAATGAATAGAAAGTTGTGTGGAAATATTGATTTTAATATGTTTGTTGGTTTTGCCGTGATTTCGATTTTGAATCAAAATTAGCTGATAAATGCAAAAATCGAATGGATGTAGCGAAAAAGTGAGTCTAGTTGGTGCAATTGAGGATGTTTTAAATGATTCTTATAAGTTTTGTATTTCCGAAATAGCATAAACACGGCTGATTGATAAGACTACTTCTGGACAACAGAAATATGGGATAAAGGTGATGGAATGAATGAAAAGGTACTAAATGAACAACAGCTAAAAGCGGTTTGTGATGTTTTAGCTAATACAAATAGAGGTTTAACAAAAACTGAACTAACACGATTATTACAACAATGTCAGATTCAGTTAGCTGAAGATGGGCATTCAAATACTGGGTATACATACACAATAGGTCTTAATAAGAGAGATTGGCTTTATAACTGCTTTGCCAATGAAATAAACACACAGCATTCTTTTAGCAGGATTTTTAGTTTTATTCAAAAGGCCCTAGATCCAGTAGTGTATACAAGCCTTGAGAAAAGAGAAAAGTATTCATTTCTTTTCGAAGAAATAAACAAGGTTTTATTGTTAGTAGGATTGTCTGTTGGAAAAAGTGGTGTGGTTACTGAGGCTACAAAAGCAGATACTCTTGGCGAGGTTGATAGACGTGTTAACCATTTGAGAAGTCAGTTATACAATAGGACAATCCATCACGAAGTAGAGAAATATTGTATAAAGGACTATCTGCGAGAAGATTATTATAATGCAGTCTTTGAAGCTGCAAAAGGATTAGCTGAAAGAGTTCGACAAATTACTGGACTGACAACAGATGGCGGTGCGTTATTTCAGAAAGCCTTCTCTAAGAATGCCCCGTATCTAATAAATAGGGGACACTTCTCAACCAACAGTCATAAATGACATTAAGGGTGCATAAAAACATCCTTAATTTTCAGTTACTTGATTAAAAAATAATCAAAGCAAACTATCAAAAGGCAAAAAACGTAAACAATCACAACAAAACCAGTCCACCGAATGGAGGATTATAGAAGTTTGGTTTTAATTGTCCTTAGGATGCTTTAGGATTTATGAAATCCAGGATCTCTGGGTAGATGTTCTGATACTTGGGAATCGACTTGATTAGGTCATAGCCCTTGTTGCAAAGGTTAGCTGCCTGGCTTGCAGTGATATTGCCAAGTGCCTTGCAGATGTCCTTGTAGGTAAAATCGCAAAGACAGCGCATCAAAAAGGCAGATACGGCTCTTGCATCTGAAAGGTTGCGGTTGTATTTGATGTTGATGAAGTTGGGGATTTTGGTTTTAAGCGCTGCTTCTACTGCTTTTAAGATTTCTTCAGGGGAATAATCCCTGTAGATTACGACTCTCTCGCTTTTGTAAGCGTATTTGTTGTTTTTTACATAGTCGTTTATGAGCTCGTAGTATTTTTCTTTTTGTGTAATCTTGTTGCAGGAAGAGACGAACTCGGCGTATTTTACCATGGCTTCCTTAGGGTCATTGGCAAATTGAGATAGAATAAAGTCTGGGTCAGCCAGGCCAAAGTCATAGTCGTAGTTTCCAAGGTATATTCCATAAGATGAATAAG
>CAZOTE010000174.1:0-2239 GCA_964582705.1 uncultured Eubacteriaceae bacterium | reverse complement strand
GATAACGTATAATTAATTTCGCAAAAACAAAATAACGAAAAATGGACGTGTCCATAGCCGTTTGGTAAAATCAAGTTACCACACAAAATCCAACCAAAGGAGGCTATGAAACATGTCCGATAACATTATACAATTAAACGAACAAGTAATCAAAACCGAACTGAAAGATCTGGTAAGAAATAGTGTGGAGGAAACGCTTAATGCGCTTCTCGACAAAGAAGCTGATGAGCTAATCAATGCTGCCAAGTATGAGCGTACCAGCGAAAGACAAGGTTATCGATCTGGTCATTATCAAAGGAATCTGACAACCACATCCGGAGACGTAACGCTCAAGGTACCAAAGCTAAAAGGTGTTCCCTTCGAAACCGCCATCATTGAAAGATATCGCAGACGGGAATGCTCCGTGGAAGAGGCCTTGATTGAGATGTACCTTGCCGGAGTATCCGTTCGCAGAGTCGAAGATATTACCGAAGCATTGTGGGGAACCAAGGTGTCCCCTGGCACAATCAGCAACCTGAATAAAAAAGCCTACGAGCACATCGAAGCATGGCGCAATCGCCCACTAACCGGCGGAAACTATCCATATGTTTATGTGGATGGGCTCTTCCTGAAACGCTCCTGGGGTGGCGAATATGAGAATGTCGCCATACTGATTGCCATTGGTGTAAACGCGGATGGCAATCGGGAAATTCTAGGTGCCGCAGAAGGAATGAAGGAAGACAAGGAAAGCTGGAGTTCTTTTCTTCAGTGGCTCAAAAGCCGCGGTCTTACTGGTGTACAGCTCATCGTCGGCGATAAAAGTCTTGGCATGCTTGAGTCAATACCGGGGGTTTTCCCGGAAGCAAAATATCAAAGATGCACCGTTCACTTTTATCGTAATGTCTTTTCTGTTACCCCTAGATCCAAGATGAAATTTGTCACCAAGATGCTGAAGGCAATCCATGCAAGCGAGGACAAAGCTGCTGCCAGGGACAAAGCGAAGCAAGTCGCTGAGAAGCTCAAAGAGATGAAGCTCCACCAGGCTGCAAAGAAGGTTGAAGACGGCATCGATGAAACGCTTACATACATGTCATTTCCAGTTGAGCACTGGACCCGTATTAGGACCAACAATGTCATCGAGCGTCTTAATCGAGAAATCAGGAGGCGCACAAAAGTCGTCGGTACATTTCCCGATGGAAACTCTGCATTAATGCTGGTATGTGCAAGGCTGCGACATGTTGCCGGCACCCAATGGGGATGCAAGCGGTATTTGAACATGAAACACCTGGAAAGAATGGAGCTTGATCAGCCAGAATCAATCGCTCTTTAAATATAATCAAACCAAATGGCTAAATGATTTTGCGAAAGAATCTTGACGGTACCGTACTTTGACAATGGCTTGATGTGCATTTCTTCCTTTCCTAAAGCCATAGCTGTTATCTGAGAAGTAGCCATCAATCTCCGGTTCAATTATCTGTAGAATCATCTGTTGGACGAGTCTATCCCGTACACACGGAATACCTAAATGACGTTTTGACCCATCTGCTTTTGGGATACTTACACGTTTAACCGGTTGCGGTTGGTAGGTACCATTGAGTAGCTTTTCCTTAAAGTAAGGAAGATACTCTCTTAGATGGGCATCTAATTCCTTGACTGTCATCCCATCAATGCCTGGGGCACCTTTATTCTGTTGCACTTTCTTTTTAGCTAATTCTATATTCACCGGATTCACCATCCGTTGAATGAGCGTGATACCACTTTGTTCTGTCATCTCCATGTTGTATCGCCTACGCACACCCTATGTATCTTTCGCTTCCAGCTTATCCTTCCATAGGCGTGTCGCCTTTCGGTCTTTACCACAGCGTTTTCTGCGATGCGGGCGATACATCCACCTCCTTGTTTTCCAAAGTTATTATTGTTCAGTCCTTCGCAACTTGCGTTGCTACTATGACGTCTGCTGACTTCTCTACCTTCCGTTTCATATCACTACGAACGTTTGGTATGAAAGTAGAGATCTCCCCGGGTAAGAGTAGTCACTTTCCACTCATGTCACTGCTTCATTTACTCGGTGAAATTTCGGACAGTATTGGACTTCGCCTTGTCATGTAGGTTTATCCATTCCGCCGAGCCTTAGTATGAAGTTTCTGTTCGTCAGTGCAAGTGTTTGCGTCCGGCTTCCTTCAGATTCTCCCTCACAGAAGACACCCTTGTCTTTCGCTAACAGTTCCTACTGCCAAGCCTGTAGTGGACTTTCACCACC
>CAZOTE010000173.1:0-2267 GCA_964582705.1 uncultured Eubacteriaceae bacterium | reverse complement strand
CAGGATCAGATCATCAAAATCCATGGCATTGTTTGACACCAGCTTGTTTTGATATAGCTTGTATATGGAAGAGATCTTTTCTTCTCTGTAGTCGCCCATGCTTTCCTTTTCGAAATCGGCAGGCATTATCCCTTTTTCCTTTAAGGATGAAATCCTGCCTATCAGCATGGATACCGGATACATCTTTTCATCTAGATTAAGCTCTGTCAATGTTTCTTTAAGAATCGTCTTAACATCAGTCATGTCGTATATTACATAGTTTCTGTCGTACCCCAACAAGTTAGCATGAAAGCGCAGTACCTTTGCGCACATGGAGTGGAATGTGCTCATCCAAATATCTTCAGTTCCTTCGATGTCCATCTCTCGTATACGGCTTCTCATTTCTTCCGCCGCCTTGTTTGTAAATGTCAGTGCGAGTATCTGCCACGGCTTTGCCTTTTCTTCCTTTAGGATATAGGCTATTCTATGAATAATCGTTCTAGTCTTTCCCGATCCGGCTCCCGCCAGTATCAAAACAGGCCCGTCTGTTGCCAGTACCCCTAGTTGTTGTCTTTCATTAAGTCCTTCGATAAGCTTCATTATTTCCTCCAATTTTGCAGTATTGCCGATTTAATCAACATAAAAGAAATTCATCGGTCTAATGATGAATTTCTTTTTAGTCAGAATAATATTTTACCATAAAAGATGGAATCAAGCACCTTTTTCATTTCATCTTCAGTCATTATAACCGGGTTGGTTTTGGTGGATCCCAGCATGCTGTTCTTTAAGAGTTCGTCAAAGTTATTTTTGTACTCCTCTTCAGTTATCCCCATTTCATTGAAGGATTTGGGTATATCCAAGGTTTCGTTAAGCTTTTCGATTGCATCCGCAAAATCATCGACGCCGATTCTCTTTGCCAATCTTTCAAGCTTTTTGCCCACGACCGAATCCTTGCTGTTATACCTTAATACAAAGGGAAGGCCTACCGCATTTAACAATCCATGTCCATAGCCGAACCTTCCTCCAAATGAATGGGATATCCCGTGATCCATCCCGAGACCGATATTATGAAATGCAGTTCCTGCTATGCACTGGTAGTTGTGAACCTTTTGCCTGCTGTTTAAATCCCCATCTTTATATGATGAGGGTAGATAATCAAACAGCCCCTCTATGGCACCTATGCACAAGGTCTCACTAAAATCTTCAAGCTTGTGGTTTATATAGCATTCCACCGCATGGGTCATAGCATCCATCCCTGTCTGTGCAACAACAGACTTTGGCATAGACAAAGTTATCTCTCCGTCCAAAATGGCCAAATCCGGAATGAATCCGTAAGATTTAAGGCCGATTTTTAGGTCGATGTCCTTGAAGGTAACCACAGCTGTCCTTGTCACCTCAGTAGCTGTACCGCTTGTTGAGGGTATCGCAACAAGATAGATCTTTTTTCTCTTAACATCCATTATATCAGTCTTGGCTTTTTCAAAATCGATCTCAGGATATTCGTGCATCATGGCTATTACCTTTGCCGCATCTATTGCTGAGCCCCCGCCTACAGCAATTACGCATTCCGGCGAGAAGTCGTTTATCTTTTTTAAGCCGTCGAGTATTTCCTCAGTAGTAGGGTTTGCTCCTATACCCGAGAAAACCTCAAACTTTGCACCTTTTTCCTTTAGGATGTTCTCGATTTTTTCAATGGTCCCGTTTTTGAACATAGATGATTTTCCCGTAATAATAAAGAAACTTTTAAAGGTAAGATCTCCTATGCTTTTTAAGCTTCCTGGACCCGTTACGATTTCTTCTCCGTGCAGTCTTAATCTGTTCAAAGCTATTCCTCCTCATAGTATATTTGTTCCATAGGTATGAAAACCGAGGCCGTAGTGCCTTTACCCGGTTTGCTTGTAATTTCTATCTTCCAGTCGTGTTCGTCCGCTATCCATTTTGCAATGGACAGTCCCAAGCCGGTTCCTCCCATATCCCTGGACCTAGCCTTGTCCGCTCTAAAGAACCTTTCATAAACCTTTTCCATATCACCGGGAGCTATGCCTATTCCGTGATCTTTAAATTTAAGTATGAAAAACCCTTTGTCTTCTTTGGACGATATGGTTATTGCTGAGTTTTCAGTGCTGTATTTTATGCCGTTATCTATCAATATTATTGCCAGCTGCGTCATCTTGAGCCTGTCAGCATTAAGGAGTATCTTATCGTCTATGCTGTTGTATATGCTTATGTTTTTCTTAGCAGCAAGGGGCATCAGCTTTTCACTTGTGTCTGTTATCAGGTACGCCAGG
>CAZOTE010000172.1:0-2282 GCA_964582705.1 uncultured Eubacteriaceae bacterium | reverse complement strand
CCCTGGGCTTAATCGGATATGAAGATCCCAGAGAAGTGCCCCAGTACAGGATAGCCCATGAATTCAGCTGGGGTAAAGTTCTTCCGGAAGATATATTAATCCTGGGGGAAAGCCTCGATGAAATGAAGGCAAAGGATTTTAAAAAGATCAGAAGAACAAATGAGATTTTCGGAAACAGCAATGGGATGAAATTCATTAAAAATTTGATAGCTCCCTATCCGAAATTACTTCATGAAAAATGCATAAGCTGCAACAGATGCTATGAAGTTTGTCCCGAAAAGCCCAGGGTTATCGAGATGGTAGAAAAAAACGGGAAATCTGTGCCTGTATTTGACAAAAACACTTGCATCAGGTGTTTTTGCTGTCAAGAACTGTGCCCGGTGGGAGCCCTGGAAGTTGGAGAGACCTTGCTTGGCAAGATGATATATAAATAATGACTTTGGAGTTGGTTTCATGATTGATATAATAGCCGGAAAAATAGGTTCTGGAAAAGCAGAGAAAATTTACAGCCAGATACTGGAATGTCTTGAAAATGGTGAAGAGGATCTTTATTTGATAGTTCCTGACCAATACACCCTGGAGGCGGAAAAAGAACTAATGAAAGCCTTGAAAGCAGAAGGGTTGCTTAGCGTGGATGTTGTAAGCTTTTCAAGGTATATGGATATTCTTCTGGACAAGTCATTTCAGCCGAAGAGAACGTTGGTGAGTTCTACAGGAAAGAAGATGGTAATTAGAAAAGTGCTTAAAGACCTGAAAGAAGATTTAAGCGCTTATTCCGGCATGGTAGATAAATCAGGCTTTGTTGACGAGGTTGAATCAACAATGAAATCCTTAAAAGAGAACATGATTGACGTTGGTATTTTGACGATGGATGGTTCGGACATAGACTCCATGAGCATGGTCGACAGAAAAATCCGGGATATAGGAGCGATATATGAAGCTTATAGCATGTTCATGGATAATGGATATTTGGATGCGGAAGAGAGGATAAATATAGCCGTAAAAGAAGCTGCTAGGGATAAAGGGGTAAAAAGATCCAAGATATGGATTCATGGGTTCCATACATTTACAAAGCAGATAATGGAGTTCATAAAGGTGCTGGCAGACAATGCAATTAAAGTTGGAGTGACCATTGACATAAACAATGACGATTCTGAACCGGACAGGGAAATATACGAAATTAATAGAAAGACATTCCAACAATTGAGGGAAATGAACCGAGACAACTGCAATGTAGAGTTTCTTGGACATGCCGTTTCCAAAGATTCCGACATAGGGCATCTGCAAGATGAATTTTTTGCCTATCCATATAAAAAGCGTACAGGAGCTCCAAGGGACATAAAAATCATTCAATCACAAAATGTCTACAATGAGATAGACAACGTCTGCTTGGATATTATCCGAATGGTGCGAGAGGATGATATAAGGTATAAGGACGTATGTGTAATAGCAAATGACCTCGAATCATACTCCTTCTTAATCCAAAGAACCTTTGAGGAATACAAGATACCATGTTTTGTAGATATCAAAAGATCTGTTTCCGACAAGCCTCTGGCTATATTCGCAATCGCTGCATTAAACTGCATAGTATATAACTTCAGATACGAAGATGTTTTTTCCATGGTAAAGACGGGGTTTTCAGATCTAGATACTGACGAATATGAGGTTCTAGAAAACTATTGCTTAAGGTTTGGCATAAGGGGCAACCAGTGGAAGAAGGAGTTTTTCAAGAACTCACAAGATGGAGAATACGACCTGACAGCTTTAAATGAGGTGCGTGAGAGATTGGTGCTTCCTTTGGAGAATTTAAAGATGTCAATCAAAAAAGATCCCACTTATATAGGGATTTCAAAGAGCGTGTATGAATTTTTAGTTGAATGCGGCTGTGGGGAAAAAACCAGATCTTTATCTGATGAGCTTTTAGAGCAAGGCGATCTGGAGCTGTCTGCAGAGAATACTCAGATATACAACAAGATAATTGAGCTGCTGGACGAGATAGCAGAGATTTTTTTGGACAAGAAGACTAATATTAAGGACTATTGCGATATCTTGAAATCCGGGATTGAAGCGGCGGAGCTTGGGTTGCTTCCATCTAGCGTGGATGAAGTCACCGTGGGGGATGTGAAAAGAACCAGGCAGAACAATATCGAGGTTCTGTTCTTACTGGGGGTGAACGAGGGAGTTTTGCCTGGAGCGGCAGAAAAAACAGGTTTGTTCTCATCTGCAGAACTGGAGTATCTAGAAAGAGCTAAGAACATTCAGCTGGGAGAGGATATGTCGTA
>CAZOTE010000171.1:0-2328 GCA_964582705.1 uncultured Eubacteriaceae bacterium | reverse complement strand
TAACCCATATCTCGGTAGTATTCCGCCATGGTGATCCCTGTGTAAATGCTAGCTTCACGGGCTGCCACCGGCATATTGGAAGTATTGGCGATGAGCACGGTTCTTTCCATGAGAGGCCGATTTGACTTGGGATCGATCAACTTTGGAAAATCTTCCAAGACTTCCGTCATTTCATTACCTCTTTCACCGCATCCAATATATATTATGATATCAGCGTCGGACCATTTAGCCAGTTGGTGCTGGGTCATGGTCTTACCGGTACCAAATCCTCCCGGAATAGCACATGTGCCCCCTTTTGCCAGTGGAAAAAACATGTCGAGTACCCTTTGTCCTGTAACAAGAAGCTTTTCTATTTCTTTTCTTTCTCTAACCGGCCTGGCATTTCTCACAGGCCATTCGTGATACATTTTTAATTCTATAGTCCTGTTTTTATTCTTAAGCACAACCAGAACGTCTTCGATTCTATATACGCCATCTGAAACTATTTTTTCCACCACACCGGCACAGCCTGGTGGAACCAACAATTTATGCTCTATCAATCCTGATTCTCTAACAGAACCGAAAATCTGTCCAGGTTCGAGTTGATCCCCTTTTTCGACACTTAATTCCACTTGCCATTCCTTGTCTTCGTCCAAGGATATCATCCCTATTCCCTCTGGTATGAAATTCTTGTTGATTTCATCTATCTTCAGCAATGGTCTCTGAATTCCATCAAAAATATTTCCTATCATGCCCGGACCCAGCTTAACAGAAAGAGGTTTGCCTGTAGGGATTATTTCCTGTCCTAGTTTAAGTCCTTCTGTTTCCTCATAAACCTGCACGGTACCAGTCTCGCCATCTAAGATTATGACTTCGCCAATGAGCCTTTTCTCACCAACCATGACCATCTCCCGCATTCTAAATCCTGACATTTGCTCTCCCTTTATAACAGGCCCGTTTATCATTGTTATTTTTCCGTTAACAATCATTTTTAAAGTCCTCCTCCAACATCTCGTTGAAGAGCAACCCGGTTTCATTCTGATATTCTTCCAGCCTAGACCGCAGGGTATAATCTATTCTCTCCATATTGTTTTCGCTTTCAATAATGAATCCGCCGATACACCTATCATCCCCAGTGGCAACTCTAATCCTGGGATATAATTTCATCAGTTTTTCTGCAAATTCAATTCTGTCTTTTTCTTTGATATATATAACCACATCTTGATTTAAGATAAATTCTTTATATATATCGATCATTTTAAATAGCCATTTTTCATAGACTTCCGATTCTGCAAAGCCTTCCAGACTGCTTTCTATGCTATCTTCCAGATCCTCCAACAATCTGTTTTTAAGTTTAAACACCTTGTCCCTAGCTGTGATTTTAGCTTTGGAGACAACCTTTTGGCGCTCAAGCTCGTGCTTCTTTTTGAGTTTAACGTTTCTGATCTCACATTTTTCTTTTGCTTTCAGCTCAGATTCTTTGATGTTTTTTTCACTCTTTAATTCAGCCTCTTTAATTAAATTTTCAGCTTCATTAAGCTCTTTCTCGTATACATATTTGGAAAAGGTCCTGATTTTATCTTCAACTGTTATCACGGGTTCTCCTCCTGTCACAATCCAATGGATTCCTTTATATAGTTTGTTATTTTTTCCTTGTTATTGTCATATCCGTGTCTATCCGGTATGACAGTTATAAGCGGAAGGTCGTTTTTTTCTTTATGCATTATTACTTCCTCTTTTATCCTGTGATAAATCTTTTCAGTCAAAAGAATAATTCCATAATCTTTACTTGCCGCATCCAAAAAAACAGCCTTTGCAGATTCAATGTTCTGGACATATGCACCTTCTATGCCTGCAAGTCTAAGACCTACATATGTATCCCTGTTATCGCTTATAAGATAAGATTTCATTTCAATTACCTAAAGTGCCCCAAGAATCATAATGGAAATAACCAACCCATATATGGCAATCCCTTCAGCCAGACCCACATATATGAGCGTTTTTCCCAGCATTTTTTCATCCTCCGATATTGCTCCCAGTGCAGCTGATCCAACATTTCCAACGGCTACACCACTTCCTAGGCAAGCGAGTCCTGTCGCTAGAGCAGCCCCCAGATATCCAAGCCCTGCATTGCTGTCAGCACCCTCGGAAGCACGGACTACATCTGGAATCAATATTAATACAGCCCCCATCATCATAGGAATGAACAATGACAAATTCATCTGTAAAAACTTCTTCAACTTTCTATTTTCAACACAACCCTTTTTAAGATAATAAACACCTGCTGAAATAGTTGCAAATATTATTATTACCGCACTGTACAAAATAAAATTCAACATTTTGTTTCCT
>CAZOTE010000170.1:0-2362 GCA_964582705.1 uncultured Eubacteriaceae bacterium | reverse complement strand
TAAACAATAGGGAAAAAGCTTTTACGATTGTTCAACGACCGTTTCCCAACTGCCCTACGACCGCTTAACCATAATTCCGTGTAGCAGTCATTTCACGTGCGGCAGGGCCGGACAATAAACAGTCGCTTCAGCGACTAATACGATTGTTCAACGACCGTTTCCCAACTGCCCCACGACCGCTTAACAACAAAACCCCCCGATGCACAGCATTTGCAGTGTCCGGTTCCCATACCAAATACCGTCATTTCGAGCATGCGAGAAATCTCAGGAAAATCTGAAATTGGCAAGTCTTGTGGGGAGCAAGTGTTAAACATGGAAGTGTAATGGTCAAACAATAGTTAAAGGTTCGCTACGCTCACGTGGGATGCTCCTTTTCAGGAGCGAAAAAAGCTCGTTTTACTCGCGAGAAAAGCGCAACGCGCGTGTTTCAAGTTATAAGTAAAAGCAGGAAGTTGGAAAGTGGAAAGTTGGTAAGCAGAAAGCGGTTGTAGGGTAGGGTCTCTGTGCCCTACCACAGACCCCAATAAAACTCCATGCAAACTTAAATCTTAATTACTTAAATCTTACAACTGTTTCCCGAGACGGAGTCTCATTTCTCGACTGCGCAGCAGTCATTTCACGTGCGGCAGGGCCGGACAATAAACAGTCGCATCAGCGACTAATCGATTGTTTCCCAATCGTTTCCCAACTGCCCCACGACCGCTTGACAACAACACCCCCCAATGCACAGCATTTGCAGTGTCCGGTTCCCATACCAAATACCGTCATTTCGAGCATGCGAGAAATCTCAGGAAAATCTGAAATTGGCAAGTCTTGTGGGGAGCAAGTGTTAAACAATAGGGAAAAAGCTTTTACGATTGTTCAACGACCGTTTCCCAACTGTCTAACGACAGCTTAACAACAAAACCCCCCGATGCTGTGCATTGGGGGGGTTGTCATGCCAACCCTTCGACGCGTCTAGGACGCTTAGGGCATCTTATTGCTTATCTCCATCAGCGAATCGCTGGGAGAAAAATCTTCATTCTCATAAATGAATTCATGCAGGTACCGTGCATTGTCCACAAGGGTCATCGGCTTTAAGTAGTAAACCCCACCAAACAATCCACCTTTGCTGTATTCGTCAAGTGGAAGCCTGCTGTCCGCAATGGATGATGTTCCGCTAGTCATGACTCTCGTTCCAAGGCTTAGTATCTCAGATCTTGACAAGCTCGTCTGTACATAAGGAAGAAGGCTGTCCGCAAGGCTCATGGCTCTTGTAATGGATCTGTCTCTAAGCACCTTGTTAAGTACGTTTTCCAGGACTGTCCTCTGTCTTTCGGTACGCTCGTAGTCCGCATTTCCTATCTTACGGATTCTGCTGTAATCAACTGCCTGGGCACCGTTTAAGGTGTGAAGACCTCCAGAGCTTATGCCTGAAATCTGTGTAGCTTCGGCGCTGCTTATTTCAATGTCAACTCCGCCTACTGCATCCACTATTCTTTCCATGGCATCGAAGTTTACGGTGACGAAATCGCGGATGTTCATGTCAAAGTTGGTGTTTATAGTCTTAATGGCAAGCTCAGGACCGCCGTAAGCGTATGCGTGGTTCAGCTTGTCGTATTTTTTTCCGGGAATGCTAACGTATGTGTCCCTCATTATAGAGGTGAGCTTGATCTTTTTGTTGTCCGTATCCACGGTTGCTATCATTATGCTGTCCGTACGGGAATTATCGTAGCCTGTTCCCCTTGTATCTATTCCAAACAATGCGATGTTGGTCACCCTTTTGTTAGAGTTGTCGGTTATTCCAAGATCGTCCTCGTTGATTTTTACCTGGTCCATCTTGCCAAACATATTGTTTACGAATAAAAATGCCGCAGATGTTAGAACAACTATGATTGCAAATGTGACGATCAATATTTTTTTCAGTCTTTTCTTTTTGTTTTTCTTATTCTTTCTTATTCTTGCTGCACTTGGCATACAATCACCTACCGTTTGTTATTTATAATTACTGGGAACGCTAAAGTCGCTTCGTCAAGGGCTCGTTTTACTCTCGGGAAAAGCGCAAAGCGCGTATTACGATCTTGCTTTTAGAGACAGTTTTTACGAGACGGAGTCTCACTTCTCGACTGCACAGCAGTCATTTTCCGCAGGGCGCAACCATGCATTTCACAGGAGATTCAGCGCTAACACGACTGTTTCCCAACTGTCTATGGCACCTAGTAAATTATATCACGTTGACCTTATAAATCAATGCGTTTTTTTGTCACCAAAATGTAAATAAAGGAACTCTTAAGGCGTTGGCGGAAAGTGGAAAGCAGGAAGTGAGAAAGGAAAAACCTTTTTACCACGAAGGAGACTAAGTGGTTGTAGGGTAGAGTCTCTG
>CAZOTE010000169.1:0-2418 GCA_964582705.1 uncultured Eubacteriaceae bacterium | reverse complement strand
TGTTCCCAAGAACGCTGACATCAATAATGGCAACTCGGGCCATATCGAATGCGTAATAGGAATGCAAAGGAAAGATACGTAGAAATCCTTAATTTTCAACACTTTACGAGGTATGTTACTTTTACTAAAGATGGTTATGATTTTAGAAATAAGGAATTGAAAAATAAAATTGAAGTATCAGTAGTTTTGGATATGGAGTGTGTAGATATGTTGATGCATGATTAAATTAAGATATTCAGCAATATTTATACCGTGTAATGCTAAGAGAAATTAAATTAAATATAAATAGAAAAACCGTTTTCTTTATTGAAAAATAAAGTAAGCGGTTTTTTGTACCCAAAATTGAAAGGAGGAAGAAATTTGAATGCAAAAATAATTGCCATCACCAATCAGAAAGGTGGTGTGGGCAAAACAACCACCTGTGCCAACTTAGGCATAGGGCTGGCTATGGAAGGTAAAAAGGTTTTGCTTGTAGATGCAGATCCACAAGGTAGTTTATCCATTAGTTTAGGATTCCCACAGCCGGATAAGCTTCCAACAACCATTGCAACAGTAATGGGAAAGGTTATTACAGACACACCTATTGAGCCTAGAGAGGGCATCTTACAACATTATGAGAGGGTAGACTTACTTCCTGCAAACATTGAATTATCTGGTATGGAAGTATCCCTTGTTAATGCTATGAGCAGGGAAACAATACTTAAACAATACCTTGATATGGTAAAGAAGGATTATGATTATATACTTTTAGACTGTATGCCCTCTTTAGGTATGCTGACGATTAATGCCCTTGCTGCATCTGATAGTGTAATCATTCCAGTACAGGCTGATTATCTACCAGCAAAGGGATTGGAACAGCTTTTACAGACCATTGGAAAGGTACGTAGACAGATAAACCCTAAACTAAAAATTGATGGTATTTTATTGACTATGGTAGATGGGCGTACCAATTTTGCAAAGGACATTAGCACCTTAGTAAGGGAAACTTATGAAGTCAGTATTAAAGTATTTAAGGCAGATATACCTCGTTCTGTAAAAGCCGCTGAAATCAGTGCAGAGGGAAAAAGTATTTTTGCCCATGACCCAAAAGGAAAAGTTGCAGAAGGGTATGGAAACTTAACCAAGGAGGTGTTGAAAATTGAAAAGCTCCGCCAAAAACATAAAGCTGGCATCAGTAGATGATTTATTTTCCACAGAGGAAAGTAGGGCAGATGAAAACCGAGAAAAGATAATTGAAATTCCTTTAACAGAATTACATCCTTTTAAAGACCACCCATTTAAGGTAATTGACAATGAATCCATGTTTGACACAGCAGAAAGTGTCAAACAATATGGTGTTTTAGTTCCAGCCATTGCAAGACCCCGTGATGAAGGTGGCTATGAACTTGTGGCAGGACACCGAAGAAAAAGAGCCTGTGAGCTTGCAGAACTTGAAACAATGCCTGTCATAGTTCGTAACCTTGACGATGATGCCGCCATTATTATCATGGTTGACAGTAACTTGCAAAGGGAAAATATTTTACCAAGCGAAAGAGCATTTGCATTTAAGCTAAAATTGGAAGCCATTAAAAGACAGGGAGAAAGAGCAGATTTAACTTCGTCCCAACTTGGGACGAAGTTACCTCGTGCTGATGAGATAATTGCAGAACAGGCAGGCTCAAGTCGTAATCAGGTACAGCGTTATATCCGCCTTACTCATCTTATTCCAGAAATACTTTCGATGGTAGATGAAAAGAAAATAGCCTTTAATCCTGCTGTAGAACTATCCTTCCTTAAAGACAATGAACAGGCTGATTTACTTGAAGCTATGGATATGGAACAGGCAACTCCTTCACTTTCACAGGCACAGAGATTAAAGAAATTTAGTAATGAGGGGAAGTTAAGCCTTGAAGTTATGAGTGCCATAATGAGTGAGGAAAAGAAGGGGGACTTAGATAAGGTAACCCTTACTGGAGATAAGCTAAAAAGATATTTCCCAAAATCATATACACCTAAACAAATGGAGGAAACCATTATAAAACTCCTTGAAGGATGGCATAAAAAACGAACTAGGGATCAAGAAAGATAGATAAATATAAGCAGTAAAAGAGGTGATAGAGATGGCAGTTTTTAGAGTAGAAAAAACAAGGGATTATACAGTGATGTCAAACCATCATTTAAGAAATACAGACCTTTCCTTAAAAGCAAAAGGCTTATTATCCCTGATGCTTTCTTTACCAGAGAATTGGGATTATACGACTAAGGGACTTTCTATGATATGTAAGGATGGCATAGATAGTATTAACAGTGGGATAAAGGAATTGGAGACTAATGGCTATGTTGTTCGTAGACGGTTAAGGAATGAAAAAGGACAACTGACTACTACCTGAATCCGTGACAAGTGGTCGAAAAACAGGTTTTTGAAGTGATATTTCACCA
>CAZOTE010000168.1:0-2429 GCA_964582705.1 uncultured Eubacteriaceae bacterium | reverse complement strand
TAGGTTCTTTTATCGCTAATATAAGGGCGCCCTATGGGCGCCCCTCATCATTCCATGGATTACTCCATGATTTCTGCTACTACTCCGGCTCCTACTGTTCTTCCACCTTCTCTGATGGCAAATCTTAGTCCTTCTTCTACCGCGATTGGCGTGATCAGTTGGATTTCCATTGTAATGTTGTCTCCAGGCATTACCATCTCTACGCCTTCTCCAAGCTCGATGATTCCTGTTACGTCTGTAGTTCTAAAGTAGAACTGTGGTCTGTATCCGTTGAAGAATGGAGTGTGTCTTCCACCCTCTTCTTTTGTAAGTACATAAACTTCAGCTTTGAATTTTGTGTGTGGGTTGATTGTTCCGGGCTTTGCCAGTACTTGACCTCTTTCGATCTCGCTTCTGTCAACTCCTCTTAAAAGCGCTCCGATGTTATCTCCGGCTACCGCTTGATCTAGAAGCTTTCTGAACATCTCAACTCCTGTTACTACTACTTTTCTTCTCTCTTCGCTAAGTCCGATGATCTCTACTTCCTCACCAACCTTGACAACTCCTCTTTCCACTCTTCCTGTTGCTACAGTTCCTCTACCGGTGATTGAGAATACGTCCTCTACCGGCATCAAGAATGGCTTGTCTGTGTCTCTTACTGGCTCAGGAATATATCCATCTACTTCTTTCATAAGCTCTACTACCTTTTCAGCCCACTCGCCTTCAGGATCTTCCAATGCTTTAAGGGCGCTTCCCACTACGATTGGAGTGTCATCTCCAGGGAATTCGTACTCGTTAAGAAGCTCTCTTACTTCCATTTCTACAAGCTCTAATAGCTCTTCGTCATCTACCATGTCTGCTTTGTTAAGGAATACTACGATATATGGTACCCCTACCTGTCTTGAAAGAAGGATGTGCTCTCTTGTCTGAGGCATTGGGCCGTCAGCCGCGCTTACTACCAAGATAGCTCCGTCCATCTGTGCTGCTCCTGTGATCATGTTCTTTACGTAATCGGCATGTCCAGGGCAGTCTACGTGTGCGTAATGTCTCGCGTCTGTCTCGTACTCAACGTGTGCTGTAGAAATCGTGATTCCTCTTTCTCTTTCTTCCGGCGCTTTGTCGATGTTGTCGAATGCTACCGCTGCACCTGTTCCATACTTCTTGTTCATTACTGTCGTTATCGCTGCTGTCAACGTAGTCTTACCGTGGTCTACGTGTCCTATTGTTCCGATATTTACGTGGGGTTTTGTTCTTTCAAATTTAGCTTTTCCCATTTCTGTTTCCTCCTTCGCATCTAAAATATAATTATTTTAACACTTCCGTGTGTTTTACAAGTGGAGCCCATAATCGGATTTGAACCGATGACCCCCACCTTACCATGGTGGTGCTCTACCTACTGAGCTATATGGGCTTGTTATGGTGGTGGGAGATGGATTCGAACCATCGAAGGCTGAGCCAACAGATTTACAGTCTGCCCCCTTTGGCCACTCGGGAACCCCACCAATTTAAAATCGCTACTACATGATACTAAAATTGTTTTGTGGTGTCAATTGTTTGTACAAGTTTTTTCTCAATATTTTGTGTCTCTCAGTGTATCTATCTTTTTCCTGATTCTTTGAAGGGCATTGTCGATGGATTTATGCTCTTTTTTCAGCTGTTCACTCATCTCTGAATAGTTCTTTCCCTCCATATAAAGCTTCAAGACTTTTCGTTCAAAATTGCTTAGCCTCTCATTTATGATTAGCTCAACATCCAATATTTCCTCATTCCCAAGCACTACAGTCTCTGGCTCAGAAACTTTTGACATTCTCAGGACATCTCCCAACACTGCTCCATTTTCTCCGTCGAATACGGGATAATCAAATGACACGTAGCTGTTAAGGGGGGCGTGCTTATGCCTGTTTGCCTTCTTTATCGCTCCAATTAGCTGCCTTTGTACGCAAAGATCCGCAAACACCTTGAAGCTCGCCTGGCGATCTGCCTTGTAGTCCTTCACTGCCTTGCAAAGACCTATCATCCCTTCCTGGACCAAATCATCCTTGTCCCCTCCTGCTAGATAATAGCTTCTTGCCTTGATTTTTACCATCTTTTTATACCTTAAGGCCAGTACCGACATGGCTTTCTTATCGCCCTTTTGCGCAATTTCCACCAGCCTTTCGTCAGATGTCCCATCTGAAATTTCCAAAATAGTTTCATAAACCGATTCCTCATGGCTCATTGGCACGATCTCCTCTCAATGTCTAATCTTGATCGGGGTCCCTTATGATTTTTTTCAATTTCTCAATGGTGTCCCCATCAATGCTTTTGAACAAATGATTCCTATCGGCTTCAGATTCCATTTTGACTTTTTTCAAATTGGAGCTTAATGAAAACTCCATTTCCTTTTCCAGCTCCCTGGCACTCATTCGACTGCCTCCGGCTGATACTACCATTCTCTGAAGCATAAAGTC
>CAZOTE010000167.1:1187-2430 GCA_964582705.1 uncultured Eubacteriaceae bacterium | reverse complement strand
TCTACAAGGGTTTCCAAGCTTTTTGTATCTTACAAGTGTCAAAGACAGGATTATACCATAAATTGTTTTGATTAGAAGTAAAACTTTAGTTTTTTTCTTCTCTGAATCTTATCTTTCCGTTTTCCATTGAATCCACTATAGCTAGCGATTTAAGATCTATCCCTCTGCTTCTGATATCGTCTCCTCCACCTTGGAATCCCTTTTCGATGACTATCCCCACACCTGCAAGTTTCGCTCCTGCCTGGTTCAAGATATCTTCAAGACCGAGTATCGCTTTTCCATTGGCTAGAAAATCGTCTATTAGCAAGATATTTTCTTCTGCTCTTAAATATTTTTTTGAGACCATCACCTTGTAGCTTTTTTTCTTGGTAAATGAATATACTTCGCTATAAAAGATATCTTTGTCTAAGTTTAAAGATTCTGTTTTTTTTGCGAAGACTACCGGCACGCAATCAAAGTGTTGGGCAACTATGCATGCAAGACCAATGCCTGAAGCCTCTATGGTCAATATTTTATCTATTTGTTTGCCCTTAAAATGTTCTTTAAAAGCTTTGCCTATTTCATCAAAAAGCCCTACATCTATCTGGTGGTTTAAAAAGGAATCAACCTTGAGGATGTCTTTTCCTAATACGACTCCATCCTCAAGGATTCTTCTTTTGAGCAATTCCATCTTAATAAGCCCTTGCAAAGTATGCCATCTGGTCAGCCTTTTCGCCACAGCATACGCAGTTTCCTTCACCTATTACCTCTTGCTCAAAAGGCACGCATCTTAACGTCGCCCCTGTAGCTTCCTTGATGCTATCTTCGCATTCACGGCTTCCACACCACATGGCCTTTACAAACCCCGGAGTTTCAGTGATATTTTTCTTGAACTCCTCCATATCTACTGCCGTAGTGGTCTTTTCTTCTCTCATATTAAGTGCCTTTTGGAACAAGTTGTCTTGGATCTCATCTAGCAGTCTTTCTACTTCTGCACTTACATCTTCAAGCGCAACTTGAATCTTTTCTCCAGTATCTCTCCTTGCAAGTACACATTGTCCATTTTCGATGTCCTTTGGCCCAATCTCAAGCCTGATGGGTACACCTTTCATCTCCCATTGGTTGAATTTCCATCCCGGTGAATAACCATCCATGTCGTCTATTTCTGACCTGAAGCTATCTTTAAGTCCATCAAATACTTCCCATGCTTTGTCAAGCACGCCTTCCTTATGCTGAGCAATCGGAATGACCACTATCTGTGTAG
>CAZOTE010000167.1:0-1177 GCA_964582705.1 uncultured Eubacteriaceae bacterium | reverse complement strand
GCGCGATCTTAGGCGGCATGACAAGACCATTGTCGTCTCCGTGTACCATGATAATCGCCCCGATAAGCCTTGTTGAAATACCCCATGAAGTGTGATACGGATACGCTTGGTTATTGTCCCTATCAAGATAAGTTATGTCGAATGCTTTGGTAAAATGCTGTCCAAGATTATGGCTGGTTCCCGACTGAAGAGCCTGTCCATCGTGCATCAAGGCTTCCATAGTATAAGTCGCATATGCTCCTGCAAATTTTTCCTTTTCGCTTTTTTTGCCTACTACCATTGGAATAGCAAGGTGTTTTTCAGCAACGTCCCTGTAAATCTCAAGCATCTGCATAGTCTCTTCCTGTGCTTCGTCGTATGTCTCGTGAAGAGTGTGGCCTTCCTGCCATAAAAATTCAGATGTTCTTAAGAAAGGCCTGGTAGTCTTTTCCCATCTTACTACGCTGCACCATTGATTGTATAGGTAAGGCAGCTGTCTGTAAGTGTTAAGCCACTTTGAGTACATGCTGCATATGATCGTCTCAGACGTTGGCCTTATGCAGAGTCTTTCCCCAAGCTCCTTGTCCCCGCCGTGGGTAACCCAAGCAACTTCAGGGGCAAAACCCTCTACGTGCTCTGCTTCCTTCTTTAAAAGACTCTCTGGAATAAGAAGAGGGAAGTACATGTTTTTATGCCCTGTCTCCTTAAACCTCTTATCGTATTCCTTTTGTATATTTTCCCATATAGCATATCCATATGGTCTTATTACCATGAACCCTTTTACCGGTGAATAATCTACCAGCTCTGTCTTAGAAATTACATCTGTATACCACTGCGCAAAATCTTGATCCATTGGCGTAATGGCTTCAACCTTTTGTTTCTTGCCCATTTTATAGATCCTCCTTCAATAAAATAAAAAAACTCCCATCCTACAAAGGACGGAAGATTATCCGCGGTACCACCTTAATTAACACTTACATGTGTTCTGCTCATCTTGATAACGCAAAGCTGCGGCATGTTCCCATGCGGCTCCAAGGCGGGTTCGACGATCTAAAATACGGATTTTCCAGCAACATCCGCTCCCTGTAAATTTAGTTTTTCATCTAATATTCCTTTTCAACGCCAAGTATTCAATTAAACTCTATTATAAAAAACCTTTTGGCTCATGTCAATGGATTTATCCGTTAAACGACACGTG
>CAZOTE010000166.1:0-2454 GCA_964582705.1 uncultured Eubacteriaceae bacterium | reverse complement strand
CAGCTCAGTATGAGATTCTGATTCTCCAGGCTAGAATAGCTGAATTGGAAGCGAAACTGAATGAGCAAGGATCATATGATATTGATGATATGAGAGATGATTTAAAGAAATCATATAAATACCTGGAAGAGGTTAAGATTGAGGATATTGTATTAAAAGGGAATAAAGATGATGTAGAGGTACGAATATTTGTTGATTTGTACTATGATCAGGATGAATGGGATGATCTTAGAACCAGAGATATTGAGTATTTCTTGCAAGATATAGTTGATGACATACTTAGTAAATATAAATCAGCTGATATCGATGGATATATAGAAAATGAAGACTCAGGTAAGAAGTTAGTAAGTTTCAGTCTTGACAAGGATGACAAGGTTGTATTGGGATCCAGTAGTGGAAGTATAACGAAGATTAGTGACTTACAGAATGACTTGAACAGTAAGTTTGACAGGGTATCAGGTTTATATCTTGATTTTATTATCAAGGAAGAGAAAAATGGAGATTTATGGCTTGATATTTATGTAGAAAAAGGTGGAGACATCTATGACCTGAGTGATAGTAAAATAACTGAAATCCTGGAGGATATCTGCTTCCACATTGAGGACGTGTGGGATGATGTTGATATGGATGGAGTATTCTGGGATGGGAAGGACCAGGTTGACTTTGAGTATTACAACGGAAGATTGAATTGGGATTGGAAATAGCAAACAGAGCTTAGCCTTTTTATGGCTAAGCTCAGAGCGTAGACAAACCCCAGATTTTGAATCTGGGGTTTGAGTTATATTGGAATATTTTTGTGATTTGGATAATACTTGATAAAAGACCTGCTTTTTTACTCCTTGAATTCTCATAATTCGGGTGTTTACTGCCCATTCTATCCATCATTATTGCTAATTTTTTCATATTTAGGCATGTAAAGGTAAGGGCTGCTTTCATCTGCATTTTTTGTTGCCCCTTCATATTTGTGTATCTGAAACCATGATATTCTTTAGCACTTCCAAACTGCCTCTCTATTGTTTCTTTTCTTTGTTTATAGTCTTTTTTACCTTGGTGGGTGTATCTGTAATCTTCACTTATATCAAGGTAATCTTGCCAGATATGTCGAGTCATTACCCTTTGATTTTTCACGCTTTCTGTACATCTGTTTAAGCTCTTGCAATTTGAACATTTTTTTGGGTCGCTTTTATAGTGTCGATACCCGTCTCTATCTGTGGTGGAGTACTTGAGAACCTCGTTTTCTGGACAAATATAGCAGTTGTAGTGCTCATCATATACAAAATCTGTCTTTCTAAACCCATCAATCAATTTGGGAGATTTTTTCGGTGCCGTATATGGCAATACTGGCAATACCTGATCTTCCAACAGCAATTTTGCTATTGCCGGTGTCTTGTAACCTGCATCCATTACTATCTTTTTAGGGTTATATTTCCTTATCTTGTTTTCATAGAATGGGATAAATGTTGTGCTGTCATGTAGATTCCCTGGGTAGCTTTCATATGCAAGGATCCAACCATTTTTATCACAACTTGTCTGTACACTATATGCAAAGACTTCTTTGTGTTCTCCTTTATGGAATAGTCCACTTTCGGGGTCTGTTGTGCTTTGGGTTATCTCCCGTTCCTTTCCTCCAGATGAGCCTCCTTTTGGGGGTTTTAAATCTTTCTTGTTGTTTTTCTTTCGATCTTCCTGAATTTCTTTATCAAGCATCTGTTGATATGATTTTGATTTTAGTCTAACTCTAACCTTTTGAGTTTTGTATCTGTTTGCATGTGCTTTTACATGGGTTGAATCAATGAATTGTACATTCGAATCTACAAAACCTTGTTCATATGCTTGCATCAGTATATTATCAAAAATCTGCTGGAACAAATCTGTATCCTTGAATCTTCGGCGGTAGTTTTGACTAAATGTTGTGAAATGGGGCACATTGTCGTAAAAATCCAGCCCTAAAAACCATCTATATGCTAGATTTACCTCAACTTCCTTGATTGTTTGCCTCATGCTTTTAATCCCAAAAAGATACTGTAGCAGGACAAGTTTCATTAAGACGACAGGATCCACGCTTGGTCTGCCATTATCGAGACAATATTTGTCTTCCACGAGTTCATAGATGAAATCAAAGGAGACAGTACGGTCTATTTTTCTGAGTATGTGATTTTGTGGTACCAATTGCTCTACAGAAACCATTTGCATTTGCTCGGTCTTATTTTCACTGTTTTTATGTAGCATTCACACTCACCACCCGAATATTATTATACCTATATTATATCATAAATAGCTATTTTCAGGGGTTTCTAAGCAAAAAAAGTAGGATGAAAACTTAGGTTTTCATCCTACTTTGTCAACAGTCTGAGCTTAGCCTTTTTATGGCTAAGCTTTTTATTTGCAAAAGTTATTATGGGTATATATATTATGTTAGACATTACTTAAAGGAGGATTGATATTATGAACAAA
>CAZOTE010000165.1:0-2475 GCA_964582705.1 uncultured Eubacteriaceae bacterium | reverse complement strand
CAAATTCGGAAAATTCCTTTTTATAAAGGAATAGAACTTGTCTATGTCAGAACTGTAAGCTTCAATGCTGCTGTTTGCCAGTCCTCCGTACCTTCCTTCTTCCAGATATGCTATCTTTGCCCTCCTAAACGTCATTGGCTTGTCTAACGACTCTTTTGCTATCCCAATTGCATCACCCCCTTTCTGTGTTGTTTTTAAGCTTGTCAGTATCATACTACGTTACTTTTTAGATTTCAATTTTCACCCCCTTGCGTGTTTTTATTTTAGCTTGCTAGCATCATACTACTTTGCTTTTATGATTACAAATTCTACTGCCCATAGTTTGAAAAATATTTTCTAGCAATAAAAAACAAGCCTATCATTAAAGATAAGCTTGCATAATACCATTGTCTGCTAGTGCGCTCATTGTAGCACGACAAATTCAATAATTCAATTTTTACTCTATGCCGTCAATTTATTTTTTATGATTTTCCTCAGTGAATGCTCGCCATTCAATACAATCAAGTATTTAGCGCAAGGGAATGCCCCTCAAAAGTAGCATCCATAATTATTCTAGGTCTCACACAATCGCCTATCATAGCCGTATCAGGAGTGATTCCATAAAACGACTCTGCCAGCATGCTTTTTTCTTTAAGGCCCGTACATACAATGACATTATCTGCTTTTATAGTTTTAACATTTCCTAGCCGATCCACCACTGTCACTTCGTTTTCTTTAATTTCAGTACATGTCGTTAAAAGATATGTGGATAGAGTTTTAGCCGACTCTATTTTCTGTCTCAATGCGATTTTATACAACATATTTCCCTGAGGTGCCAATTCACTTCCCATTTCAACAATTGTAACGATTTTCCCCTTTACAATCGCCAGCTCAAGTGCTATTTCGCTGCCTATGCTTCCGCCTCCTATAACCACTACGTCTTTTCCTAAAGAATCAGATTTTATGATAGAATCAGTACCCTTCAAAACATGCTTTAAATCAATTCCTTTAATAGGAGGCATGACCTCCTCGGCTCCTATCGCCAATATTAGAGTGTCTGGCTTCAATGCACAGACATATTCTCTGTCAGCTTCTCGTCCCAATTCTATCTTTATATTCCTCTTGTTTACTTGCATGAGGAGATAGTTAAGATAGCGTCTGATATCTTCTTTAAAAAATTCATCTTTAACATAATGAAGCATACCGCCAAGCTCTCTTTCTTTTTCAAGCAATATAACTTCATGTCCTCTGTCAAAAGCTGTAATGGCTGCTCTCATTCCCGCAGGGCCTCCACCAATTATGACTACCCTTTTTACAATGTCTGCTTTTTTAATATCACGGGGCATAAACTCTTCATTGGCAAAACGTGGATTTACAGAGCATCCTACATTCCTTCGGTTGCTAGCTATGTGATAGCACTGTAAACACCGGATACAAGGAACAATGTCATCATCATTGCCATTCATCGCTTTTTCAGGCCAGTAGGGATCTGCTAAAAAAGCCCTGCCAAAGGCAACCATATCAACCTTTCCGCTTGATATAAGATCATCGGCTTCCTTGGGCGATAAAACCGCGCCTACCACCGATACCGGAATATCCACTATCTTTTTTACCTCAGATGCCCATTTCACATTAGGCATGTGTTCTTCAAAGTTAGTTGTAACTAAATGAACATTTCCTTCATGGTTGATATCAAGTCCTGCAGAAATATGTACTGTGTCAATCAAACTCTCCACTTCAACGATAAATCTTTTTACATCTTCAAACTCAATTGATCCTGTGACCCATTCATAAGCACTGATCCGCATGTCAATAGGAAAATCCTTTCCTACGGCCTCTCTAACTGTTTCAAGTATTTTTTTAGGAAACTTCATTCTGTTTTCTATGCTTCCTCCATATTCATCTTCTCTGCTGTTGAATAATGGAGATAAAAATTGTGCTGGAAGCCAGCCATGGCCGAAATGCATAAATATCATATCAAAGCCTAGCTCTTTTGCATTCCTTGCTGTTGCGTAGTAAAAATCCAATGTTTCCTGCATCATTTCGTCGTCCATCCCGCGGACTTCAAATCCATCTTCCCGTATCATCGATACTGGTCCTTTGGCATATTTATGAGCCCTTGCGTAAAGTCCGGCATGAAAAATTTCTATAGATGCTTTTGCTCCAGCTTGATGCACCTTTAATATCCGGTGTTTCGTCTTTTCCACCTCGTATTTGGTAAATACATCAGGCTCGTCAGGGCTGGCAAAACTAGACTTGCCATATTCTACAATTGCATGTCCTGCTACTACTATACCAGCTCCTCCTAAAGCCTTCTCTTCAAATATGTCTCCCACTGGAGCTGCAACTATGCGATTCTTTGACATCATATTATTGATTTTGATAGGTTGAAATAAACTCTTGAATTTCATTTAAAACACTCCTCGTTAAGTTATAACTATATAGGCGTTTGCAAAACGCCACAACCCGCATAAATGCAGGGTTTTTTCTTGCATA
>CAZOTE010000164.1:0-2476 GCA_964582705.1 uncultured Eubacteriaceae bacterium | reverse complement strand
AAGGATGATACCTATTACTATGAGAAATGCTCAACACGAAATACAAAAATCTAGATGGCGTGAGCTTATCCGTGAATGTAAACAAAGTGGCAAATCTGTTCGCTCTTGGTGTCTTGAAAATGATGTAAAACAAAGTAGCTATTATTATTGGTTAAAGATAGTTCGAGAAGAATCACTAATCCAGGCAGGAACTTTGGCAGTTAGCAAGCCCAATCGATTTGTAGAGTTGGTGCCCAAAGAAAAAGAAACTAGTGCTAGTAATAATTCACTATGCGCAAAATTGATTCTAGACACCGGGTGTCAAATAGATATTTACAACGGCGCGGATGAACAGACTCTAGAGCTGATGTTGCGATTGATGGAAAGACGATGCTGATCCGATTTCCGGATGAGATTCGAATCTATGTCGCCTGTGGTTATACCGACATGAGAAAACAGATTGACGGACTTGCTGCGCTAGTCCAGGCAAATTTTCAACTAGATCCATTTTCAAAGTCGCTGTTTTTATTTTGTGGCCGTAAAAGAGATAGAATGAAAGTGCTATTTTGGGAAGGTGATGGTTTTCTTCTCCTGTACAAGCGATTGGAAAACGGCACATACCAGTGGCCAAAAACCCAAGAAGATGTGCGAGAGATCACCCCGCAACAGTATCGTTGGCTCATGGAAGGGCTTGCCATCGACCAGAAAAAAATGATTAAACCCGTAGAAAACAAGCGACTCCTATAATCCGTGAAAGCCTTGATAATTCTAGCTTTCACGGATTATTTCATAGTAAAAATCCTTCAAATATGGTATAATGTTCATAGCGATTAATCGTAAATGAAGGGAGCATGGTCATGACTACAACAAATGAATCTGCGTTTTTGGATATCATAAAGCAACAAAGTGAAACCATTGCCGCCCTTCAAAAGAGCCTAGATCAGATGAATGAGGAATCCAAGCTGTTAAGAGAGCAGATTGATTATCTGACCAAAAAACTCTTTGGCCGAAAAAGCGAAAAAACTGACATAATCTCCGGACAAATCGTTTTGGATGAAGTAGCCTTTGGACAGTTCGATGAAGCCGAAGTGTCCGCAATCCCAGACGAGATGGAAACCTTGATAACCAAGAAGAAATCGCGTAAAGGATATTCTCGGGAAAAGGCCATGGCTGGGGTCGTCGAGGAAGATCGCTTTTATTCCTTGAGAGAAGAAGATCGAACCTGCGAGATTGATGGAGACCATCTTCACTATATGGGCAGAAAATATGTACGTACAGAAATAGAATATCACCCGGCAACCATGAAGTTGGTGCACCTTTACCATGAAAGCCGAGAGTGTAGAACCTGCCGCAAACAAGGACGTCCACACATCAAGACGGTCCATGGACCGTCTCCGGTGTTGCAGCATTCCATGGCATCTGCTTCAAGCGTGGCTTGGACCATGTATCAAAAATATGTGAATCACGTGCCCTTATACCGACAGGAAAAGGACTGGCAAAACCTTGGATTGGAACTGAAACGCAGCACACTGGCTAACTGGATTATTAAAACATCCGGGGATTGGCTTTCGCCCATGGTGGATCGGCTTCGAGAAAAGCTCTTGGAGCAAAACTATCTGCATGCCGATGAGACAACTCTTCAAGTGCTAAAGGAAGAGGGGCGCCAAGCTCAAACCAAGTCTTATATGTGGGTATTTGCTACCGGTGAAACCAGTCAGTCGCCGGTTCGGATCTTCCAATATCATGCCGGTAGAAACGGAAACCATGCGGCAAACTTCCTGAGTGGATATACCGGTTATCTGCACACTGATGGATATTCTGGATATGGCAAAGTCCAGGGGATCACTCGGTGCACTTGTTGGAGCCATGTGCGACGATATTTTATGGACGCCTTGCCCAAAGACAGCAAAACCCCGGAATCTACCTTGCCGAAAATAGGAATTGCTTACTGCAACAAGCTTTTCGAGATTGAAAGCAAACTCAAAGAGCTCAGTGCCAAAGACCGAAAAGACAAGCGTCTTGAACTGGAATTACCAGTTCTGGAGGCCTTTTGGACGTGGGTTGATGAGACGCTGCCTAAAGCACTTGCTAAATCTAGGATTGGCAAGGCTCTACAATACGCAAACAACCATAAAAAGTGGTTGATGACTTTTCTGGAAGACGGCAACTGCGCAATCTCAAATAACCTGGCAGAAAATAGCATACGGCCATTTACTGTAGGACGAAAGAACTGGTTATTTTCCTCGAGTCCAGCCGGGGCGGATGCAAGTGCTACTGTCTATAGCATTGTCGAAACGGCAAAAGCCAATGGCTTAAATCCTTACAAATATTTAGAGCATCTCTTGACTGAAATTCCTTCAATGGATATTCAGAAGAATCTAGAATCGCTGGACGATTTGCTTCCTTGGAATAGTTCAATACAAGCGGCTTGTGCCGTAAAAAAATAATAGATGACATGATGGCGGCCTTCTGATGAACTGGCCGCTTGTTTTATTGT
>CAZOTE010000163.1:0-2512 GCA_964582705.1 uncultured Eubacteriaceae bacterium | reverse complement strand
GTGTAACTGGTAAAATAAAGTAGGCCATTTTCAGACATCACGACTAGTCCATAACTCGCCACAAACTAGGCCAGTTTTGGACACAAACTATGCCACTTTTATCTGAGTGATGATAAACTTTCTGTTGAAGACAAGAAATTTCTACAGAAAGGAATAAACAGATGAAGGAGCTTACGATGTATAGTCAAATCAAATCATTTCAAAACAAAGGGTTTTCTATTCGTAAAACGGCAAAATATTTAGGTGTGAGCAGAGATACTATAAAAAAATACTATGACATGTCGCTGGACGAATACCGGGACCTTGCCGCAACTATTAGAAAACAAAGTTCTCTCGACAAGTACGAAACTATGATACTTGACTGGATAAAAGACTACCCTGATATGGCATCTGCACAAATTTATGATTGGTTATTGGAACACTATGAAGTCGATGTTTCTGAACGCACAGTCAGCCGATATGTAAAAAATTTGAGGTTGGACCATGATCTACCAAAACAAGTTTCCAAAAGAGATTATGAAGCGACCGAAGAACTCCCAATGGGACATCAAATACAACTTGATTTTGGCGTTCACAACATGCCGCATCCCCACCGCAAAGGACACAAGAAGGTCTACTTTGCAGCTTTTATACTTGCGCATTCCAGATATAAATATGGTTACTTTATTGATCGCCCATTTACCACAAGCGATTTGATTGCTGCCATGGGCCTTGCATTCTCCTACTTTGGGGGCATACCCAAAGAGATTGTCGTTGATCAGGATAGCATCATAACCGTTCAAGAAAATTACGGGGAGATTATCTACACCTATGAATTTGAAAAATACAAACAGCAGAACAACCTAGAAATGAGGGTTTGCCGCAAGTCTGATCCAGAATCAAAAGGTCTGATTGAAAACATGGTCAAGTTCGTGAAAAAGAACTTTTTAGCCAACCGCGATTTCATGGAACCTGATATTCTCAATGACTGCTTTTGTGCCTGGTTAAAACGCACTGGTAATGCAAAAGTACATGGCACAACGAAAAAAGTACCAGCCCAAGTGTTTGAATTCGAACGCGAACACTTAAGACCGATACTTATTCCACAAAATGACTTCTGTATGAATAGTATAATCCGAAGCGTCCGAAAGGACAATACCATAATTTATAAAAGCAACCGTTACTCCCTACCCCTTGGGACTTTTCACAAAGAACCGGATGTAGTTTTAAAGGAAGTGGATGATAAACTTCAAATCTGGCAAACCAATGGAGATCACATGATTTATGAACATGGCCTGTCCATGGAGAAAGGGAAGTTAATCAAAGCCAGCGACCATAGCCGCAATCGAGAATATACCCTCGACCAGTTTGAAGAAAAAGCAATTACTCTGATCGGCGATGAATACCGATGCTTTTTAAGGAAAGTAAGAAAAAGCAAGCCAAGATATTTCAGGGATCAATTGTCCTTGTTGGAAGAGATCTTATTACTTCATACAATAGAAGAAGTACAAGATGCCATAAACTACTGCCAGATCCTTGACTTGTACAGTTTCAACGAAGTCAAGAATGCCTGCAAATTCCTGACAGTACTTCAACAAAAGCCATCATTTGGAGCAACAAGCAAGATGAAAGTCGATCCCATCAGCAACCCTGGTGTAATGAATATCACTATTCAAAAGAGAAATATCAGCGAATACAGCATGGTAGGTGGTGATGATCATGAATAAGCTTGAACAGTCCATTCAGCAATTATCTGCAACACTACAACTGAAATCTCTTAATTATCATGAGTTGTTTTCGGATGGCCTTACACCGTTACAAAGTATTGAACTGTTTTTGCAAGAACAATTACGCCTTCGTGAGAAAAGAGCCAATGAGATGAGGTTAAAGCGCTCCTACTTGTCGGCTCGCAAGACCATTGTTGAGTTTGATTTTGGGTTTCAGCGAAGCATAACTAAAGAACAAATGCTACGACTTTCTGATTGCACCTGGATTGACGATGCGTACAATATTATGTTTCTCGGTCCGCCTAGTGTGGGAAAAAGTCATCTGGCAACAGCTCTGGCTTACGAGGCACTTGACAAGGGATACTCCGTATCCTTTGTCACCTTGGATGAGCTGATTCGCCAGCTTAAAACAGCTGAAATTTCATCGGCTTCAAGGAAAAGAATCAATTACCATATGAAAGCACACTTAATTGTCATCGATGAGGTCGGATTTTTGCCGGTAACAAATGCTGAGGCTAACTTGTTTTTCACTTTCGTTAGTGCATTGCATGAAAAGGCATCAATCATTATCACTTCAAATAAAAGTTTTGGTGAATGGGCTGGATTTTTAGGAGATGAAGTTATCACAACAGCAATTTTGGATCGACTGGTTTTTAAGTGTGAAATATTCAATATGTCTGGTGATGGATACAGACTCAAACACAGAAAATCCATTCTATAAAGACAAATGATCACACAGATAAAGAGTGAGAAAATAGTGGCCTAGTTCGTGGCGAAAAATGGCCTAGTTTACTTGACTGATTACA
>CAZOTE010000162.1:0-2527 GCA_964582705.1 uncultured Eubacteriaceae bacterium | reverse complement strand
TTAAGATATCGAGCTTTTCCTGGGTTATCTCTCCCATTATCCTTATTGCAAGGCCCGGTCCCGGGAAAGGCTGTCTCCATACAAGGTCTTTAGGTATGCCTATCTCTTCTCCTACGGCTCTAACTTCGTCTTTAAACAGGTCTCTAAGAGGCTCTATAAGCTCAAAGCCAAGATCCTCAGGAAGTCCTCCAACGTTGTGGTGGCTTTTTATCACAGCCGCGTCTTTAGTCCCGCTTTCTATTACATCGGGATAAATTGTTCCCTGGAGAAGATAGTCTATTCCTTCAAGCTTCTGGGCTTCCTCTTCAAATACCCTGATGAACTCTTCTCCGATAATCTTTCTCTTCGTCTCAGGATCTGATACGCCTTTAAGCTTATTTAAAAATCTTTCCTGGGCATTTACCCTGATGAAGTTCATGTGGAAACGCTCTTTAAATATCTTTTCCACCTGGTCTCCTTCGTCTTTTCTGAGAAGGCCGTGGTCTACAAAGATGCAGTGAAGATTGTCCCCTATAGCTTTGTGTACGAGTACGGATGCAACGGAAGAGTCTACCCCGCCGCTTAACGCGCAGAGTACTTTTTTGTCTCCAACAAGTTCCTTAACCTTTTGAATCTCTTCCTGGGCAAAGTTTGCCATTGTCCACTCACCGGAGCAGCCGCAGATGTCATATAAGAAGTTAGATAAAATCTGTCTTCCAAATTGGGTATGCTCTACTTCCGGGTGGAACTGAACTGCATATAGACGCTTTTCTTCGTTTTCCATAGCCGCTACAGGACAGGTTTCCGTCTTTGCAGTAACTGCAAAGCCCTGTGGGACATCCTTAATGTAGTCTGTGTGGCTCATCCAGCAGATGGAGCTTTCCCCAACACCCTTAAGGATCTTGCTTTCTTTAAGGATATGAAGCTCTTTTTTCCCATATTCTCTGATATCCGGTCTTGCTACGAATCCGCCAAGGAGGTTTGCCATAAGCTGAGCTCCATAGCATATGCCAAGCACGGGTATTCCCAGTTCAAATATCTCTTTGTCGCAAGTAGGAGCCTTGTCAGCATATACGCTTGAAGGACCTCCAGTAAATATTATGCCCTTGGGGTTTTTCTCTTTTATCTTTTCTATGGAGGTGTCGTAAGGCAGGATCTCGCAGAAAACCTTCTCTTCTCTGACCCT
The DNA here is from genome assembly GCA_964582705.1 of uncultured Eubacteriaceae bacterium. Classification (GTDB taxonomy): domain Bacteria; phylum Bacillota; class Clostridia; order Eubacteriales; family Alkalibacteraceae; genus Alkalibacter. Next base: position 1,362 of record CAZOTE010000162.1, on the reverse strand, counting down.
TCTAGCAATCAATTGATTGTATTGCCCTCCGAAATCCAGTACTATTACCAACTCGTGATTTTCCATTTTTCCTCCCGCATCAATAATTGGCGCTGCTATAGTTAGAAGGCTCTTTTACAATGGAGACATCGTGAGGATGGCTTTCCTTCAAACCTGCGCTTGTTATTTTTATAAACTCTGTGTTTTCTTTAAGCTCATTGATGTTTTTAACTCCGCAGTATCCCATGCCGGCTCTTAATCCGCCGATCATTTGGAATATGCTGTCCGCCAAAGGCCCTTTGTAAGGCACTTTGCCCTCCACTCCTTCAGGAACCAGCTTCCTTTGACCTTCCTGGAAGTACCTGTCCGAGCTGCCTTGTTTCATGGCAGCCTCCGAGCCCATGCCTCTGTACGCTTTAAAGCTTCTTCCCTGGTAGATCATCATCTCTCCGGGGCTTTCCTCAGTTCCGGCAAAAAGTCCGCCTATCATAACACAGTCGGCTCCTGCGGCTATGGCTTTTACCACATCCCCTGAGAACTTGATTCCTCCGTCTGCAATAACCGGCACTCCGTATTCCTTAGCAACTTCGGCACAGTCCATAATAGCTGTAATCTGGGGAACTCCGATACCTGCTATTACTCTCGTGGTGCATATAGATCCCGGTCCGATGCCCACTTTTATTGCGTCCACTCCCGCTTCTATCAAGTCTCTTGCTGCAGAAGCGGTTGCGATGTTTCCTGCGATAAGCTGGGTATCCGGGAATTTGGTTTTAATCGTTCTTACCATCTCCACCACGCCCACTGAGTGTCCGTGAGCAGTATCCAGCACGATGACGTCTGCGTTTGCCTCAATTAGAGCCTTTGCTCTTTCAAGGCTATCCTTGCTGACTCCTACAGCTGCACCTACAATCAGCCTGCCGTTGCTGTCCTTTGCAGAGTTTGGATACTTGATTGCCTTTTCGATATCCTTTATTGTTATCAAGCCTTTTAAGTAGAAGTTGTCATCTACTATAGGAAGCTTCTCGATTTTATGACGCTTCAAGATTTTTTCAGCTTCCTCAAGGGTAGTTCCCTCAGGGGCTACAACAAGGTCCTCTTTTGTCATTGCGTCTTTTATTTTCTTTAAAAGGTCATTTTCAAATCTAAGGTCTCTGTTGGTTATGATTCCAACAAGCTTTCCTTCTTCTGTTATAGGCACGCCGGAAATATGGTATCTTTCCATTAGCTCAAGAGCGTCTCCTATTATATGTTCCGGACTTAAAAAGAAAGGATCTACGATTACGCCGTGTTCGCTTCTTTTAACCTTGTCAACTTCCATTGCCTGGTCTTTGATGTCCATGTTCTTGTGGATTATTCCAATTCCACCCTGTCTTGCAATTGCTA
>CAZOTE010000161.1:0-2552 GCA_964582705.1 uncultured Eubacteriaceae bacterium | reverse complement strand
AGTTAGTTTTATAATTAAGCATAAAAATATAACCATAATTTTCGTTAACAAACTGAGTAAACTCTGCAGCTGTTCTGTATCTTATGGTAAGTCCTCTTTCTTTTGCGAAGTTTTGGTAAGGTTCTCCTTCTACACCGGCTTTAACCGCAGCTTCTAACGTAGCTTTAACATCAGCATCCAATCCTGATGGAGCATAAAGGCCTACCCATGTAGTGTAAACGCAGTCTACGCCTGCTTCTTGTGCTGTTGGTACGTCTGGATACTGCTCTACTCTTTCTTCTCCAAGAATGGCAAGGATTTTCAAGTCTCCAGAATCAACACCAGCTTTAGCAGCCAATACTCCTATAGTTACAATATCAACGTGACCGCCCATAAGAGCTGTTATCGCTTCTGAGCTTCCATCATAAGGAACATAGTTAAAGCTTATATCCGCCGCTCTTTCCAATAATGCGCTTGCTATATGAAGAGTCGAACCCGCTCCAGCTGTTCCGCTTTTCAGTTGACCTGGATTTGCTTTTGCATATTCTACAAACTCTTCAAGAGTGTCGTAAGGTGCATTTGCGCTAACAATCAAAGATGACGATGTTTCTGCTGCGCCACCTAAGAAGTCCATATCGTCAGGAACTATCTCCGACAGACCCAAAGCTTGCACCATTGCTATTTCAGCAGGGCAAATACCAATAGTATAACCATCGGCAGCTTGTGATTTAACATATTGGAACGCTACAGCTCCGGCAGCTCCGGTTCTGTTTGATGCAACAACAGGTACCCCAAGCTCTTTTTCCATTGTCTGTCCTACCAACCTACCTGTCATATCCGATTCTCCACCGGGTGCTGCCTGAATTACCAATGATATCTGCTTGCTCGGAAACTCATCTTCGCTTTGACATCCTGCAAACGATGTCATCAGCGCCAATACCGCTACAAATGCAAACAACTTTAAAAACCTTCTTTTCCCTTTTTTCATTACATATCCTCCCTAATACTTTTATTGCACACGATCTCCAATCAGCGATAAATCTTGTCGAGACGTTAAATCATCTCAGGCGGCAGGACGGGTCAGGCAGTTTATACCTGTAGGCCCTTCTAGCCTTGAATTGTTGTCATTTTAAATTTCTATCGCTTTTAAAGATACATGTTGCATACATATCGTTGACTTAATATTAACATACAGGCATGATTATTTCAATACATTTATTTTTAACTGCATTTATTCAATATTCATTGGCACGCAAGGCTTTCGCTTACAAAGCCTGTCAAAACCAACATGTAGTTTTTTTCTATTGATTTATATTTATTTTTGTGTATAATAGAGATATAGCAATATTTCATAGCAAAAAACGTACCGCGCTAGACTAACATGTAGTTAAATACCTATACAGGAGGAACATATATATGGAAAACGTCAAATACTTGTACGATCTGGTCTATTCAACGCTTAAAAATGAAATTCTCGAGGGAAAGTATCCTTCCAACTCCCTTCTTCCCTCGGAAAGAGAGATATCCCTTCGCTTTCAGGTTGAACGCACGACCGTTCGAAAAGCACTGGAGATATTGGTCAAAGACGGCCTGGTTGAAAAAAAAGCCGGAGTAGGCACAAAGGTCGTGTTCGAAAACGACATCGAAAATAACGAGATAAACGCTGCAAACTCAAACATTAAGGGAAATATCATCGGCATATTCATATCAGATGATGAAAAAAACAGTAAAAAAATAATGCAGCCGTATTACGCGGAGCTTTTCTACTACCTTGAAATAGAAGGAAAAAACAACGATTGCCAAGTAATCTACACAACAATTAATGCATCGACAAACATGGCAGAAGTCCTTAAAAGCCAGAATTATCTATCCATTATCTTTGTTTCCAATATAGACAGCAAGTACATCGAAATGGCGCGAAAAATGAATATCCCTGCCATCATTTTAAACGAGCACCACCTTGGCCTGCCTACATTGACATACGACAACGTGGGAGGGGCATACAACGTTATGAAGCACCTTTACAGCATGGGACACAAGAACATAGGCGTTATAACCGGACCTGAAAGCTATTACACTTCTAACGAAAAACTGACCGGCTGCTTAAAAGCCGTTTATGATTTTGGATTGATACTGGACAGAAGCAATATTGCCATTGGCAACTGGGAATACCAAAGCGGCTTTAATTGTGCCAAGGAAATTTTTGAAGGAAAAAAAGATGGAGAAAAACCCACGGCGCTTTTTGTTTTCAACGATATGATGGCCATAGGTGCAATAAGAGCAATACGAGAGTTGGGAATGTCTATACCCGATGATGTAAGCATCGTGGGATTTGACAACATGGAACAGCTTAAGTACACTGAACCGGATTTAACGACGGTGGATACCAAAATTTCTACCATGGCAAAGATAGCCATAGAGAGCGCAGTTCAAGGTCCATACGATTTATATAATACGGGACTGATAATAAACGTTCCTGTTAATCTGATTTTTCGAAAGACCGTAAAAGATATCAGCTAAAATAGAGTAGAGAAATAATAGCCAGTATTACTTCCCTCTCATTGAACCGTACG
>CAZOTE010000160.1:0-2734 GCA_964582705.1 uncultured Eubacteriaceae bacterium | reverse complement strand
TACCACCGGATAATCAAGCTCGCCCGTACCATAGCAGATTTGAACGGCAAGGAAGTCATCGACGGAAGGCATATAGGAGAAGCCATTCAGTACAGAAGCCTAGACAGGAAATACTGGGAGGTTTTTTAACAAAATACTGGTTTTGCTCAAAACACAAGCTCAGGCACCTAGGCGCCTGAGCTTGTGTTTTTCTTTATGTAAGGAAACAATATTTTAATATCTACCAATTTAATCCAAAAGCATTTTCTATGTGGTTGACCTCACCGGGAAGTATCTCGATGACATCAAATCGATAATTATTGCTGAAATCATCCATCTCCATCAGATAATGCATAGCGGTCTTCACGATGTGCCTTTTCTTCGATTTTGACAGAGCTTCACCGGGGTTGCCGTAGTCTGTGGAACTTCTGGTCTTAACTTCTACAAAGACTACGTCATCATTATTTTTAGCAATAATGTCTATCTCTCCTGCCTTGCTGCGGTAATTCGTTTTTAAAATCTTGTAATTTTGCCTTCTAAGATAATCTGCTGCCAAGTTTTCTCCCATGGCGCCCTTTTCCTTATTGTAGCTCATTGGACCTCCAGATCTTGTGACATAGAGTTGCTTAGATGAAATTCTTACAAAATGACCTTCTGTGAATGGGTGAAAGCCCGTATCTTTTGATTGCTTCTAAATGTTCCTTGGTGCCGTAGCCTTTGTTGCTTAGAAAATTGTACTGAGGATATTCTTCATGGTAGTCCTCCATAATTTTGTCTCTGACCACTTTTGCTACGATGCTTGCAGCGGCAATTGAGTAGCATTTTTCATCCCCTTTTATAACGGATTCCTGAATTATGTCAAGGTCTTCCAGCCTTACAGCATCGATCAAGACTACCTGGGGACTTGGATCTAATTGTTCCAATGCAAGATACATGCTTTTTTTTGTTGCATTCAGAATGTTTACATCATCTATGGTTTCAGGGCTTACAACCCCTACCGCCACGGATACAGCACTTTTTTTAAGCTCTTCAAATAATGCTTTTCTTTTTTCTGCTGAAATTTTTTTTGAATCGTTTATATGCAAAATACCGCAATCGGAGGTCAAAATAATGCCACAGCTAACCACCGGCCCTGCCAAGGGACCTCTTCCTACCTCGTCAACTCCTGCAATAAGATTAAGGTCTTGTCTGCGGTACTTCTCCTCGGTCTCTTTCATTTCCATAATTCGTTTTTTTTCCAGATTCAAGTCATTAAGTCTTCGTTCAAGGCTTTTACCGATTGATTGCACGCCTTTCCGGCGATCATTTTTCAGCACCGCTGCCGCTTCGATCCAGTCACCATCGCTCAAAGCCGCAATAGTTTTTTTGATGTCTCCAACCGACATGTCTGCGAAATTCATAACTGCTCCATAGGCCATTCGAAAGATATTTTTCCAAAGGTAGTCTTCTTTATTTCGTCCATAATCATCTCTGAAGTCCTGGCATAGTCTATCTCTCCACCTCTGGCTAACAGCTTTCTTTTAAGTGCTATCTTGTCCATTATCTCCAGGTCAGTGGTATTTTCGTCAAATTCTATCTTGTATCTATCGTGGAGTTTTTCAGGGTATGCTTCTCTAAGGTATTCAATCAGTTTTAATGCCGCTTCTTCCCTGTCGTAGATGGTTTCCTTGATGGAGCCAATCCACGCAAGCTTCAGACCAATTACTTCATCATCAAATTTAGGCCATAGAATTCCAGGTGTATCAAGCAAAAGAATGTCACTGCTTACCTTGATCCACTGATTTGATTTTGTGACCCCAGGGATATTGCCAGTTTTGGCCGTGGACTTGCCACCGATAGTATTTATCAGTGTTGATTTTCCTACATTTGGTATGCCCAGAATCAGGCATTTTATTTGACGATTCATCCGTCCCTTCTTCTTATCCCTGTCCATGACAGGCTTCATAACCTGCTTGATCTTTGTAATAAGCTCCTTTATGCCTTTGCCCTTAATGCAATCTACGAATACGTAGGGCTGGCCTGCATCCTTGTAGTGCTGTTCCCAAAGCTTGTTGATTTCAGGGTCAGCAAGGTCGGTTTTATTTAATACCACTATTTTCTTCTTGCCGCCTATAAGTCCGTCCACCTCAGGATTTCTGCTGCTTACAGGTATTCTAGCATCCACCAGTTCAATTACTATGTCTATTAATTTTAAATTTTCGCTAATCAGCCTTTTTGTCTTGGCCATGTGTCCCGGATACCATTGTATATCCATATTATCACCTACTCTATCCTACCTATTTCACTGAAGGGATAAATCCTGAAGAAGACCTTGCCTACTACGTCATCCCTTTTTATAAATCCTACATCAGGGAATCTGCTGTCCCTGCTGTTGTCTCGGTTGTCTCCCAAAACAAAATATGTCCCATCCGGAACTACTGTTTCCGGGAAATCAGGTACGGTCGATTCATCTGTATAATCCTCATCTATTGCAACTTTATTTACGTAAAGTACATTGTCCTTGATTTCAACCGTGTCGCCACCTACTGCCACGATTCTTTTTACAAACTCCACATCCCCAGAGTAGTGCATGATTATAACATCGCTGTAGGTGGGATCATTAAAATAATACTGGGGTTTTGTAACTATGAGCCTATCTCCATCATTAAGCGTTGGGTTCATGGAACTGCCTTCAACCAGAACAAACTCAAAAACAAAAAATTTCAATACTAGAGCTATGGCAATCGCCGCCAACGCGGATTCAATCCATTCTCTC
>CAZOTE010000159.1:0-2755 GCA_964582705.1 uncultured Eubacteriaceae bacterium | reverse complement strand
TACCGATGAATAATTTATTATTAAGGAGGGAAGCAAAGTGCCAAGAAAAGGACCAGTACCAAAAAGAGAAGTATTGCCAGATCCGCTGTACAATAGCGTTTTGGTAACAAAACTTGTTAATAACATTATGCTTGACGGCAAAAAAGGAGTAGCTCAGAGAATTGTATATGGAGCATTCGATACAGTTGCCGAAAAAACAGGCAGAGAAGCATTGGAAGTTTTTGAAGAGGCGTTGAACAACATCATGCCTGTACTTGAGGTTAAAGCAAGAAGAGTAGGTGGAGCGACTTACCAGGTTCCGATTGAAATCAGACCTGAAAGAAGACAAGCTCTAGGACTTAGATGGCTTGTAAGGTATTCAAGAGCAAGAAACGAAAAGACAATGCAAGCAAGATTGTCAGCTGAACTGTTGGATGCTATCAACAGTGCAGGTGCGGCAGTGAAGAAAAAAGAAGATACTCACAAAATGGCAGAAGCAAACAAGGCTTTCGCACATTATAGATGGTAAAAAGAGACGATTAGTTTCTTGTATTAAGAGAGGATGGAGACTGTGTCAAGAGAATTTAGTTTGGAAATGACTAGAAACATCGGAATTATGGCTCATATTGATGCAGGCAAAACCACCACTACCGAAAGAATATTGTATTATTCCGGAAGGATTCATAAAATCGGAGAAACTCACGAAGGAGCTTCCCAGATGGACTGGATGGAGCAGGAGCAGGAAAGAGGTATTACAATTACCTCTGCCGCTACTACTTGTCAGTGGAAGAATCATAGGGTAAACATCATAGATACACCAGGACACGTTGACTTCACGGTTGAAGTTGAACGATCACTGCGTGTGCTTGATGGATCAGTTGCAGTATTCTGTGCAAAAGGTGGGGTTGAGCCTCAGTCAGAAACAGTATGGCGACAAGCCGACAAATACAAAGTTCCTAGAATGGCCTATGTAAACAAAATGGATATTTTAGGTGCGGATTTTTACAATGTTATTGATATGATGAAAGAAAGACTCGGCGCGAATGCTGTGCCTATACAACTTCCAATCGGAAAAGAAGATACATTCCTTGGGCTGGTTGATCTGGTTCAAATGAATGCGATCATCTATAAAGATGACGAGGGAAAAGAAGTCGAAGTAGTGCAAATTCCTGAAGATATGACGGAGCTTGCAGAGGAATACAGAGAAAAGCTTCTTGAAGCTGTATCTGATTACGATGAAGAACTAATGATGAAATACCTTGAGGGCGAAGAAATAAGCGCTGAAGAAATCGCTAGAGCTATCAGAAAAGCAACTGTGGCTGTTAGCATGATTCCGGTTCTTTGCGGGTCTTCATACAAGAACAAAGGCGTTCAGCCGATGCTAGATGCAGTTGTGGCTTATATGCCTTCACCATTGGATGTCCCTGCAATCAAGGGGATCGATCCTAAAACAGAAGAAGAAATTGAAAGAAAAGCAGATGACAACGGTCCTTTCTCGGCGCTTGCATTCAAGATCATGACTGACCCCTTTGTTGGAAAGCTTGCTTTCTTTAGAGTATATTCAGGCGTGCTTAACTCCGGATCTTACGTTTTCAACTCTACAAAAGGTAAAAAGGAAAGAATCGGTCGTATACTTCAAATGCATGCCCATCACAGAGAAGAAATAGACAAGGTTTATACCGGAGACATCGCTGCTGCGGTAGGACTTAAGGATACGACTACGGGAGACACTCTTTGCGTAGATTCCAACCCAGTGATACTTGAGTCTATGGAATTCCCTGAGCCTGTAATATCAGTGGCCATAGAGCCTAAGACAAAATCGGGACAGGACAAAATGAGCATAGCTCTCCAGAAACTTGCTGAAGAAGATCCTACATTCAAGACGTTTACCGATCCTGAAACAGGACAGACTATAATTTCAGGAATGGGCGAGCTTCATCTTGACATAATCGTAGACAGGATGCTTAGAGAATTTAAAGTCGAAGCAAACGTTGGAAAGCCTCAGGTAGCTTACAGAGAAACAATTCGAAAAGCTGTCAAGGTGGAAGGCAAATTTGCAAGACAATCCGGTGGTAGAGGTCAGTACGGACATGTATGGATTGAACTTGAACCTAGAGAGCCCGGCGAAGGATACGAATTCGTCAACAAGGTTGTTGGAGGTTCCATACCTAAAGAGTACATTGGTCCAGTTGATCAAGGCATACAGGAAGCAATGGAAAACGGTGTTTTGGCAGGATATCCTGTTTTGGACTTCAGAGCTACCCTTGTAGATGGTTCTTACCACGAAGTCGACTCATCGGAGATGGCATTTAAGATTGCAGGATCGATGGCATTTAAGGAAGGCTGTAAAAAAGCAAATCCGGTAATCCTAGAGCCGATCTTCAAGATTGAAATCACTGTGCCTGAAGATTACATGGGAGATGTAATAGGAGACCTTAACTCAAGAAGAGGACGTATTGAAGGCATGGATCCTAGAGGAAACGTTCAAGTAATAAGAGGCTTTGTGCCATTGAGCGAAATGTTTGGATATGCAACAGACCTAAGAAGCAAGACTCAAGGCCGAGGCGTATACTCGTACCAGTTCAGCCACTACGAAGAAGTACCTAAGAGCGTTGCCGAAAAGATAATGGAAGGCAAAAAATAATAATTTTTTAAAGGAGGAAACAGAAATGGGAAAAGCTAAATTTGAAAGAACTAAACCCCACGTAAATATCGGAACAATAGGACACGTAGGGTTTAGTTCTTTCAAATTTAGCTTTTCCCATTTCTGTTTCCT
>CAZOTE010000158.1:642-2846 GCA_964582705.1 uncultured Eubacteriaceae bacterium | reverse complement strand
CAGATTTGACCTTCTCCCAAGGCTACCAGGTAGGAGGTCAAGACCTCCAAAAAATTTTAAGGAGGTAATTCTAATGGAATTACAAATTTACAAAAATGCAGAGTTTGGCTCTCTGAAGGAAATCGAAAAATCAAGGATGAGTGAATATATCGGTTTCTTCTATATCCTTGAGTGGGGCGGTGCGGTCAAGATCGGCAGCACAAAGAATCCGTATCAAAGGGTGATGTCTTTAAAAAGGCAGGCTGAAAGATATGGAAACACAGTTATTGGAGATTTGTTGTTAAGCCAAGGGCACACAAATTATTGGGGAAATGAACTAATATTGCATCGCCATTTCAGCGATTATCAGAAAGGAAATACTGAACTTTACGAAGTTTCCTTTCAACAGGTTCTAAGCGATATGCCGGATGATATCTGCTTTTTGGATGAAACAAAGAGGATGGAGAAAGATTCCGAAATAGCCTGCAGTTTCATGAGGCAAGTATTGGCAGGAGGTGCAAAATGAATACACTGCGAGTTTTTAATAGTGATGAGTTTGGCGCTGTACGCAGCTCGGTTGTCAATAATGAACCATGGTTTGTAGGAAAAGACATATGCACAATTTTTGGTGATAGAAACCACAATAGAAGTCTTGGCCGAGTAGATGATGAAGATAAAAGAACAATAAAAATCACAGATTCTCTAGGTAGAAAGCAGACAGCGATATTTGTAAATGAAAGCGGCCTCTACTCTCTTCTATTTACGATGCAGCCGCAAAAGGCAAATAGAGATGGAGTGTCAAATGCGTACCCCATTGAGATAAAAGATAGAATCGATAAGCTGCACAGGTTCAAACGATGGGTTACAAGCGAGGTGCTCCCTGCCATTCGCAAGCATGGTATGTACGCAACAGATGATTTGATTGCCGATCCCGATCTTGCTATCGCCGCCTTTACTGCACTTAAGGAAGAACGTGAGAAGAACAAGAGACTTATGGCAGCAGTTGCAGTGGGGCAGCAGCAAATTGCTGAAATGAAACCCAAAGCTACTTATTACGATGTGGTTCTTAAATGCAAGGATGCCGTGAACATCTCTGTTATTGCAAAAGACTACGGTTGGAGCGGGATTCGTATGAATGAATACCTTCATGAAAAAGGGATCCAATTCAAGCAAGGTGATATTTGGCTCTTGTATCAAAAATATGCTCCCAATGGATACACCAAAACCAACACTCACATTTATGAGGATAGCAAAGGCATACAACACACGAAAGTTCATACCAAATGGACGCAAAAAGGAAGACTCTTCATTTATGAGCAGCTGAAGGGCGATGGGATTTTGCCGCAGATAGAAATGGAGGTTCAAAATGCGTAAAGAAATTAAAAAGCCAGACCAATGGGTTTATATAATGGAAAAATCCGAAAATCAAATTAAGATTGGGGTTTCAAAGAATTATATAGAAAGAATTAAGTGTTTGGAAAGAACTGGTGGATTTTATGCTTCAAGGTATTTAGCATTAGGGCCTTATCAAAATGGATACGAGGTAGAAAGTAAAATTTTAGACCGACTAAAGAGATTTAGATTTATAGGAGAGTGGCATTTACTTTCTTATGAAGACGCTGTAGCTATAGTAAAAGAAGTGGCGAAAGAAACAGGAAACTCTGATGTAATTGAAGTTCTAGACTCAAAAGACTTAATTGAATTAGTAGATGAGCTATTTCCGCTTAAAGCAAGCCTTACTAATGATGGGAATTTACAAGATACAGTTATCACAGGGTTCGTTGATGAAAAAAATGTGCTATGGCTTGAAACAGATGAATGTGGGATATTCTTACGAGAATTTTTAATGGGGTTTCTAAGAGCAGAGAACTTATCTAAAGGAGGGCGCTATTATGAGCATAAATAAATACAATGCTGAAGGATACTATGACCCTACTCCATATGAAGCATTAAGTAATGTATCTCGAGAGGAAAAGGCAGCGTCAAAAGCTGCCTTCAAGCCTCTTGTCTATATATGTTCTCCTTTTAGTGGGGACACCGAAAGAAATATTAAACGAGCGCAGGACTTCTGCCGCTTTGCATTAGAAAAAGGAAATATCCCACTGGCTCCCCATCTTATGTTTCCTCAATTTATGGATGATAACAATGAAAAAGAACGCGAACTGGCAATGTTCATGGACATCATCCTTATGGGCAAGTGCCAGGAAGTCTGGGTACTTGGTGAT
>CAZOTE010000158.1:0-628 GCA_964582705.1 uncultured Eubacteriaceae bacterium | reverse complement strand
AGACAACCGGTCAGATATTTCAATAAGGATTTTGAGGAGGTAGAGGCTTTATGAGAAAACTAGCCATTGCCTACGGTAACAGCCGCCAGGCAAAGAAGTGGGTCAATAAAGAAATAACATTTGACGCACTAAAAGAGAGATTGAAAACTCCAATCCGAACAACAGAATCAACAGAAGAATATGCCAAGTTTAACAAAGCCCAAAAGGATGATGCAAAAGACCATGGTGGTTTTGTTGCAGGTGTTCTAAAAGGTGGTCGCAGGAAAATCGATACTGTGGAGCTTCGTTCAATGATTGCTTTAGATGGTGACCGAATTGATAAAGAGTTTCTTGAAAACTATGAAGCAAGTTCTCCCTATACTTCAGTTCTCTACTCCACCCATAGCAGCACAATAGAAAATCCGAGGGTGCGCATTATCTTGCCTTTAACAAGAGACGTGACCCCAGAGGAATTTGTAGCGGTTTCAAGGTATCTTGCACAGATGCTCGGTATGGATTATTTCGATGAATGTTCCTATTTGCCAAATCAGCTTATGTACTGGCCAAGTACCCCTTCCAATGGAGATTTTGTTTATAAGGAAGTGGACAAGGACTGGCTTAATCCAGATGATATTTTAACAGCTCATCC
>CAZOTE010000157.1:0-2847 GCA_964582705.1 uncultured Eubacteriaceae bacterium | reverse complement strand
TTGTTAGGTTTGTACTGGCAATTACTTTTTGTATTTTTGACTGCCATTTATTGCAGTTCTAGATTACCATAAACAGACGGAAAATAATATATAATCAATATAGAGAGTCGTTAAAGGAAATCATAAGAACATTATGCAGATATAAAGATGTTGAGATAATTGAAGGACATATGATGAAAGATCATGTTCACCTATTGGTAAGCATACCACCAAAGCAAAGTGTCTCAAGTTTTATGGGATACTTAAAGGGTAAAAGTGCACTTCAGATGTTTGATAAACACGCAAATCTGAAATATAAATTTGGTAACAGGCATTTTTGGGCAGAAGGATATTACGTAAGTACAGTTGGGTTAAATGAGGCAACGATACAAAAGTATATCCAAGAACAAGAAAAACACGACATAATAAAAGATAAGTTAAGTGTAAAAGAATATGAAGATCCCTTTAAGGGATAGCAAGTAATACAAAAGACCCTTTAGGGTTAGGCGAAAGTGGCAAAGGCACTGTAGCTTGAACAAAGTGAAAGCCGGCGTCTTGAGGCGCTGGCCGGTAACAACCCCTTATAGGGGTGAGCAAACCACCCGTTAAACGGGTGGTCATGATGTGCGCCCGGCATGGGCGCAATCTAACGGGTGCGAGTCCCGAACATGCCCTAGTAGTGGGAAATGTATAGCTTAAGGCAAGGGTGTCCTTGGCGACGAGGAATCTGAAGGAAGCCAGCGGCAAATCTCTGGTCTGACGAATAGAAATCACATCAGGCGCAAGTTGATGGATAAGGTTGCATCACAAACTAAAGTCCGATAACTACTCGGAATCAACAGCGTAAATGTGGCAGATGGATGGAGAGAAAGATTGCGCTCTTACCCGGGGAGGTCTCATGGACAAGTGGAATGTTTCTGTGAAGCTTGGTTGAAATAAGATTTGTCATGAGAAGTCAGCCGATACCATATTAGTGACCCCGTCGACGGGGTCGTGAAGGGTTGAACCTAAGGAGGTGTTAGTCAATGAATGTTACCGAAAACGGGAATAAGAAAAGCAGAATATACTGTAATCACAGTGGCTACTGTCGGAGAGATAGTGCGGAACACGAAGGGTATGACAGAGTGCTTACCGATATGAGGATAACTGAAAACAACAGCACCAATGCCGACAGCGGAGTAAACGGACTTTTGGAGCAAATCCTAGAACCTAGTAATCTCAATAAAGCCTATAAACAGGTGAAGAAGAAGAAAGGTTCTCACGGAGTTGATGGGATGGAAGTAGGGCATCTTCTACAATATTTCAAAGATAATGGGGAAGAACTTAGAGAGTCCATATTGGAAGGTAGATACCGACCAAGGCCAGTCCGACGCGTAGAAATACCAAAGGACAATGAGAAGAAAAGACAACTGGGAATACCGACAGTAGTAGACAGGGTGGTGCAACAAGCGATACAGCAAGTGTTGTCACCGATTTATGAACCTATGTTCAGCGATACGAACTATGGATTCAGATCAAAACGAAGTGCCCATGATGCTTTAAAGAAAAGCAAGGAATATGCTAATGAAGGATACATCTATGTGGTGGATATGGATTTGGAAAAATTCTTTGATACGGTGAGTCAATCGAAGATGATAGAAATTCTGTCGAAAACGATCAAAGACGGAAGGGTAATATCGTTGATCCATAAATATTTAAGAGCAGGAGCCATTGTTGACTGGAAATTCGAAGAAACATCCGAAGGACTAGCTCAAGGAGGAAATCTGAGTCCTCTATGCAGCAACATCATGCTGAACGAGTTGGACAAGGAACTTGAGAAACGAGGGATTCGTTTCGTTAGATATGCAGATGATATGCAGTTGTTTGCCAAAACGAAACGGAGTGCCAAAAGGATAATGGAACATATTCTACCGTTCATCGAGGGGGAACTTAAGCTTCGGGTGAATAGAGAAAAGACATCTATTGCCTATATTGGTTACATTAGATTTCTTGGATACGGATTTTATCATTACAAAGGTGAAATTAAGCTAAAAGTGCATGGTAAAAGTGTAACCAAGATGAGGAACAAAATAAGAGAAATCACATCAAGAAATAACGGCATTAGTTATGAGAAACTTAAACTAAAGCTAAAACAATATGTGGTTGGCTGGGTGAATTATTTTAAAATGGCCAATATGAAATATCTCTTACAATGTACGGATGAATGGTTGCGTAGAAGGCTTCGAACGTTCATCTGGAAAAGATGGAAGAAAACGAAGACAAGGTACAAAAGGCTAAAACAGTTAGGCTTTAACCACTCCAATGCACTTAAATATGCTAATACAGGAAAAGGCTACTGGCATGTAGCCGGTAGCCAAATACTTCACTGTTCTATTACAAGTAATCAACTTAGAAAGTCGGGATACTTATTCTTTTCTGATACATACAAAACTGTAAGTGTATAAACTTAGGAAGCGCCGTATACGGATCCGTATGTACGGTGCTGTGGGAGGTCGGGAAAGTTATTCAACTTTTCCTCCTACCCGATTTTTTAGTCTGCTGTGGAAAAGTGATACTCGGTTTTGATACCATATGCATAGAAAAAATAGAGAAAAACTATGCTGGAAAGATCGGAGTTTTTACAGTGGGTTTAAAGAACTCATATGTATAAAACGTAAGTGGGCAATACCAAGTAATATTATCAAAACAACGGGAATATCATATTAAGACAACCTCTCTTGCGCGAAACTATATAATAATTATGTACTAACCCATGTTGAGACAGTCGTTATGCTGACTAGGAGTGAAGCGACGAAGTGAGCATTACGAATGTCTCATGCACAGACTGCCCAAGAAAACAAGCAAAGCGAAGTTTGATTGGCTGCAGGC
>CAZOTE010000156.1:0-2876 GCA_964582705.1 uncultured Eubacteriaceae bacterium | reverse complement strand
ATGATGGCATCTTGGGAGAAAACCAGTATAACAATCATTGGAATCAGCATAGACCCAGCGGCAGACAAGTCTGTGTCCATGCCTTTATCGGAAAACTTAAAAATGGTACCATCGCTACCTATCAGACCCTGCCATGGGATCATAGAGGCTGGCATGCAGGTGGTGACGCAAACAACAGTCACATCGGATTTGAAATCGTGCGCCCAGATAGGGCAATGTCAACAGCGGTTTAAGGTGCCGCATAGTAAGATAACGCTATTGTCAACCTGTCCAACCGAAAGGCGAAAGCTGACACGGGAACATAGCATGGCAGGAAAGCGGTAAGTCATCTAAAGGCAATCAGATGCGACTGAACCGCAATGACAAGTGGATATGAGGATAAAACTGGGTTTGTTGAACGTAAGTTTCGAGTTTCTGTTAATGCCCGGACAGAGGAAATTTGCCTGTAACCTCTGATGTGAATGTAATTGCGTACAGATTTCGCGCAATTGGTTATCATTTAATTCACATGACCTGTTGGAGAACCAATGGTAAAGAAACGAAAACGTATCCGAAAATCCACATACCTATTGGCATTGTTAACTGGGGATACCCTAAACAGAAACGCCGGAAACGGCTATAGCTAAAGGGCTTGAATATTCTGCATGGGTACGGAGCTTCCATAGTAGTCCGCGAGGGGTAATGACCCTTACATGGCGAAGGGAAGCAGTTGTTACGCGCCAAAATTTATATTGATTAGGGAGGAATACCTCAATGAAACCAACAATTGAGATTTTGGAGAGAATGAATCAAAACTCAAATCGCAACAAGAATGAAATTTTCACGCGGGTTTACCGTTACCTGCAAAGACCAGACATCTATTTTCTTGCTTACAAAAATCTGTATGCCAATAGTGGCGCAGCAACACCTGGTGTCGATAATGACACAGCAGATGGCTTCAGCGAGGAAAAGATAGAGCTTATTATCCAAAGTCTAACAGATGGAACCTATACACCTAAGCCTGTACGTAGGACGTATATTGCAAAAAAGCAAAGTAATAAATTACGTCCTTTAGGACTTCCGACATTCACTGATAAATTGGTTCAGGAAGTAATCAGAATGATTCTAGAAGCTATTTATGAACCTACATTTTGTGATACTTCCCATGGCTTTAGACCTAACAGAAGCTGTCATACCGCTCTAGGAATGGTATCAAAAGGATTCAATGGAGTGAAATGGTTCGTCGAAGGTGATATCAAAGGCTGTTTTGATAACATTAATCACAATGTGCTCGCTGAATTGATAGGAAAGAAAATCAAGGACGCGCGTTTCAACCAACTTATTCGCAAATTCTTAAAGGCAGGATATATGGAAGATTGGCGATACCACAGTACATATAGTGGGACGCCCCAAGGTGGAATAATTTCACCTGTACTAGCCAATATATACTTGCACGAGTTGGACATGTTTGTTGAACAGCTAAAAGCTAAATTTGACAAGCCCTTACCCCGAGGCAAGAGAACACCGGAATATTCAAGGCTACGAAGTAAAGCAGTCCGCTTGAGAAAAAAGTTAGAAAATGCGGATGAGCACCAAAAGCCGGCACTACTTGCTGAATTACGACAAACCAGAGCGAAACAGCTTTCAACCCCTAGTAAATTACAAGAGGATAAGAAAATTAAATATGTGCGTTATGCAGATGATTTTCTTATCGGGGTTATCGGAAGTAAATCTGACTGTGAATGGGTAAAATCGGAACTGAAAACATTTATCAGAAATACGCTGAAAATGGAACTCAGTGAAGAAAAAACACTTATTACTCACAGCCACAACAAAGCAAGATTTCTAGGCTATGATGTTTGTGTAAGGCGTAACAGTCAAATCAAACAAGGTGGAAATGGGTATACCAAAAGAACGCTTAACAACAAAGTGGAACTCACGGTTCCATTCAAAGATAAAATTGAAAGTTTTCTGTTAGATAAAGGTATAGTGAAACAAATTAACGGTAAGTATCGCTTTGTCCACCGCCCAAGCTTGCTACAAATCACGGAATACGAGATTGTTTCAACCTACAACGCAGAATTGCGAGGAATCTGTAACTACTACCGAATGGCAAGTAATTTTAACAACTTAAATTACTTTGCTTACCTTATGGAGTATAGTTGCTTAAAAACACTTGCAGCAAAGCGTAAAAGCAGCATTGCCCAAATTATTCGCTCGCATCAAGATGGGCAAGGGAAATGGTGTGTACCATATAAGACGGCTAAAGGTGAAAAACGACTCTATTTCGCAAAATATTCTGATTGTAAAGGGCAAAGTTCATTTAGTGACAAAATACGTAATGACGCAGTTATCTATAGTCATAAACGTAACCCTTTTGAAGATGGATTAAAAGCAAGAGTTTGTAAGTTGTGTGGAACAACCGAAGCGACACACTATGAAATACACCATGTTAAAAGGCTCAAAGACTTGAAGGGAAAAGCTCCATGGGAGAAATACCTAATAGCGCGAAACCGAAAAACTATGGTGGTCTGTCGAGATTGTCACAAAGAAATCCACAGAAATTGAGTTTTGAATAATTGAGTAACAATGGAGAGCCGTGTACATCGAGAGGTGTAAGCACGGTTCGGGGAGGGGTCTGCGCAAACCTGTTGTAGAAATACAATAAGGCGGCGCTTTCCTACTCTACTGTGAAGATAATCTGTCCGACGCCTCTTATTTCAATGCAGTTTATAAAGAAGCCACAGAGCTTTGTGCACATCTTTGCAAACTCTATGACCTGACGGAGAAAGACATCATTGGCCACTATGAAGGCTATCAAAAGAAAATCGCCAGTAATCATGGAGATCCTCGTCACTGGTTTTCTAGGCATGGTAAGAGTATGGATACTTTCAGGG
>CAZOTE010000155.1:0-2923 GCA_964582705.1 uncultured Eubacteriaceae bacterium | reverse complement strand
AAACTTGCATATGTAGAGAAACAGCATCTCGTACAGCTTCGCTGTTCGAGCTTACAGGCTTCGCCCAATATCAAATTCGCTATTCAACGAATCTAAAGCAAGCTTTATTCGTTGAAAGCTCTTTTGATGCTGTTTCTCAGTTTTCTTAAAATCAAATTATTTTTTTCGAAATTTATTTAACATTATATGCAGGTATGTTACAATTAATCTGTTTTTAGTGACTAGTTTTACAACCTGGATATATCATTAGAAGTTTTTTATGATATAATCATATTTTAGTAACAGTCGAACACAGTAGATGGGAGTGAATAGTTAACAATGGCACCTTTAAGAAAAGATATAGGAATCGATCTAGGAACGGCAAACGTACTGGTTTACGTCAAAGGAAAAGGTATCGTGCTGCAAGAACCTTCAGTTGTGGCAATAGATACTAATACAAACGAAATAAAGGCGATTGGCGCCGACGCAAGAGCGATGCTTGGAAGAACACCTGGAAACATACAGGCAATCAGACCCCTTAGAGACGGAGTCATCTCCGACTTTAAGATCACAGAAAGAATGCTTAAGTACTTTATCGCAAAAGTATGCGGAAATAAAAGATTCTTAAGACCAAGAGTCGTAGTAGGTATCCCCAGTGGAGCGACAGAGGTGGAAAAAAGAGCAGTGGAACAAGCCGTTCTGTCAGCTGGAGGAACAAATCCTGTCATAGTTGAAGAGCCTGTGGCGGCTGCAATTGGGGCGGGAATTGATATAACACAACCTACCGGCAACATGGTGGTAGACATTGGCGGAGGAACTACGGATGTTGCAGTACTTTCCTTGGGAGGAATAGTAGAGAGCATATCCATAAAAATCGCCGGAGATAGATTTGATGAATCAATAGTAAGATATATGCGAAAAAGCCACAACGTTTTGATAGGCGAACGTACGGCGGAAGATCTTAAAATCAACATAGGCTCAGCTTACCCCGCTGAGGAAGAGGCATCTATGGACATTAGAGGACGAGATCTTCTTTCGGGCTTGCCAAAGACCATCAACGTCAGCTCAGAAGAGATCAGGATAGCTTTGAGCGACAATATAGGCGCAGTTATCAATGCAATCCATGGTGTTCTGGAAAGAACGCCTCCTGAGCTAGCTGCGGATATCAGCGATACAGGAATTTACCTTGCCGGAGGAGGGGCGCTTTTAAAAGGCCTTGACATCTTAATCTCCGACAGGATGGGAGTGCCTGTAAACATCGTAGAAAATGCGGAATCCTCTGTTGCTTTTGGAACAGGCAGAATTCTTGACAACGTGCATATCCTTGGAAGCGGCACCGGTAAAAAATCTTACGACTAAACACGGAAAAAATCCGTGTTTTTCCTTATTAAAATGATAGGATGCTAAAATGAACATAAACAAAAAGCCAAGACTAAAAATTAAAAACAAGAAGAGGTTCTTTCTCGTCACAGGTATTATCGCAACTGTGTTGGTTCTTACTGCCGTAGCGGTCAAGTTTTATTATGATATAAACAGGCCGGAAAACGTATTTAAAAACAGTGAAGAGCTTAGTGAAGCAGACGCATACGCTCAGTTTGACGGCAAAAAGATCAACATACTCTTTTACGGACTTGATAAAAATGAATACAGAGATACAGTAGCGGGCTACCAGCAGTACAGGGCAGATACAATAATGGTCGCGACCATCGATCTTGAAACAAAGAGCATAGAAGTCTTATCCGTTCCCAGAGACACCTACGTGGATATCTACAACGTAAATGGCATGGACAAGATAAATGCAAGCTTCGCCCACGGGCAGCAAAGATCTTCCGATTACCGGGGTGACGAGATAAAAGCTGGTACGGACTATCTTAAAAGGACTGTAAGCGAGCTCCTTGGAGGCATCCCTATACATTTTTACATTGGGATAACCGATATGGACGTGGTAAACGACATTGTAGATGAAATAGGCGGGGTGGAGATTGACGTGCTTCATACCCTGTATGCAGACAAGGGCAAGGATAGGTCTAAAGTAAGGATAGAGGAGGGTCTTCAGGTCCTCAACGGAAAAGATCTCCAGTATTACGCCAGGTACCGAGCCTACCCGGAAGGTGACATCGAAAGGGTTGCAAGCCAACAGCACATACTAAAAGCAGTGTTTGATAATATGAAAAAGACGAACAGCTTGCTGAAAATACCTAGGATTTATGAGATGGTATCTGAAAAGCTGGCAACTGATCTTAGCTTCAAGCAAATATCAGCACTTGCTTTGATAGGCATGGGCATAGACAGACAAGACCTTAACACTCACACCTTTCCTGGATATTTTGGAACATTAAACAGGGTGTCCTACTGGGTGGTCAATGAAAGCGAAAGAGTGGATATCATAAAAGAGTTATACGGTATAGATGCAGAACTAAGAGAGCAGCAGGCAACAAGTGATAGACTTATAAGCTTATCCGCATCAGTAGTCAAAAAAAATCTGAATGTTGGCGAGACTACTTCGGTGAACATCACTGGAAGGACTGCTGACGGACAGACAAAGACTTTTAGCGTAAGAAGCACCTCATATAGCGTATCGAATGACGCTGTACTTCAGCTAAATGCTGATGGAACTATAGTAGCAAAAGGCAGCGGCGATGCCACAATAACCTTCAAGGTGCAAGGGGTGTCAACAAGCGTAAGCCTAAGCGTCGCTCAGATAAAAGTAGAAGAACCGCAGGTAGAGCAGCCCCCGGTGGATGAACCTGTGAATGAAGAGCCTGTTGAAGAGAAGCCATCTGAAGAACCGGTGGAAGAAGAGCCGGTAGCCGGTGAGTCAGAAAATCAGTAAGGCGGAAAGTGGAAAGTTGGTTAGTTGGAAAGGGACCAATACGATTGCTTGACAACCGTTTCCCAACTGCCCCACAACCGCTTAACATGTATTCCCCAGATAATCGTTAAA
>CAZOTE010000154.1:0-2937 GCA_964582705.1 uncultured Eubacteriaceae bacterium | reverse complement strand
GCCTTGGGAGGAATATTATATGGGGTTGCTTACACGCAGGTAGCTCCTACAATGGGACTTCTCCCCGGACTTAAAGCATTTGTCGCTGCCGTATTGGGAGGAATAGGCATAATACCCGGCGCTATGCTTGGAGGATTCATCATGGGGTTTGTTGAAACATTTGCGAAAGCATATATTTCCGGAAGGTGGGCAGATGCGATAGTATTTGGAATCTTGATAGTGGTATTGTCAGTAAAACCCACAGGAATATTGGGAAAGAACGTAAGAGAGAAGGTGTGACCGATGAATTTAAACAACAAGAAAAGCTATATTATAAATATCGTTGCAGTCACCCTGCTGTACATAGTATTACAGGTTCTTATGCAAAACAATATAATTAACAGATATTATCAAGGGATTATCGTCTTTATATGCATCAACGTCATAGTGGCCAGCAGCCTTAACCTGACGCTCGGATTTTTAGGGCAGTTGGCCTTGGGACATGCAGGTTTCATGGCTGTTGGAGCGTACAGCTCCGCGCTTTTATCTATAGGCATGAGGGGCATGGAGCTCCCTGTAATCATGCACCTTGGAGTTGCATTGTTGTTTGGAGGCATTATGTCGGGAGTCATCGGTTACCTTATAGGATTGCCGGCCCTTAGACTCAGAGGGGATTATCTGGCGATTATTACTTTGGGCTTTGGAGAAATAATCCGTGTCGTTATTAACAACATCAGATTTACAGGAGGAGCTCAAGGATTGACGGGGATTCCCAGACTTGCAAACTTTACCAATGCATATTGGATAACAGTAGCGGTTTTGGCTATTCTCTTTGCACTCATAAAATCTCGTCACGGAAGGGCTATTATGTCTATAAGGGAGGATGAGATAGCTGCAGAGGCTGTGGGCATCAAAACAACCCAGTATAAAGCTATAGGATTTACAATTTCGGCTTTTTTTGCCGGCATAGGCGGAGGGCTGTTCGCCCACTACATGGCATATTTAGACCCTGCGATATTCAACTTCATGAAATCAGTTGAAATAGTCGTAATCGTAGTTCTCGGAGGCATGGGCAGCCTCACAGGCACTATATTGGCAGCTGGGGTGCTGACGTCATTGCCGGAAGTACTAAGAGGTTTTTCAGAATATAGATTGCTGATTTATTCATTCGTATTGGTAGTTATGATGATTTTCAGGCCCCAAGGAATATTTGGGACAGCTGAGTTTTCTATGGATTCCCTTATGCACTCGCCGAAAGCTTTTTTAAAGGAAGTAAAGAAGGAAGCCGGCGGAGATGACGATAAAGGAGGGAATGTATAATGGCTCTTTTAGAAGTAAAAGATCTCACTATAAGATTTGGCGGGCTCACAGCGGTTGACGGATTTGAAATCAGCATAGATCAAAGCGAGCTTGTTGGCTTAATAGGACCAAACGGTGCGGGAAAGACCACTGTTTTCAATATGCTTACAGGAGTATACCTCCCTACCGAAGGATCGATAACTCTTGACGGTAAAAACACGGTGGGCAAAAAGCCCTATGATATAGTCGAAATTGGAGCAGCTCGGACATTTCAGAACATAAGGCTATTCAAAGACCTAACTGTTGAGGATAATGTAAAGATTGCATATCATAATCAAATGAGCTACAATTTAATTCAGGGAATATTAAGGTTGCCCACATACTGGAAAGAGGAAAAGAAAGCACATGAAAGCGCGATGGAGCTTTTAGACATTTTTGACATGAAAATGTATGCTAAGACATTAGCTAAAAATCTGCCCTATGGCAAACAGCGTAAATTGGAAATAGCCAGAGCGCTGGCTACAAAGCCTAAGATACTGATGCTTGATGAGCCAGCGGCAGGCATGAATCCGTATGAAACCAAAGAACTGATGGAGACTATACACTTTATTAGAGA
The DNA here is from genome assembly GCA_964582705.1 of uncultured Eubacteriaceae bacterium. Taxonomy (GTDB): domain Bacteria; phylum Bacillota; class Clostridia; order Eubacteriales; family Alkalibacteraceae; genus Alkalibacter. The sequence continues at coordinate 1,043 of CAZOTE010000154.1, read as the reverse complement.
CAAGTTTAATATTGCGGTTCTTTTGATAGAACACGATATGAGTCTGGTAATGGGAATTTGTGAAAAGATAACGGTAATAGACTATGGAAAAATAATTGCTGAAGGAAAGCCGGATGAGATCAAATCAAATCCGAATGTCATCAAAGCTTATCTTGGAGAATAGGAGGAAACCAAATGTTAAAAGTACAGAATATTGATGTTTACTACGGGAAAATCCATGCTATCAAGGATATAAGCTTTGAAGTCAAACAAGGGGAAGTAGTTACTCTGATAGGCGCCAATGGCGCCGGAAAAACAACTATCTTAAAAACCTTGTCTAAAGTATTGAAACCGACCAATGGAAGCGTATTTTTAAAAGGTCAGGATATCAAAAACGTACAACCACATAATATGATAAACCTGGGCATGGCTCATGCCCCTGAAGGAAGAAGGATATTTGCCCAGATGACCGTGCTTGAGAACTTGGAAATGGGGGCTTTCATCAGAAAAGAGAGCAAATCGGAACTTGAACAGGACATGGAAAACGTATTTACAAGATTTCCAAGGTTAAAAGAAAGAAGAAAACAGATAGCAGGAACTTTAAGTGGCGGAGAACAGCAGATGTTGGCCATTGGAAGAGCGCTTATGTCAAAGCCTGAAATTCTACTTATGGATGAACCCTCCATGGGACTGGCACCAATCCTGGTAGATCAGATTTTCAATATTATTGAAGATATAAACAAAGCCGGAACTACAATATTGCTTGTGGAGCAAAATGCAAACAGAGCTTTGCAAATAGCAAACAGGGCATATGTTTTGGAAACCGGAAAAATTGTTGCAGAAGGCGATGCTAAGGAACTCTTGAACAAGGATGAAATTAAGAAAGCTTACCTGGGAGGATAAAAGGATTGCCGATTGAGCAATCCTTTTATCCTCTTAGTTTTTATACATCGTTTAAAAATAAACGATTCTGTAATTGGTTTCACTAAAAAAAAAGTTTGTAATTTAAAGGGAAAATCAATATAATAATTAGAAAACAAAATATTCTGAAAATTCTTACAAAG
>CAZOTE010000153.1:0-2949 GCA_964582705.1 uncultured Eubacteriaceae bacterium | reverse complement strand
CTGTGCCGCTTCCAACAGAAAAGGAAATCATCACGATCCTTAGGGCGGTTCACAAATACAAAGATTCTAGAGAACAATTTGAGATGAGAACCCATAAGAGATTGATCGACATCCTAAACCCGACGCCAAAGACTGTGGACGCGCTTATGCGTCTCGACTTGCCGGCTGGTGTAGACATCGAAATCAAACTGTAATGGAGATTATGATTGCATAAGGCAATCCGCTAATTATTAGGAGGTGCAACAATGGAGAAAGTTATTATTGGAAAAAAGGTAGGCATGACTCAGGTTTTCGACGAAAGTGGAAAGCTGATTCCGGTAACTGTTGTAGAAGCAGGACCTTGCAAGATTGTGCAGGTTAAAAGCGAAGAAACAGATGGTTACAACAGCATTCAGCTGGGTTATGGACAAATCAAGGAGAAGAAGGTCAACAGTCCAATGAAAGGACATTTTGACAAGAACGAGCTTGAATACAAGAAGGTTTTAAAGGAATTCAGAGTAGACAACGCATCTGAATATCAGGTAGGGCAAGATGTTACTGCTGCTGTTTTTGCTGACGGAGACAAGATCGATGTGAGCGGAACTTCGAAGGGTAAAGGATTTGCCGGCGTAATCAAAAGGCACAATCAATCAAGAGGACCGATGAAACACGGTTCCAAATATCATAGATCCCCAGGATCAATGGGCGCTTCTTCAAGTCCTTCAAGAGTATTCAAGGGCAAAAAGCTTCCCGGGCAAATGGGTAATGTAACTGTGACTGTACAAAACCTAGAAGTTGTAAAAGTGGACGCAGACAGAAACCTATTGTTGGTTAAAGGTGCGGTTCCGGGAATCAGAGGCAGTTTGGTAACTATTAAGCAAACAGTGAAAAAGTAATATCGGAAAGGAGGATAACAAATGCCTAAAATTGATGTAATTAACGTAAAAGGTGAAAAAGTAGAAGAAATAGCTTTGAAAGACGATATATTCGGCATTGAGCCAAACGAAGCGGTCGTGCACCAGGTCGTAGTAGCTCAACTTGCCAACAAGAGACAAGGGACTCAGTCTACAAAAACTCGTTCTGAAGTTCGAGGCGGTGGAAGAAAGCCGTGGAGACAAAAGGGAACAGGTCGAGCGAGAGCTGGTTCCATCAGATCGCCCCTTTGGAAGGGTGGCGGGGTCATTTTTGCTCCAAAGCCAAGAGACTACAGCCAGAAGGTTAACAAGAAGATGAACAGACTGGCGATAAAATCCGTTTTATCGGCGAAAGTTGCAGAAAACGAGCTATTGGTATTGGACGCGTTAAGTATGGAAACTCCAAAAACAAAGGAAATGGCTACTGTGCTTGAAAACATAAAAGTCGGAAAAAAAGCGCTTATCCTTATGGGAAGCATTGACGAGAATGTTTATAAATCGGCGAGGAATCTTCCGGGAGTGAAAACAGCCACTGTAGAAACCATTAACGTATATGATCTTTTAAACTATGACTTTTTGGTTGCTACAAAGGATTCAGTAGAGAAAATAGAGGAGGTGTACGCATAATGCTTAGCCCTCAAGATATAATTTTGAAGCCTATCGTTACTGAAAAAAGCATGGATGACATGAGTGAGAACAAATACACATTCAAAGTCAAAAAAGATGCAAACAAAATCCAAATCAAGGATGCTGTTGAAAAGATTTTCGGAGTAAAGGTAGAAAAAGTTTATACAATGAATAGAATCGGCAAGATAAAAAGAATGGGTCGATATGCGGGAAGAAGAGCGAACTGGAAAAAAGCAATCGTAAAACTTGCTCCTGACAGCAAGGGAATTGAATTTTTCGAAGGAATCTAATCTTAGTGCAAATCGTCTCGACGTAAAAAGGAGGTAAAGTGAAATGGGTATTAAGGTATATAAACCAACTTCCGCAGGTAGAAGAAACATGAGCGTGAACACTTTTGAAGAAGTCACAAAAAGCACGCCTGAGAAATCTCTTTTACAACCGTTGAAAAATACGGCAGGAAGAAATGCAAACGGAAAAATCACTGTTCGTCACAAAGGCGGCGGAGAAAAAAGAAAATATAGAATCATAGATTTCAAAAGAAACAAAGATGGTATCAAAGCAAAAGTTGCCGGTATTGAGTATGATCCAAACAGAAGCGCGAATATCGCATTGCTATCTTATGCAGACGGAGAAAAAAGATACATCATATCGCCTTTAAACTTGAAAGATGGTGACTACGTAGAGTCTGGAGTAAATGCAGATATTAAAGTAGGAAATGCGCTGCCTCTTGCGAACATACCTGTAGGTACTATCGTGCACAACATAGAACTTAAGGCTGGAAAAGGCGGACAAATGGCAAGGTCGGCAGGAGCTTACGCCCAGTTGATGGCAAAGGAAAACAACTATGCCATACTTAGACTGCCATCCGGTGAGATGAGAATGGTTAGACTTGAATGTAGAGCGACTATAGGACAAGTTGGAAACATGGACCACTCAAACGTAAGAATCGGTAAAGCGGGAAGAAAAAGGCACATGGGAATCAGACCTACTGTAAGAGGATCTGTAATGAACCCCAACGACCACCCACATGGTGGTGGTGAAGGTAGGGCTCCTATTGGAAGACCGGGGCCATCTACGCCATGGGGCAAGCCGGCATTGGGATACAAAACCAGAAAGAAAAACAAAAGCTCGGATAAATACATTGTAAGAAAAAGAAAGAAATAGTTCTGAAAGGAGGTAATTAAATGAGCAGATCATTGAAAAAAGGACCTTACGTGGAAGAAAGACTCTTAAAAAGAGTTGAAGAGATGAACAAAAACAACGAGAAAAAGGTTATTAAAACCTGGTCTCGCAGCTCGACGATTTTCCCTCAAATGGTAGGTCATACCATAGCAGTACACGACGGAAGAAAGCATGTTCCCGTATATCTTTCAGAGGATATGGTTGGACACAAGCTTGGAGAATTTGCTCCTACAAGAACATTTAGAGG
>CAZOTE010000152.1:0-3035 GCA_964582705.1 uncultured Eubacteriaceae bacterium | reverse complement strand
TCCTCCAAAATCTGCGACAAGGAAGATACGACGGCGGCGCTGGGCGACTCCCCAGAATTGAGCGTCAAAGACACGCCAAGCCAGGCTGAATTCATCTCCCAGAATGGCAGCCCCAGCAGATTGCCAGCGTCCGGATTCAGGTTGAGGCACATCACAGGAACTGTACTTAATGCGGATAATCTCCTCGATGACCGCCCGGAAGTCCTCGCCTTCTGTTGAGCTGAAAGCTCCGGGGACATTTTCCCAAACGAGGTATCGAGGTCGTATAAGGTGAGTTGGTATACCTCTTTGTTCATCGGCTTTTCTCATCTCCTTTGCAATACGTGTCTGTTCCATGAATAAGCCGGAGCGTTCTCCGGCAAGGCCTGCACGCTGGCCGGCAACAGACAAATCCTGACACGGTGAGCCACCGCAGATGATATCAACCGGTGGCAATGCCGCACCATTTAGTTTTGTAATATCCCCGACATGGAGCATATCGGGGAATCTTATTTTCGTTACTTCGATGGGAAAGGCTTCTATTTCACTTGCCCACACAGGCTCTATTCCATTATGAACAGCAGCAAGAGGAAAGCCCCCAATCCCATCAAAGAGGCTCCCCATGGTCATCATCAGACCATACCTATTGCCATTACCGGTGTGGGAGCCTCGGCCTGTATATTACCTTTAATATTTCCAATAACAAAGCCTTTTTCCTGTTCCATTACTCTCCGAATGGGAATGCCAAGCCTTTCAGCTTCTGTGATTTCTGCCATCATGCCTTGAGAAACACGATCCCCGTAGCACCATAGTTCATCACAAGCCGAGAGCATAACAAGCCCCATATCCAGTGCCAGCTGGCGTTCTCTTGGAACTGATTCGCAAAGCAGGCTGGGGTATAACAAATGAGGCGCAAAAAAAGCGTGCCCTTGTTCCATCACATGGCGGCACGCTCGTTCGGCAAACACCGTGTTTTTTTCTATATCTCCTGCATAAGGGGATGCTACATAAATAATTTTCATAGACATTTTCCTTTCTCATTTATTTTGGAGCCACTGCTTGCACAACTGTACGGGTGGTATTAACTGCAGCCTGAGCCGTATAAACTGCGCTCATCATATTCGCTCTTGTGCTTGTATCAAGGCCAAAGGCACCGGCGATTCTCGGCACTTCTCCTGCAGCCAGCATAAGACCAAGTCCAAGCAAAGCATGATCCTTTAGCACCATCAGCCCGGCAGTCAGGATTGTTGCCTGTAAAAATGTAGTAAGGCACAGACCGATGATCTGCTTGCACCACTGGACAAAGCCGTCAATATATCCCCTTGGAACAGAGAACATATAAAGGCTGCCCACAGCAATTTGAATGAGCAGAATACCGCCCCGCTTGAGGTTAGCGAAGAACACTTTTATTACCGAATAACCCATCATGATAATGATAAAGAGCAGCATAATCGGGCTTGTAATAACTGACAGGCCGCCAAAGATACCGGAGCTGATTGCCCCACTCGGATCGGGTGTGCTTCCAAGACCGGTGATGATTTGATTTGCCACCTCACCAAAGCTTTGGCCGTAACCTGTAAGTCCTGCTGTAAGGCTGCTTTGCAGATTTACTGATAGCTTGAACAGCTCCACCGGCACGATGGTAAATAAGGATACCGCCATAAAGCCTTTGATGGCATTTAATGCGGCATCTTTGATGCTCCCTCTGCCGTGTTGGTATTCAATGCCGGTTTCAAAGCAGGATACCACCAAGCCCGTTCCATACAGCGCCCAAGCCAGATAAGAAAAAAACAACACGATTGAGGCTACCCAGTTCATTTCAAATAATTCCACGCCCATGTTTCCCATCTGTGAAAAGAAATCTCCGAGAAATCCGATTACCTGACCATATATCCAGTCAATAAGCTGACTCATTACATCGCCAAGGATAAAATCCCATATAAACAAAGGTGAATCACCTCCCTGTAAAAAGAATACGGGCATATCGTTTATCACGATATGCCCTGGTTTTTGCATAAAAAAATGACGAGCAGTTAGCCGGTTATCGGTTTTATCTGTTCGCCATCTTTTTCAAATATTTCAAGTATGAGTTTTGCTCCCATTCGGAAGCCGTCTATAAATCGTTCTTCTCCAATACTGTAGAGCAAATTGTTTTGTACCATTAGATACTCATGTAATATTTTTTTCTCCTTCTCATCCAGCATAGCTTCGATTTCTTTTTCAAATTCGACAAGCCTATGCTGGTGTTTTTGAAATTCACTGCCAGGAACAATCCTTTTTTCCGCAGGCATTAATCTTCCACGGTAAAGCTCACGAAGCATTTTTTCTTTCTGCACTATCTCCACCTCCTTCAAGCACAGAAGAATACCACAACATATAGACTTTATCTATACCAAATGCCAACAAATATTACTGTATATAGTTTACATGGAGTGTTTCATACTAAGTCCTGCATCTTCTGTTTCTTTCTGCTGATAGCTTTGTTCCATAAAAAGCTCGGCATAGCTGTCAATTTGCTCTGCCAGCTGCTCAAAATCCCTTGGTGTTGGCTGGTATCCATACCATTCAGTAACTCCATTATATGCCCACGCATGTGGTACAAGGCCATCACTGAAATTAGGATTATTTATTTTCTTTTTGCCCCAGATATCCTTAAATTTAAGTGTAGTGCTGTCGATAGTTCCGTTGCTCTTATCTAATGCGGTGAGGCGAATCCCCGCATAATGATCTGCATGCCCCAAGGTGACAAATTACAGTTTCAGCCTGTTGTTTTCGCCCAGTGGGATATATAAGGCATTGCCGATGAATTTTACATCTTCATATCCTTCGGTGCATTTTCTTAAGTTTTGTTCAAAAAAGTTCATGATTTAACCTCCACATAATTTTTTATATTTATCTAAACCTTCTTGCAAAAGCTGGTAACAGTATTAAAATCACCTTCTATTTCCTTTCTATAAAACTTAATATTGACAAAACTGTCTAATCACGATAGACTAAATATAGTCTAATGATATACGACAGGAGGTTTATTATATGGACCCATATAAACTTGGTGA
>CAZOTE010000151.1:0-3038 GCA_964582705.1 uncultured Eubacteriaceae bacterium | reverse complement strand
CAGGATATGGGATAAATGATAACTGATCGCTTCTCCTTCTCTGTCGGGGTCAGTGGCAAGCAATACCATGTCAGATTTTTTTGCTTCGCTTTTCATCTTCTTAAGTATGTCGCCTTTTCCTCTGATAGTCACATAGCTCGGCTCAAAGTTGTTTTCAAGATCTATTCCTAGTTTGCTTTTCGGCAAATCACGTACATGGCCCATAGTGGCCTGCACCTTATATCCCTTTGGCAGATATTTATTTATAGTTTTAGCTTTTGCGGGAGATTCCACAATTACAAGCGTTTTAGCCATTTAATCACCTCAAATTATTTAACAGTTGTAAATTATATCAGAAAGCATTTAACTATTCAACCAAAACAAAAATCCCTAATATTCTGGCATATGAGCTCATCATAAAATATGATAGATGCCTCTATCCTTTGAAACCATGCGTTTGATTTCTAGTTTTGTTAAAATATATCCAGTTTCTGCAGGAGTCAAGCCTGATTTTGAAATTAACATGTCAGGCGTATTATACCCCTTTTCCATCAGATCAAAAAGAATTTTTTCATCCTGAGATAAATTTTTCTCTCTATTACGGGTTTCGGCACTCTTGAATTCCATCATAGGAAATATATCTTCAATTATGTCCATAGTCTGCAATACCAATTTAGCGCCGTCTTTTATCATGGAGTTGGTTCCCTTGCTGTTTCTATTATTGATATCACCAGGAAAAGCATAGACCTCCCTGCCCTGCTCCATAGCAAATTTTGCAGTAATGAGGGATCCGCTTTTAGGCGCCGCTTCTGCCACCAGTACTCCAAGAGCCATCCCGCTGATTATCCTATTTCTTCTTGGAAAATGTAACGGCAGGGGTGGCGCTCCCAGCCTGTACTCACTAAAGATTCCTCCCCCGCTATCTAGTATTTCGTGATATAAAAATCTGTTCTCCGGTGGGTAGCATCGGTCCACCCCGCAACCCAAAACGGCAGCGGTAATTCCCCCTCCTTTCAAGGCGCCTTCGTGAGCCTTTGTGTCTATTCCGTTCGCAAGGCCGCTAATAATCGATATTCCACATGAAGAAATTTCACTTGCCATTTCAAATGTGTTCCTAAGGCCGTTGACTGTAGCTTTTCTTGAACCTACAATAGCTAATGAGTTCTTGAAAGAGTCTTTTTCGCATATTCCCTTGTAGTGGAGAGCAAATGGGGGATGTAGGATTTCCGATAGATTGGCAGGATAATTATCATCTAAAAAAGCAACTGTTTCGATGTTGTTTTCTTCAAGGCTTTTCATATATGAATCCATGTCTATCTCTTTATGACTTAAGAATTTTCTCAAAGTGTTTTCATCCATCAACCCACTCTCTTCCAGATCTGCCTCACTGGCATAATATACATCTTCAGGACTCCCGAAAAAATCCACCAGATCATATAATGTTGACATGGGAACGTCTTTGATAAGATTCAACCATAAGGCATAAATTTTATCATCCATCTTATCACATCCATTTCATCCATTTAGTTGTTTATAATGTTATATTATAGCATATTTGTTATCTATTCGATATAATAGACTGTGAGGTGATAAGATGATATCAGAAATCTATAGTTGTTCAGTACTCGGAATAGACGGTTTTATAGTACAAGTGGAAGCAGATATTTCTAAAGGGCTTCCCTCATATGCACTGGTTGGTTTACCTGATACAGCCGTAAAGGAATCAAAGGAAAGAGTTTTTTCCTCAATAAAAAACAACGGGTTTAAATATCCCATGAAGAGGATAACGATAAACCTTGCTCCTGCGGATATAAAGAAGGAAGGTCCCTGGTATGATCTTCCCATAGCAATGGGTATACTCACAGCCAGCGAGGAAATTTCTCCTGAAATAGATCTTAATAAAACAATATTTATAGGCGAGCTCTCCCTTAAAGGAGAGATTAGACCCGTAAGAGGCATTTTACCGATGATCCTGAAAGCAAAAGCCCGGGGCTTCTCTTCAGCAGTCATCCCCTGGGAAAATGCAAGGGAAGCTTCATTGGTGGAGGGGATAAAGATTCATCCTGCCAAAAACTTGATGCAGACGGTAGAACACGTTTGCGGTCTGAGGGAAATAGAAACTTATTCTTCAAACCTGTCAGAGCTTTTAGAGAACAATACAGATTTCAGCTTTGATTTTTCCGATGTTAAAGGCCAAAATCACGTAAAACGTGCCATGGAAGTCGCAGCTGCCGGTTACCACAACATAATAATGATAGGTCCTCCCGGGTCGGGAAAAACCATGCTTGCAAGAAGGTTCCCCTCTGTCCTTCCTCCCCTTTCACCTGAAGAAGCATTGGAAGCGACAAAGATCTACAGCATATCCGGGATGCTCAAGGGCAGATCCTTGATTACAGAGCGCCCTTTCAGAAGCCCACATCATACAATTTCAAAAATCAGTTTGATTGGAGGCGGTCAGGTGCCAAAACCGGGAGAGGTCTCCCTTGCTCATCTCGGCGTTTTGTTCCTTGATGAAATGCCTGAATTCCAAAAGTCTGCTCTAGAGGTTCTAAGACAGCCGATGGAAGACAAGTTCGTAAATATCTCAAGGGTGAATGCGACACTTACATATCCCGCTTCCTTTCTGCTTGTCAGCTCCATAAACCCTTGTCCCTGCGGCTACTACGGAGACGAGACCCACAACTGTCAGTGCACTCCAAGGCAAATCAAAAACTACTTGAACAAGATAAGCGGACCCTTGCTGGATAGGATCGATATCCACATAGAAGTAAAAAGAACTGCATACGAGGATTTGGAAAACGATGCTGAAGAAGAATCTTCCTTTTCCATTAAAGAAAGGGTAAACAGAGCACGTGATATCCAATTGGATAGATATAAAAACGAAAATATTTTTTTCAACTCCCAGCTGGGCGCTTCTCAAATAAAAAGATACTGTTCAATGGACAAGGAAGCAAAATCCCTTGTGAAGGATGCCTTTGAGGCCATGAATTTAAGCGCTAGGGCATACCACCGGATAATCAAGCTCGCCCGTACCATAGCAGATTTGAACGGCAAGGAAG
>CAZOTE010000150.1:0-3091 GCA_964582705.1 uncultured Eubacteriaceae bacterium | reverse complement strand
AAATGGGACAGGCAACAATCCGGAAGCACCTATGGAATGCTTACAATGGAAAAAGCAATATCCAGCGTTTCAGAAGTGTATCATCCGGGCGGGAAACAGTCTACTGCGAAAGAAGACTTCTTGCCTGGGAGTCTAACTCTTGCGGATCTGAATCCAGAAAATAATGAATGCTATCCCTGGACAGACATTGGAGCCAGCAGGCTGTTTGCTGATTATTACCGATCAAAAGCCCGCTATGTTCCAGAGAGAAAAAAGTGGCACTGCTATGAAAATGGCATCTGGAAACCGGATATCGGCAACCTCAAGGTCATGGAGTTGTGTAAGGCTCTGGCCAATCAACTACTAACCTATGCCTTGAGCATTAAGGATGAACGCCAGCGAAATGCCTATATCGACTATTGCCGAAAGTGGCAGTTAAGGCGGTACCGGGAAACGGTGCTGAAAGATGCCCAGAGTGTATATCCCATCTCCATGGATGAGTTCGATCAAGATCCGCTGGTGCTTAATTGCACCAATGGAACGCTGTTTCTCGCATCGATGGATTTTTGTCCCCATAACAGCGAGGATAAACTGACCAAGAAAACAGGTGTTAATTATGAACCCAAGGCAAGAAGTGAGCGCTGGGATACCTTTATTCGAGAGATTACGAGCGGAGAGGAAGAAAAGGCAAGGTTTCTGCAAAAGGCCTTCGGTTATGGCATTAGTGGCGATACCCGATATGAATGCTTGTTTGTGCTCTATGGTGCCACCACAAGAAATGGGAAAGGCACATTGTGTGAGAGCATTCTGAGAGCGTTAGGCACTTATGGCTGTACCGCAAGACCGGAGACCATCAGCTTGAAAAACAACAATAATAGCTCCAGTCCCAGTGAGGATATCGCAAGGCTTGAAGGAGTACGATTTGTAAACATCTCAGAGCCCAGTCGAGGTTTAGTGTTAAATGCTGCTCAGGTAAAAAGCATGACTGGTGGGGATACGCTCAATGCAAGGTTTCTCCACGAGAATTCCTTTGACTTCTCACCAAAATTTAAGCTATACATCAACACCAATTATCTGCCGGTCATTACGGATATGACACTCTTCTCCAGCGGCAGGGTGGTAATAATCCCTTTTGAACGCCATTTCGATGAAAGCGAGCAGGACAAAAGCTTAAAACGTGAGTTTGCAAAACCTGAAAATCAAAGTGCCATACTCAACTGGCTGATAGAAGGCTACAAACTGCTTACTAAGGAAGGCTTATCATTACCTGATTCCGTTAAGGTGGCTACAGAAAGGTATAAGCAGGACAGTGATAAAATCGCACTCTTTATTGAGGAGGCTTTGGAAGTAAGTCCAAACAGTGAGCTGCGAACATCCGAGGTTTATGCCCGGTATCAACGCTGGTGCACTGCCAATGGCTGTTATGCCGAGAATGCCAGAAACTTCAAGCAAGCGCTTTCTGCCATCGCTCGTGTGGAACGGAAAAGACCACGCTTAGGTGGTGGAATGACCACACTTCTTATCGGCTACAAGCTGACCGAAGAGGAATTTTTTCTTCTTTAAACACAGTGTAGCAGCTTGTAGCAAGTAAAACAGGTACTATGAAAAAAAGCTCTCGTATAGAGAGTTTAGTTTTTACCTGCTACATCTTGCTACAAAGCTGTAAATACATTGAACCGAATAGCTTTTGTTACCCCTGTGTATTTAACCCCAGGGGGAGGGTCAATCTTCACAGCTTCTGTCTGGTAAACGGGCGGGGGGCATCACGCAAAAAGTCGCGGTTTCAAACAGGGTAATAACCTTAAAAATTCAAGAAGGTTATCTCAAAGGGGGTGTCTATTGCGTCTACCCCCTTTTTCAATCAAAAAAACAACTTTTAGGAGGAAATTACTATGAAACTATCTACAAACTACAACCGTTCATTTTGGAATGCCATGAAAGGAGAAACACCGGATTACCAAGATCTCCAAGAAGGCTATGAGTCTGGCTCTTATGTATTGCCGGAAGAATCAAGAAACAAGTTGGAGACCGCTCTTGCTAAAGAAAATCTATTCCGCAGGCTGGCTACCGTTGTAAAGCTATCTGTTAGTGATGGCATGATACAGGCTGTTTCATCTACAGGAGAAGCAGAATTAGTCGAAGAAAGTGAAGCGTTTCCGGAAAGTGCAGATACCTTTACACAAACTCCTGTGAAGTCATACAAACTGGCAAGTATGTCCAGATTGAATAAATCCTTTGTGCTGGATGTGGACTTCGATCTTGAGAAATATCTGTGTAGCGATTTTGCTAAGCGATTTGGCAGAGCTGAGGAAAACCTCTTTATTAACGGAAATGGAACAACACAGCCCACGGGTATTCTTGCTGCGAATGCTGCTGTGATTACCGAGGCAGATAACTCCATTTCTTATGATGAAGTCATTAGACTTTACTTCTCGCTGAAAGCAGAACACCGAAAAAATGCAGTCTTTCTGATGCGCGATGATACCGCTATGAAACTTAGAACGCTAAAGGATGATGCAGGAAACTACCTCTGGAATTCCAGTAATGACACCATCTTTAGCAAGCCCGTTATTACATCTCCCTATATGCCTGAGATTACGTCAGGAGCAAAACCCATCGTGTTTGGGGACTTAACCTACTATTGGATCGTGGAGCGCAAGTCTCTTTCCATCAAGCGCTTCAATGAGCTGTATGTATTACGGGGACAGATTGGGTTTGCAGGTCATGAGAGGATTGATGGAAAACTGATCCAACCGGATGCAGTGAACATTTTACAGATGAAGGCTTAATACCTTATAGGCGCTGAGCGATTATGACTCAGCGCCTTCTCAAATATTTAAGACAGGAGAAGATCAATGATGGATAAAGAAAAAAGCTTTCGAAAAAGCCAGACAGAAATCGGCGGTACGGTTTATGTGGTGGAGTCAAGGGAATGTGATGCTGCCAAAGAAACCGCCTATTTGAAGCTGAAAAGGCTGATTACCAGCAATGCAAAACACTTAGAGAAGCTATCGAATAATTCAAATCAGTATCAGGATATTAACTCGACTTCTTCAAGGTAGTACGGTAATATACACAGTGCTAAACCGCTTGAAGACTGTCGGAAAGGAAG
>CAZOTE010000149.1:0-3254 GCA_964582705.1 uncultured Eubacteriaceae bacterium | reverse complement strand
TATAAAAGCGATCCCTGACATGGCAAATACCATCTGGGAACATACGCAAATAGGGAATACTGTCCTGTGCAGTTTTTTCCTTTTTATTTGTATTTCTTGCCCGTAAAATAGCAGCGTTAATTTCCCGTCTATCTGCTTTTGTCAGCTTTGGGCGGTTTGTTTTGTTTGCGTGTAACAATGTGCTTGACCTCCTTATCTAGTCTTGCTTGTCGCATGATGGCGGCATAGAAATTATTTGTTTTATAGGGTCTTTGCTTTGGATTTAAAAAACGCAGCTCCAGGTAGTGCTTTGCAATTACTTCAAGGGGTTGCCCATGCTTTTCATACATGGCGAGCATGAAAAAAGGCATCATAGAAAAAATCATGATAAGAGTTGCAGCACTTGTTCCTATTCTATTTTTAAATAGAAAAAACAACGGCAGTCCTACCAAAAGAGCAATGGAAAAACAGATAAGCTGCCGTTTAGTAAGGTTAAATACGACCTTTGTTTTGACGTTGCTTAAATCTTTTGGTACAGGTACATAAGCCATAAAATCCTCCTTCCGATCTACCTTTAATGGGCATTAAAAATACTCTTAGCCAGTGAGCCTGTCTTAAACAGGGTAAAACACAGGAGTACCGTATACCCTACACAAGTCCAAATAGCGCCCATAATATCAGTATCAGTGGCAATGGATTGTACTAATACTGCATAAATACCTACGCATACCATAATGAGAAAGGCTTGAAAACCAAGAGCTAGCATTGCCCTTAGATAGTTGTGTCCCATTGCTCCCCATTCACGATTTACCATAGTAGCAAAGGGGATTGCTCCAAGGGAAGTCATAAGATAAATTTCAATCATCCGACCATAGATGATTACAAAAATGCAGATAGTTAATGCGTGCATGGTCAGTCCTACAAACATGCTTTGCAGCCACAAGCCAAACAAAGGACCAAGCTCCATTCCCATGAGCCGGGTTTCCATATCTGCTATGATAGTGGTAATGTCTATACTGGTTTCTGAAATAATCACACCTGCAGCATTGGATACAACATGCTGTGATACATCAAAAATCCCCATAATGATGTTAAAGGTGTTAGTTATAATCATCACAGCTATAAATGTTTTGAAAATCCATTTAAAGAACATGAATGTTTCAATGTCGTGAAGATTATTTTTTTCAATGACCATTTGTATCAGTTCGTAGCACATCACAAAGGTCAAGATAATGCCGGCAATGGGGATAATCACGGTTTCGGATAGGGATTGTATCATGGAAAAGACACCGCCATTCCAAGTTGACGGTGTCATTCCTACTTCCCCTGCGATTTCGCCAACCCTTTGGTTGACGTTATCGAACATCCCCGACAAGTTTTCCGTAATACCGCCGACTAATACTTCTTTAAGCCATTCGGTAATGCTGTCGATGATGCTTTGCATAAGGCTTTACCAATTAACCGAATAATCCAGAAAGCAGAGGCACAAGGGTAATGCCAATCAGTGCTACGCCACCGCCGGCCATGAGTTGTTTCATACCTTGTGATTTTGCACCTGGATTGTCATTTCCATATCCCTCTAAAAGATTGATAACTCCCCAAATACCAAGTCCTGCTCCAAGAGCAATTACAAGTGTCTGCAATACATTTACTGCCTCATTAAAAAATGCCATAATTAATCCTCCTAAATATTTATTTTTTTTAGTAAAAAAATAACCGCCTAATCAGCGGTTTGGTTCTCATCTGTGAGGTTGATTTCGTAAACATCATATATCTCATCAAGCTTTGGTTTCAGTTTTGTGGACAGATACTTTTCAATATTAAAGGTGTTTCTTTTATCAAAATCTGATAAGTATTTGTAATTAGGATGCTTTGTAATGTCATACTTCTCGGAGAGAAACGGGCGAACACCTCGTAGCTGTAAGATGCACTTGCCTCCGTCCATGACAGCAAGTTCATCCATACTCATAAGCTCCTTTCCCAGCTTTTGATAATTAAGCCCGTAACTTCTTTGTGACCCTCTGGTGTCAGAAGTGTTAAACATATCAATGGTTTCTTTACCGAGGGTTTCTGATAAATCCTTGAGGGTTGTTTTTTCTTTTCCCCCAAGAAAGATCATACTGTCGCAGTTTCCGATAATGGTATCGGCGTTGTCTTTATACAAAGCCTTAAGTTGGCTCTGTGCCTGTAACACAAGGCAGGCAGAAATCTCTCTTGAACGAATGGTAGCCATCAATTTTTCTAGTTTAGGAATTTGACCGATGTTGGCCGCCTCATCAATCAAACAGCGAACATGAACAGGTAGTCTCCCGCCATAAACATCATCTGCCTTATCGCAAAGGAGATTAAACAGTTGTGTATATGCCATAGATACTAGGAAATTAAAGGTATCATCGGTATCGCTAATGATAATAAACAGGGCAGTTTTTCTATCACCTAATGTATCAAGCTCCATTTCATCATAAGCAGTCAGCTCACGCAATTCTTTTATATCAAAGGGAGCGAGTCTTGCCCCGCAGGAGATAAGAATGGATTTTGCCGTTTTTCCTGCTGCCAGTTTATATTTTTTATACTGCCTTACGGCAAAGTGTTGTGGGTCTTTTTCCTCCAATTGAGCAAACATTAAATCCACAGGATTTTGAAAGTCTTCATCATCTTCCCGTACCTCAGAGGCATTGATAAACTCAATGAGGGTAGAAAAGTTCTGTTCATGTTCGGGAGCTTCAAAATAGATGTATCCAATGAGCGCTGTATAAAGCAAAGTTTCTGCTTTTACCCAAAAGTCATCTCCTGCCTTTCCTTCACCTTTGGTATTGGCTATAAGGGTGGTGACTAACTTTAAGATATCTTTTTCGCTTCTGATATAGGCAAAAGGGTTATAATGCATGGATTTCTTAAAGTTGATAGTATTAAGGATTTTGATTTTGTATCCTTCACGCTGCAATAACTTCCCGCATTCTACAACAATACTGCCTTTTGGATCAGTGACCACATAAGAGCTATGGCACTGCATTAGATTTGGCTTTAGCCAAAATCTAGTTTTTCCGGAGCCAGAACCGCCCACAATAAGTGCATTTTTATTTCTTGCGTTCTTAGGATTTTTGGGGCGGTTTGACATCATAAGACGTTCTGTTTGTGTGAGTATCACGTTGTTTTGGAATACGGGATCTACAAAAGGGCGGATATCTACGGTATTGCCCCATCTTGCAGAACCATACTCAACTCCTTGTATATTATATTTGTCAGAGTCGTGGTACACTGACATCATTTTTCTA
>CAZOTE010000148.1:0-3276 GCA_964582705.1 uncultured Eubacteriaceae bacterium | reverse complement strand
CTCAGCAAGAATTGAGTTTCACGAGATAACTAAAAATGCAATCAGAAACGCAATTAAAAGCCAACGGGAAATAAATATGGATATCGTGGATGCTCAACAGGCAAGAAGGATCCTTGATCGCCTTGTTGGATACAGCATCAGTCCTTTATTATGGAAGAAAATCAAAAAAGGATTGAGTGCCGGAAGGGTTCAGTCTGTAGCAACCAAAATAATAGTAGACCGTGAAAAAGAAATCATGGATTTCGTAAGCAGGGAGTATTGGACTCTTCAACTGAAGGTGGCAATAAAGGAAGATGGCAAGGATATATTTACTGCCAGATACCACGGTGTGGACGGAAAGAAAAAAGACATTGATTCCGAGGAGGAACTAAAAGAAATCCTCGAGAACCTAAAAAAAGACCCTATCTTGGTTACAGATGTCAAAAAAGGCAAGAAAAACAGAAAGCCCCCAAATCCCTTCACTACTTCAACTCTACAGCAGGAAGCCTTTAAAAAGCTCAACTTTTCTACAAAAAAAACCATGAGCCTGGCACAGCAGCTCTACGAAGGGCTTAATATAGAAGGTAAGGGCAGCGTGGGGCTTATCACTTATATGAGAACGGACTCCATAAGGGTATCCGATGAAGCAAAGGACAACTGCAGAGCGTATATAGAAGATAACTTCGGCAAGGAATATCTGGGGACTGATGCCAGAAAAAACAAAGCCAAAAATGTACAGGATGCCCACGAAGCCATAAGGCCTACATCCATGGAGTTTGACCCTAAACTCATTAAAAGCTCCTTGAAAAGGGACCAGTACAGGCTTTACAAGCTAATATGGGACAGATTCACAGCCAGTCATATGTCAAACGGCGTCTATGACACAACTTCGGTAGATATAAACTGCGGAAAGTATAGATTCAAGGCATCTGATTCCCAGCTGGTATTTAAAGGCTTTATGAAGGTATACGACGTTGAGGAAGAAGAGGATGTTGAGAAAGACAAGGACAAGGAGCTGATTCCTGCAATCAACAAGGGGGACATCCTTGATATGAAAGATCTCATCAAAGAACAGAAGTTTACAAATCCTCCTCCAAGATATACTGAGGCAACCCTTGTAAAGACATTAGAAGAAAAAGGCATCGGAAGGCCCAGTACCTACTCGCCAACCATACAGACCATACTTGCCAGAGGATATGTGGAAAACATAGAAAAGAAGTTCCAGCCCACAGAGCTAGGCATAATGGTCACTGAGCTAATGGAAGAGTATTTTTCACAGATCGTAGATTTAGATTTTACCGCCGATATGGAGGCCTCTCTCGACAAAATAGCAGAGGGGGATACCAAATGGCAGGAAATAATTGGGTATTTCTACAAGGATTTCGCTAAAGACCTGCAACATGCTGAAAAAGTTATGGAAAAGATCGTAATAGAAGATCCTGTTTCAGACGTTGAGTGTGACAAGTGCGGCAGAATGATGGTCATTAAGACCGGCAGGTACGGAAAGTTTTTAGCTTGTCCGGGTTTTCCTGAATGCAGAAACACCAAAACAATAGTGGAGGATCTTGGGATTGCCTGCCCTGAATGCGAAAACGGCAGCATAGTCGCCAAGAAAAGCAAAAAGGGTAGGGTCTTTTACGGATGCACCAATTATCCTGAATGCAACTTCATGGTTTGGGACAAGCCGGTAAAGGATGAGAAGTGCCCTAAATGCGATTCTTTGCTGCTTCAAAAGGGCTACAGTAAGATGACTAAGACATATTGTTCCAACAAGGACTGTGACTACGTAAAAAAATAATAAAGGTTATGGATAAAGCTGAAAAGGCTCGTTTTCAAAGAAAATAGGGAACGAGCCTTTTGAATTTTTGTAAAAAGCAAAATATTCTGAAAAATTAATTGAATTTAAATAATGCTTATGTTAATCTTAAAATGATGATGAACACACAGATTGCGATCTCGTTGCGGGGTCGCATTTCGATTTTATAAATATAACGGGGTGATCATGTGTTGAGTCTTTTGGAAAAAATCAGAAAAGTAAATAAAGTATTGCAGCTTCCGGAAAAAAGCGACAGGCATTTTTCTAATTTAAGCGACATACTAAGCCAGGTAATGGTATGCAATGTCTATATAGCAAGCAAGAATGGGGATCTGCTGGGATATTCATTTGCAAAGGAATTTGAATGTGAACTAAATATTAAGACTCTTCAGGACCAAGGAACAAAGTTTCCTGAAGAATTCAACAAATATATAAATGAAATAAAAGAGACAGTTTCAAATAAAAAAGAGAATATACCGGGATGCGTATATGACAGGGGTGAAAAGTGCAAGTACGAAGACAGATTCTCAACCTATGTGCCGATCAACAGCGGCGGTGAAAGATTGGGAACCTTGGTTCTTGCAAGGTTTAAAAAGGAATTTACCACCCAGGATCTAATATTAGCCGAGGTTTCGGCAACCGTGGTAGGGATGGAAATGATGAGGACTAAAAGTGAAGATCTGGAAAAGGAAGCCCGAAAAAAGACGATGGTTCAGATGGCTATAGCTACATTGTCCTATTCTGAGATGGAGGCTGTAACCCACATCTTCAAGGAGTTGGACGCAGAAGAAGGACTTTTGGTCGCCAGCAAGATTGCCGACAGGGTAGGCATAACCAGGTCAGTAATCGTAAATGCTTTGAGAAAGCTTGAAAGCGCAGGAGTCATAGAGACCAGATCTCTAGGCATGAAAGGGACCTATATAAAGATACTAAACTCACGACTCATAGATGAGCTAGAAAAATCTGACAACAAATGAAAGTAAAAAACATTTGATTTTATGAAGGCAATGTGTTAATATTTTTAATGCACACAAAACACACATCTTCAGATGCAGGTCAGGTGCCCCAATCGGGTGGATCACGCAGAAGACGAAGGTGGAGGAAAAACCAGAGGAGGTGTAGCAATGTCATACGTATCAATGAAACAATTATTGGAGGCAGGTGTTCACTTTGGACACCAAACAAGAAGATGGAACCCTAAGATGGCTCCTTATATCTTCACAGAGAGAAACGGTATATACATTATCGACTTGCAAAAAACTGTAGGTCTTATTGACAAGGCTTACGAATTTGTCAGAGACTTGGTCGAGGATGGACAGGACATCTTGTTCGTAGGAACAAAAAAACAGGCACAAGACGCTATCAAGACACACGCTCTTAGAAGTGGAAGCTACTTTGTAAACCACAGATGGCTTGGAGGAACATTGACAAATTTCGCTACTATAAGCAAGAGAGTCAAGAGACTTCATAAGCTTGAGGAA
>CAZOTE010000147.1:0-3298 GCA_964582705.1 uncultured Eubacteriaceae bacterium | reverse complement strand
AGCTGCAGCAACAATTTCTGAAGGCATCGATATAGCCCAGAAGATTATCGATAGTGGTGCGGGCCTTAATAAACTGGAAGAATTTAAAAGAATATCAAACCAAGTCGCCTCATAGGCGTGAAAGGATGTATTAAATTGATTTTAGACAGGATAAACGATCATAAGAGAAAACAAGTGGCGGAAGACAAGAAAAGGATACCTCTTGAACAGCTTAAGGAAATGATCGAGGATACCGGCAAGAGGAAAGCCTTTTCAAAGGCAATAAAAACCGGGGGAAAGATTTCCATAATAGCTGAAGTCAAGCAGGCATCGCCGTCTAAAGGGATAATAAAAAAAGACTTTGATCCCTTGGATATTGCCGCCGCATACGATAAAAGCGATGTACAGGCTATATCAGTTTTAACGGAGACGGACTTTTTTCTAGGAGACAAAGTGTATATTCCTCTAGTCAAGGAAAATACTAATAAGCCTGTTTTAAGGAAGGACTTCATAATAGATGAATATCAGGTATATGAGGCAAAGGCGCTGGGAGCAGATGCAATACTTCTGATAGCTGCCTCGCTGACGGATGACGAGCTTGTGTTATTGATGAACACTGCAGAAAGTCTTGGAATTGAAGTGCTTCTTGAGGTTCACGATGCAGAAGAGCTTGAAAGGGCACTTAGGACGGATGCTGAGATAATCGGGATAAACAACAGGGATTTAAAAACCTTTGTTACAGACATAAAGACTACCGAGCGCTTGATAGGAATGATACCCAAAGACAGGATAGTGATAAGCGAAAGCGGAATAGAGACAAAGGAAGATCTTGATTATCTAAAAGGCTTGGGGGTCGATGGAGTCCTTATTGGTGAAACCTTCATGAGGGCGGATTCCATTGAAGAGAAGGTCAAAGAAATCAGGGGAATAGAATGAAAGAAATAAAGATATGCGGGCTGAAACGTATGGAAGATATTGAATATGTCAATGAGTTTAGGCCGGATTACGTGGGTTTTGTATTTGCAAATAGCAAAAGACAGGTGAGCATCCCAAAAGGAGCAGCGCTTTGCAAGGAGCTTTCTTCTGAAATTAAAAAAGTAGGCGTGTTCGTCAATGAAGAGCCAAAGATCATAAACCGGGCAATCAAAGAGTGCGGCCTTGACATAGTCCAGCTTCATGGAGATGAAAAGCCCGACTTTGCAAGTTTTGTAGACTCAAAAGTATGGAAGGCCTTCCGCGTGAAGTCTGCCAAAGATATAGCATATATAGAAAGTTATCCGGTAAGCGGATATCTCCTTGATGCTTATAGCGAAGCCATTTACGGAGGAACAGGGATGAGGTTTAACTGGGATATCGTAAGAAAAGTTAAGACTTACAAGAAGCTGATACTAGCCGGAGGAATAAATATAGACAATATAGAGGAAGCCATCAGAATCTCCAACGTGGATGTGATTGACATAAGCGGCGGAGTAGAGACAGATGGCGTGAAGGATAAAAATAAAATACGAGAGCTGATAGGAAAGGTGAGAAACCATGGATGATAAATACGCTTTAAAGAGCAGGTTTGGAAAATACGGAGGACAATATGTTCCGGAAACGCTTATGACTGCTCTAATCGAGCTTGAAAGAGAATATGAAAAGGCGATAAAAGACGAAGGTTTCATAAAAGAGTTTAAATATTATCTTAAGGAGTACTCCGGAAGACCTACGCCCCTGTACTTTGCTGAGAACCTGACTGAAAAACTTGGAGGAGGAAAGGTTTATCTCAAGAGAGAAGACTTAAACCATACAGGCGCCCACAAGATAAACAACGTCATAGGACAAGTACTTCTGGCCAAGAGAATGGGAAAGAAAAGGATAATAGCAGAGACGGGGGCGGGACAGCACGGGGTGGCAACAGCTACGATATGCGCGATGTTTGATCTTGAATGCGAAGTGTATATGGGAAAGGAAGATGTTGAACGACAGGCGCTAAACGTCTTTAAGATGGAGCTTTTAGGATCAAAGGTGGTGCCCGTAACCTCGGGGACCCAAACCTTGAAGGATGCGACAAATGAAGCGATAAGGGACTGGGTTTCAAATGTAGAGGATACCTATTACGTAATAGGCTCTGTAGTTGGCCCCCATCCTTATCCTACCATGGTAAGGGACTTTCAGAGAATTATCGGTGATGAGGCAAGAGAACAGGTGCTGGAAAAGGAAGGGAGGCTTCCTGATTATCTGATCGCCTGCGTTGGAGGGGGAAGCAATGCAATGGGACTTTTCTATCCCTTTATAGAGGATAAAGACGTCAGCATAATTGGGGTAGAAGCGGCAGGTGAAGGCGTGGAAACCGAAAAGCATGCGGCGTCGATCACCAAGGGCTCACTAGGAATCATCCATGGAATGATGACTTATCTTTTACAGGATGATTATGGTCAGATTCTTCCTGCCCATTCTGTTTCTGCAGGGTTAGATTATCCTGGAATCGGTCCTGAGCATGCCCATCTTCACGATACAGGAAGGGTAAGCTATATTTCCGTTACTGATAATGAAGCATTGGATGCATTTCAGATGTTGTCCAGAGTGGAAGGCATAATACCTGCTCTTGAAAGCTCCCATGCTCTAGCCCATCTTGTAAGGATGGCTCCAAAGACGAATAAGGACGACATCATAATAGTCAACCTTTCAGGCAGGGGTGACAAGGATGTGTATCAAGTAGCTGAAATTCTGGGAGGCAGAAAAGATGAAAAGTAAAATAACTAAAAAGTTCGAAGAGCTCAAAGGAAAAGATCAAAAGGCGTTAATCACCTATATAACTGCAGGGGATCCAAGTGTTGAAGATACTGAAGAGCTGGTTTACTCTCTGGAAAAGGTAGGGGCGGACATCATTGAACTTGGAATTCCTTACTCGGATCCATTGGCGGATGGTCCTGTCATTCAAAGAGCGGCTCAGAGGGCTCTTGAAAATAATATTAATATCGACGATATTTTTGAAATGGTTAAGAGGATAAGAAAAAACACGGAAGTTCCTTTGGCTTTTCTTCTATACTATAATTCCATACTCAGATACGGAATCGACAAGTTCATAAAAAACTGCAAGGAATCTGGCATGGACGGCCTTATAATAGCAGATCTTCCCTTGGAGGAGAGGGTTGATTTTAAAAGCGCTTTGATAGATACAGGAGTAGATCTTATACCACTTGTGGCGCCTACTTCAAATGAGAGGATTAAAAGCATAGTAGAAGATTCTAGCGGATTTATCTATTGTGTTTCTTCCCTTGGCGTTACCGGGACCAGGAGCAGCTTTTCTGAAAACATAGAGGAGTTTCTGGGCACC
>CAZOTE010000146.1:0-3342 GCA_964582705.1 uncultured Eubacteriaceae bacterium | reverse complement strand
CTTTCTGAAATGATAATTTCAAGCGGTTATGACACTAAGCAAGTTGACCAGGTGAGCATAATACTTGATAAAAAGGACAAGATAGGAAGAGAAGGCGTGATAGGAGAGCTAGAAACATTGAGCGAAGGGAGAGAGTCAGCTTTTAAGCTTGTTGATCTGACTGAATCTCTAAATGTCAATAGTTTGGCTGAATCTGGGCTCGCAGCTGAAGCCGTGGAAGGACTCTTAAAGACCATGGAAGCTGTAGAAGAGCTTTCTGAAGGAGCTTTTAAAATCGAGTTCGATCCTACCCTGGTAAGGGGAATGGGATATTACACTGGGATGATTTTTGAAGTGGCATATGGGCCTTATGGGTTTTCAGTTGCCGGAGGAGGAAGATACGATGGGCTCATAGGCAAGTTCAGCAAGGAATCCGTTCCGGCTGTTGGGTTTTCCATTGGATTTGAGCGCATTGTTTCCATCATGCTGGAAGAAAACAAGGGAGCCGATGGGGAAAGCAAGCGTCTTGCTCTTTTGTTTGACGATGAAAATGAGATATCAAAGGTAATAAAGCAGGCAGGAGTTTTAAGAAAAAAAGGCTACTTGGTCACGGTAGCTAAGACCAAAAAAAAGCTTGGAAAACAGATAGGACAGCTTGAAGCAGCGGGTTACGGATATCTCTGGGTGTTTGGCAGAGACGTGGAAGAAAGAAAACTGGGTAATGATTGATGAAAAAATTTGAAATAATAGCAACATGCACATTTGGACTTGAAAGCGTGCTTAAAAGAGAAATCGCCCACCTGGGATTTGAAAAACCAAGAACCGAAAACGGAAGAGTGGTCTTTACCGGGACTTGTGAAGATATTGCGAAGGCAAACATATCCCTTAGGACTGCAGACAGAGTGTTGGTTAAGGTAGGCGAATTCGAAAGCCTGACCTTCGACGATTTATATGAAAAAACCAAGGCGCTGCCGTGGGAAAACTGGATTGGGCCCAAGGATAGCTTCCCAGTTGCGAAGGCAACATCTGTCAAGTCAAAGCTTTTTAGCAAATCAGACTGTCAAAAGATAGTTAAAAAGGCCATCGTGGACAGGTTGAGGAAGAAGTATCATATAGAATGGTTCGAAGAGACTGAGGAAAAGTTCCCCGTTCATTTAAGCATCTTAAAGGATGTTGCTGTTTTGTCTATAGATACATCGGGAAGCGGTCTCAACAAAAGAGGGTACAGAGCCGAAGGGAATGAAGCGCCTATAAAAGAGACTCTTGCAGCGGCCTTGGTGCTGCTATCCGGGTGGAGAAGAGACAAAAAGCTCATAGATCCCTTCTGCGGGTCCGGGACATTGCTCATAGAAGCGGCACTTTACGGACTGGATATCAAGCCGGGAATAAGCAGAAGCTTTATCAGCGAGACATGGAGCAAGGAGTTTAGAACAGCATATTCAAAGATGAAAAAAGAGCTTTCCGTAAGAAAAGATTACGGAAAACTTGACATTCAAGGATGGGACCTAGATAAGAAGTCTTTGAAGATTGCGAGGCAAAACGCCAAAATAGCAGGGGTGGAGGAGCACATAGAATTCGTGGAGAAGGACGCCAGGGACTTAGGGGAGCTCCAAGATTCTGGAATAATAATCGCGAACCCTCCATATGGAGACAGGCTGCTAGATAAAAGAGAAGTGGAAATTCTATATCAAGATTTGGGGCGGGCCTACAAGAAAACAAAAGGATGGTCTTTTAATGTCATAACAGGACACCTCGAATTTGAAAGACACTTTAAGATGAGAGCGACAAAGAACAGAAAGCTCTACAACGGGAATTTGCTCACGTATTTCTATCAATATTATCCCAACTCCAAAAGATGATTTTTATGATATAATTAGTGAAATAACTTAATTTGGAGGTATACTTATGGAAGTCAAACTAAAAGTCGAACTGCTTCAGCACACGCCTCAACCGGAAAAACTAATATCTGCAGCGGCAAAGCTCTGCTATTCCAAAAGCGGAATCGAAAAGCTGATGGATGGTCTTGATGAGGATAAAGTAAATAAATTTTTGGAAAAGCTGATGGAAATGGGACACGAATCTCCAATTGAGCATGTCAGCTTTACATTCGGAATAGAAGGAGTCTCCAGGAGCCTCACGCACCAGTTGGTAAGACACAGGGTGGCCAGTTATTCACAAAAATCACAAAGATACGTAACCGAGGCGCAATTCGAATATATAATTCCTCCTCAGATTTCAGAAGATGAAAGGACCAAGGCGTTGTACGTAGAAGCTATGGAGAAAGACCAAGCTATATACGATGCGATAGCGGGAATTCTAAAGGAAAAGCGATATAACGAATATCTGGAAAATGGAGAGAGCGAAAAAGCTGCAAAGAACAAGGCTGAGAAAACAGCTATAGAAGATGCGAGATATGTTTTACCCAATGCCTGCGAGACAAAAATCATAGCTACTATGAATGCAAGGGAGCTTTTACACTTTTTCAACCATAGGTGCTGCGAAAGGGCTCAATGGGAAATCAGAGAGCTGGCAACTCAGATGCTGAAGCTTGCGAGAGACGCAGCGCCGTTAATCTTTAAAAATGCTGGTCCAAACTGTGTTAAAGGACCTTGTCCAGAGGGTCCGATGACTTGCGGAAAAATAAAAGAAATAAGAAAAAAATTCAAGAACCTTTAAGGATGAGATGATGATGAGGGAAAAACAAGGTCCGAAAAAACGGGACAATAAAAATTATGAGGATGACCAAAACAAGGATGCAAGGAAGCAGGGATCTGACAGACCTGAAAGAGACGTGCGACAGATAGAAGGGAAAAATCCAATTTTAGAAGCGCTTAAGTCAGGGGTCACCATAGAAAAAATCATGGTGGCAAAAGGGCGTCGCGAAACCGGAAATACCGAGGTTTTCGATCTTGCAAAGGAACAAAAGATAAAGATCCAGTTTGTAGATAGAAAGAAGCTGGATTATTCGACAAAGACGGGCAATCACCAAGGGATAATAGCCATAGCTACAAATTTTTCATATTACGAACCTGAGGAGATCATACAAAAGGCAAAGAGCAAAGGCGAAGACCCTTTGATCGTGGTTTTAGACCAGCTGACCGACCCTCACAATTTCGGAGCGATAATAAGGACGGCAGATGCCTGTGGAGCTCATGGGATTATAATTTCGAAAAACAGATCTGTAGATTTAAGCCCTATTGCGGTAAAGTCATCTGCAGGAGCGGCAGAGCATATGATGGTATCTAAAGTGACGAACTTGACTCAGACATTGAAAGACCTTAAAAAACAAGGGGTTTGGATAGCAGGGGCCGAGCCTTCCGGAGACATTTATTATAAAAGCAATCTCAAGGGACCTTTAGCCCT
>CAZOTE010000145.1:0-3514 GCA_964582705.1 uncultured Eubacteriaceae bacterium | reverse complement strand
TTTTCGATATGCATTTGATTTTTTTTGCCTATCTTTTCACCCAATACGAGCATGATCCCTGTAAATATCAAAGTTACGGATACCACTTCGATTGATGAAAACAGCTCCTCAAACACATCCTCCAGCGAGAGACCGATAATTGCCGTGGGTATGCTTGCTGCAATAATTAGAAGTATGTACTTCCTGTATTTGCTTTTATAAACACACAGGCTTTTTTCTCTGAATAGATCGCCGAACATTTTGAAAAATTCAAAGAACATGTGAATTATAGAAGACCTATAAACTATAAAAATTGCTATTAACGTTCCAAGATGCAACAAGACATTAAGAGCCAGATTTCCTTCGTTGATTCCCATAAAATGCTGGGCTATAACAAGGTGCCCTGAGCTGCTCACGGGCAAAAATTCTGTCAATCCCTGTAGTATCCCTAAAAATATTGCGTCGATTGTATTCATTATCATCCCACCTGTTTTAAATTTCCCGTAGCCTTTAGTATATCATAAAATAGAGTGATCTGTGCTTCATATGGCTTCCCATTCCGTGACTTGACTAAAGCTTGCCTGAATGCCCAAATCCCCCTTCACCTCGCAGGGTATCATCTAGTTCTTCCACAACTTCAAATTCACCTATTATGTATTTCTTAACGACCATCTGGCAAATTCGTTCTCCTGGTTTTATAGTATAAGCACTTTTACCCAAATTTATCAGTGGCACCTTTATCTCACCTCTGTAATCTGAGTCGATCGTACCTATCCCATTAACCATAGTGATGCCGTACTTTAAAGAGAGTCCGCTTCTGGCCCTAATCTGCACTTCATATCCCACGGGAAGGGATATGGAAATCCCTGTGGGAACTAGTACTATATCCATGGGTTTAATCTCGATGCCTTCCTTTGTATCGGCATAAAGGTCCATTCCGGCAGAACCTTCTGTCATGTAACCGGGCAATGGCTGATCAGATTTATTCACTAACTTAATTTTGCATTTTTCCATAAGTACCTCCATTTGTTTTCACGTTAAATTATATAGAACTTAATGGGAATGTTCAAATATATTAAGCATAAAAAAACATAAACCACTGAAGGTTTATGTAGTTTGTTTATTCTTATTCTTTATTGTCAACTCTTGGTAAAGTCGCTTTTCTTGACAAGTTTATTCTGCCTTGCTTATCAATCTCAACAACTTTTACAGTTATTTCATCACCGATGTTGACAACATCTTCAACTTTGTTTACTCTTTCGTGAGCAAGTTTGGAAATGTGAACCATTCCTTCCCTTCCTCCCGGAATTTCAACAAAAGCACCAAAATTCATGATTCTAGTTACCTTGCCTAGGAATACCTCTCCTACTTCAATATCTTTGACGATAGCTTCGATTATACCTTTGGCTTTTTCAGCTGCCGGTAGATCCGGTGATGCTATAAACACCTTTCCATCATCACTGATATCTATCTTTACCCCAGTGTCATCTATAATTTTATTGATGACCTTGCCTCCTGCTCCTATTACTTCCCTAATCTTGTCAGGATGTATTTGCAAGGTTATTATTCTAGGCGCAAAAGGCTTTAGCTCTGCTTTAGGCTCGCTTATAACTTCATTCATTTTATCCAGTATATGCAGTCTTCCTACCCTGGCCTTTTCCAGCGCATTGGTAAGAATTCCTTCATCGATTCCGTCTATTTTAATATCCATTTGAATAGCTGTGATTCCTTCCTTTGTACCGGCAACTTTAAAGTCCATGTCACCAAGGAAATCCTCCATGCCTTGAATATCCGAAAGTACGGCTACCTTGTCCCCTTCTTTGATAAGTCCCATTGCGATTCCTGCAACCGGAGCTTTTATAGGGACACCTGCATCCATCAGCGATAGTGAACTTCCGCAAACGCTAGCCTGTGAAGTGGATCCGTTTGAGCTGATTACTTCAGATACTACCCTGATGGTATATGGGAATTCATCCTCTGAAGGTATTACAGGCAACAGTGCCCTTTCAGCCAACGCTCCATGACCAATCTCTCTTCTGCCCGGCCCTCTCAAAGGTCTTGCTTCCCCTACGCTGAATGCCGGGAAGTTATAATGATGTATGTACCTCTTGCTCTCTTCCTCGTCAGTAAATCCATCGATGATCTGGACATCTCCAAGCGCACCCAATGTTAGCGCAGACACGACTTGCGTCTGTCCCCTTGTGAACATTCCTGAACCATGCACCCTGTCGAGGAGCCCGATTTTTGAAGAAATAGGTCGAATCTCGTCATGAGCTCGGTTATCCGGTCTGATGCCTTCCTCGACTATCATCCTTCTAACCTGTTCCTTAACCAGTTTATAGCATACTTCCTTTATATCTTTTAGATTTTCCGGATATTTTTCTGCAAATTCCTTTTGAACCAATTCATTGACTTCATCAATTTTTTCAGTTCTCAAATTTTTATCTTCAGTTTTAATAGCATCAATATACTTTTCAGTTGCAAAAACTCTGATTTCAGCATCTATCGCTTCATCCGGTTTTGCCAAAGGTACTTCCATTTTTTCTTTGCCTGCTTCAGCAATTATCTCTTCCTGGAACGCCACGATCTTTTTGATCTGTTCGTGTGCAAATAAAATAGCTTTTAGCATTACTTCTTCTGAAACTTCCTTGCTGCCTGCCTCCACCATCATGATTGCGTCTTTTGTTCCAGAAACCACCAAATGGATTTCACTTTCTTCCTGCTGTGCAGCAGTCGGGTTTACGATGTATTCACCATCGATAAGTCCCACCAATACCGATCCTGTCGGTCCGTTGAATGGAATATCTGAAATCGACAGCGCAATTGACGATCCAATCATGGAAACTATTTCAGGAGGATGATCCTGTGATATCGACATTGCAGTAGCTACTACTTGTACTTCATTTCTATATCCGTCGGGAAATAGTGGTCTTATAGGTCTGTCCATAAGTCTACATGTAAGGATAGCCCTTTCAGAAGGTCTTCCCTCCCTTTTAATAAATCCACCGGGAAACTTGCCTACGGCATATCTTTTTTCTTCATAATCGCAGCTAAGGGGGAAAAAGTCCAAGCCTTCCCTAGGTGTTTTTGAACCACAAGCTGTTACCAAAACGTTGGTTTGTCCGTATCTTAAAAAAACCGCACCGTTTGCCAGTTCAGCCATTTCTCCGATTTCAGCGGTTAATTCTCTTCCGCCCAAATCCATTTTAAATGTTTTCAGCATTTTATACCTCCTTGTTTATTATACTTTTCTTTCAAGCCAAAACAGGTGCCTGGAATTAAATTTCTCCACATAATAATACAAGGCGGATTTCTCCGCCCTTGAATTATTTTCGAAGATTCAATTGTTCAAGCAGCTCTCTGTACTTGGCAATATCCTTGCTTTTAAGATAGTTCAGCAAACCTCTTCTTTGACCTACCATTTTCAGAAGACCTCTTCTTGAATGGTGATCTTTTTTGTGAATCTTAAGATGTCCTGTAAGGTCGTTGTGTCAATGAATCGACGGAGGGGGAGGTGACTTTAAAGTTGGCAAGA
>CAZOTE010000144.1:0-3539 GCA_964582705.1 uncultured Eubacteriaceae bacterium | reverse complement strand
TATAGGTTTTATATAATTCCCGTGATTAAAAACTAAGGAGGATCTGTTGATGAATTTATTAAAAAACCGCACCGTGCTTGGTGTAATCTGCATTTTGTTGTCTTTACTCATCTGCTTTGGATTGACACCGCTGTTTAATAAAACGCTCAGTCAAAAAACCGAAATTATCAGGGTGACAAAAGAAATTAAAGCCGGTGATGAGATAACCAAGGACATGGTGCAAATTGCCGAAGTCGGAGGCTTTGGTCTGCCCGAAAATGTTATCAGGCAAAAAGAAACGGTCATAGGCAAGTATGCAAAAGCCGATCTCTCCATCGGTGACTACATTTTAAATACCAAACTGTCTGACACTCCTGCCGCTGAAAATGCCTATTTATACAATTTAGACGGCAGCAAACAGGCAATGTCGGTTACCATTAAAAACTTTGCAAATGGGCTGTCAGGCAAACTGGAAAGCGGAGATATTGTGTCTGTCATTGCTCCTGATTACAAGAAGCAGGGCTCCACTGTTATCCCTGTCGAGCTTAAATATGTAGAAATTATCAGCGTAACTGCCTCCAGCGGTTATGACGCCAACACCGGAGAATCACAAGCAAATCAGGATGAGCGGGAGCTGCCTTCCACAGTAACCTTGCTTGTATCTTCTGAGCAGAGCAAAGTGCTGGCAGAACTTGAGGCAGACGGAAAGCTCCACCTCTCCCTTGTTTATCGCGGCACCCCTGCCAACACCGCAAAGTTTATCGATGTGCAGGATAAAATTAACGAAGCTCTTTATCCCACAGAACAAAAAGGTGATGAGCAGGAGCAGACAGCACAGTCACAGGAAACAAACCCTGAACAGTTTGATGAGAATGAGGTGACGGAATAAATGAACTTCAAAAAGAAAAGCATCTTTTCTCGCTCACTACGAGCGGAAGAACCGGATGCTGAAGAAAAATTGCAAGGCGGTATCCTGGCTGTTTGGGGCAGTCCGGGAAGCGGTAAAACAGTAACTGCCGTAAAAATTGCAAAATACCTTGCAGATAAAAAGCGAAATGTGGTACTGCTTTTATGTGACATGACTGCACCGATGTTGCCTTGTATCTGTTCACCCTCTGAGATTGACAGTGAACATTCTTTGGGCAGTGTTCTTGCCGCCACCCATGTAACAGAGCCTTTAATTAAGCACAATCTTGTAACATTAAAGAGGAACAGCTATCTCACAATATTGGGAATGAAAAAAGGCGAAAATGAATACACCTATCCACCTTATTCAGAGGTGCAGGCCAGGGAGCTGCTTTGTGAACTACGAAAAGTAGCTCCTTTTATTATTGTGGACTGCAGCAGTTATATTGCAAATGATATCCTTTCAGCATTAGCACTCATGGAAGCAGACAGCGTTCTGCGTCTTGCCAATGCGGATTTAAAATCCATCAGCTACCTGTCCAGCCAGCTAACACTCCTTCGCGACAGCAAATGGGATGCAGATAAGCAGTATAAGGTGTCTGCCAATGTCAAGCCCCAGCAGGCACAAGAACAAACTGTGCAGGCACTGGGTTCAGCTGCTTTTGTTCTGAATCATTCACAGGAATTAGAGCAGCAATACCTTGCCGGTAATCTGCTTGCTGATTTATCTCTTAAGGACAGCCGCCGGTTTAGAAAAGAAATTGAAAAAATTATAAGGGAGGTGTTTTGATGTTTGGTGAAAAAAGAAACGCCTCTGTTTTTAGCAAGCAAGAGCAATTCGAAGATAATCCCGATATGAATAGCATCTCCCAAGCCCATTCTCTGTTTTTCGCTCCGGAAAGCGAGGGCAAGGATTTCCCCACAGTATTAAGCAATGTGCAGGAATATATCTCGGAAAATTATAGCACTTTAATCACCGGCAATCGAGCTGATTCCAAGGTGCAGATGAAGCGGTATATCACTAAATATCTGCAGGATCATAGAATCTCGGTAAATGGTATGGGCGGAGATGCCCTTGCCGATGCACTCTACACTGAAATGGCGGAGTTCGGTTTTTTAACAAAATATATCTTTGGAACAGGCATTGAAGAAATAGACATCAACAGTTGGCGGGATATTGAAGTGCAGTATAGCGATGGTAGTACCGTAAAGCTTGCAGAACGCTTTGATAGCCCGGAACATGCTGTCAATGTAATTCGCCGTATGCTCCACATCAGCGGTATGGTGCTGGATAATGCCAGCCCTATCGTGCTTGGGCATCTTTCTAAGAATATCCGTATTGCTGTTTTGAAAAGTCCTATTGTGGACGAAGATGTGGGCATTGCGGCATCCATTCGTATTGTAAACCCTCAGTCTATGCAAAAGGAAGATTTTATAAAAAGCGGCACTGCTACTGAACCCATGCTGGATTTTTTATCCCTTTGTGTTCGTTATGGTATTTCCGTATGCGTGGCAGGGGCTACCTCCAGTGGTAAAACCACTGTAGCAGGTTGGATACTAACCACCATTCCTGATAACAAAAGAATCTATACCATTGAAAACGGATCCCGTGAGCTTGCCTTGGTGAGGGAGAAAGATGGCAAAGTGACAAACTCGGTTATCCATACACTCACCCGTGATTCAGATAATGATCGCCAGCGTGTAGATCAAATTACCCTTTTAGACATGGCTCTGCGCTTTAATCCCGATATTGTCGTAGTCGGTGAGATGCGCGGTGCGGAAGCCAATGCGGCACAGGAAGCTGCTCGAACCGGTGTAGCCGTACTGACTACCATTCACTCCAATTCCTGTGAAGCTACCTATCGCCGTATGGTATCCCTATGTAAACGTGCTGTGGATATGAGCGATGCCACTCTTATGGATTATGTGACGGAAGCCTATCCCATTGTGGTATTTTGTAAACAGCTGGAAAATAAGCAACGCCGTATGATGGAGATACAGGAATGCGAAATCTTGCCCGATGGAACAAGACATTTTCGCCCCTTATTTCAATATGTCATAACAGAAAATCTCATGGAGGATGGCAACTTTATGATTGAGGGACACCATAGGCAGGTGAATACTATTTCCGAAAGTCTTGCCAAAAGACTTCTGGAAAACGGTATGCCGCAGCCAATCATAATCGGTCTAAGGGAGGGGGTTAAAACCATATGACAACCATTCAACTTGTTGCCTGCATCGGAATGATAGCAGGTTTTTTTATTCTACTGAACCTATCACCTATGGAATTTACAGACAGGGTGTTTGCAAAACTTCTTGATAAGCCGAAATCCCTCCGTGATGAAATCAATGAAACCACTCGCCGTAAAAAGAAATCTTACCTGCGCCGTGAAATTGCCGAGGTGCAGGCCATCCTAAAAGTCACAGGCAGAACGGCAAAGTTTCCTATAATCTGCGGGGCAGCCCTGCTGTTTTTTTGTATCGGCGCCTCTATCGCAATCATGATGGGAAACATTCTTTTAATCCCTGTTATGGCTATCGGATGTATGTTTCTACCTTTTTGGTGGGTAAAGCTGACTGCCGGACATTTCAAAAAGGATATATCAGGAGTGCTTGATACGGCGGTTTGCATTATTTCCACTGCGTATCTTAGA
>CAZOTE010000143.1:0-3643 GCA_964582705.1 uncultured Eubacteriaceae bacterium | reverse complement strand
TCCTGATTGCGGTGGATACCAAATATAAAAAGACGGGAGTTAATGCCGTAATATTGAACTCTATAGTTCAAAACAAAAAATATAATATAACCAAAGCAGATTTGAACCCACAGTTGGAAAACAATTTACCCGTTAGGGCCCAGTGGCGATATTTTGATTCTGTACATAATAAAACGAGACGCAGCTATATAAAGAAACTATAAAGCTACGTCTATTTCTACCTTTTAAATATTCCTCTTAATCTGTCGAGTATGTGTGATTCGTCGCATTCTTCAGGCACATTCTCAGGTATATAAAATCTAACTTCCTTATCTTTATCCAAGCATTTGCCTTGTGCAAACAACTTGCCTGTGCTTCGATCCACCTCAACCCTTATGACTCTGACATTTTCAAAAAAGTGCAGGTCTTCCTCCAAGACGGAAAGTTCAGCTATCATGGTTTCATCCACGTATGAGGAACCGCCGCTTATTGCATTTTCATCCAGCAATACATAAATAGTTTCCAATTCGTAACTCGATTCCCCTGAAACCAGATTATAATTGCTGTTTAGAAGATAGTCTCCTATGTTAGACATGTACTCGCCGTATCCCCATGCACAATAGCTTCCCGAGCCACCTATTTCCTTGCGGTCAGGATTTCCCAACCAGATAGAGGTCGTAGCGTTTCCGGTAAAGCCCACAAACCACAAATCTTTGCTTTCTGAACTAGTGCCTGTTTTTCCTCCGGTCACAAATTTGTTGCCCGCATTTTTCCCTGTCCCTCGCGCCACATTGTCAACGAGGATTCCACTAATATATTCAGCAATATCTTCGTCAATGATGTTATCATCTTCAGTTCGGCTTAAGTTTCTTCTGTAAATATTCCCTCCATTGCTGCCATCTACCGATAGAATGCTCCAAGGATCAGTCTTCGCTCCTCCATTGGCAAAGATCGTATATGCCGTGGCCATGTCCAATGGCGTAACTCCATATGTCATTCCTCCTAATGCTGTAGGCAGTCTGAAATCCTCTTTGTCGATTGTTTGTATCCCCATTTCTTCTAGATACGATAAGGTTTTTTCGATTCCTAAATCATTCATGGTCTGGACTGCAGGTACATTTAAAGATTGCACAAGCGCTTGCCTAATTGTGACATAACCGTAATATCTGTTTGAGAAATTCGACGGTGAATAACCGTTAAAGTCTGTCCGTCTGTCCACTAACAGTGTACTTTCCTGGATTACGCCTTCTTGTAAAGCCGCTGAATAAATCAACGGCTTTAATGTGGAACCAGGCTGTCTGGGCGTCGATGCAAAATCAATATCGCTTGTTCCACCATAATAAGCAAGAATTGCTCCATTTTTTGCATCAATGGTGACAATAGCCCCCGTAGCCTCTGTTAAACTGTAATTTTCTATTGCTAAAGATACGCTTTCAACAGCTTTATCCTGGATTCTTGTATTTATAGAAGTATAAATCCTAAGTCCGTCCCTTTTCAAGCTTTCCAAGGCTTCACTTCTTGCCTCTTGGTCTTTATTTATGTAATTAGCATCTTTGTATATTTCTGTGTACTCATCTATCACAGTCCTTATGAAGGCTTCGTAGTTCTTTTTGTACCTTCCGATGTTTTCCTCACCGCTAGAATTTCCTATCTCAAGTTCTTCAGCTTTTGCTCCAACAGATGCATCTTCTGTTATAAATCCCTCTTCTACCATTCTTTGCAGCACTTTTTCTTGCCTTGCCTTTGCTCTGTCAAAGTATACATCAGGTTGATAGGCGCTTGGAGCCTGCGGAAGCCCCGCTATCAAAGCACATTGAGCAAGATTAAGCTCCCAGACATTCTTCCCAAAGTAGCGCACGCTGGCTTCTTGAACGCCATAAGCTCCTCCTCCCAAGTATATCTCATTCAGATACATCTCTAAGATCTGCTCTTTGCCGAACCGTTTCTCCAACATCACTGCCGTTTTAATCTCTTTTATCTTTCTAGCTGCAGTCTTTTCCGTAGATATTTCTTCAAATATATTTCTAGCCAACTGTTGCGTAATGGTGCTTGCACCTTCCGATATTGTCCCTGCTCTGAAATTAGTCAAAAACGCCCTTGTTATGCCTACAAGATCAAATCCGTTGTGTATGTAGAACCTATTATCTTCCACAGCCACTATAGCATTTTTTAGATCTTCCGGTATTTGGTCAAGTGTCACGTATGTTCTGTTTTCTTCGTATATTTCACCAATTTCTTCACCGTCATCGGAAAATATTATGGTCTTCTGATTCGGCTTGTATTCAAACCCCTCTACATCTGCCGCTTCTATGGATAAAAAGAAAACCACTGCAGAAGCAGCTATTAACAATATAAAAGCTGCAATAATCATCAACGCTCTCTTCATTTTTTCTCCTTTATTATGCTATAACCACATCATTTTAGATTTTTTCAATCAAATTTTTCATATCCTCAGGAATCGAGGCTTCGACCTTTATCTTCTTTCCAGTCCTCGGCTGAATGAATTCCATTTCGCCGCTATGCAAAGCTTGCCTGTCGATCATATCCGAATTTCCGGGATTGTATAGCGGATCTCCTGCCAAGGGATGCCCCAAGGCTTTCATGTGAACTCGAATCTGATGTGTCCTGCCTGTTTCCAAGTCCAACTTAACGAGGGAGTACATGTTGTTTGATTTTAAGACATCATAGTGTGTTACGGATTTTTTCCCTTCCGCCATAACGCTTCTTTCAAAGGATTCATCTGATTCTCTGCCAATGGGCAGATCTATGGTCCCTGAGTTGTCCTTCAATACGCCATGAACCACTGCAAAATAGGTTTTTTTAATGTTTCCTTCTTTCATTTGACTCTGTAAATGCTGATGTGCAAATTTACTCTTGGCAATCACCACCAAGCCGGTAGTATCGCGGTCTAGACGGTTTACGAACCTTATCTTTGCCTTGATCTCTTTTTCAGAGAAGTAGTAAGCTACCCCATTGGCCAGGTTGTTTTCTTGATGGCTCCTAGTAGGATGCGTGACCATCAGGGCTTCTTTGGCTACAATGAGCAAATCAAGGTCTTCGTATATTATCTTCAGGTCTATCTTTTGTGCCGGAGCATCGATCTCTTCAACAGGCATCAATACAGCTACCTCGTCTCCCTGGGATAGAACTCTGTCCATGCGGGCAGTTTTCCTATTTACAAGCATCTTGCCTTCCCTTTTAATGAACCTAATAAGTCTGGAAGAATAACCTTTGCAGTCCGCCAAGTAACTCTTAAGAGAAATTTCCCCACAGTTATTTTTATAAACAAACGTATTATTGTCTTCTTTCATATTCTCCTCAACCCACTTAACATATCACTTAAAATTTTATTTTTCCTTAAGTATAAAATCGTTTCCCTATAATAAAAAATAAGCACCAAAAGGTGCTTTATTCCCGAAATGCCGTTCTCTGAATTTTGACGCCTAGAAAGATCTAGGTGGGTGTCCTGTCTCAAACCTCTGTCTTCCACTTAAAAGAGGCATGACATACGCTCAAGAACTTCGAACTCCCTTATGAATGTTGTAGGTTCAAAATATCAGAGTACCTCGAACATTTCAGGAATTGATTTATATTCATTATAAACCAATTCAGATGATTTAGGAAGTAAATTTTTTGAAATTCCCCTTACTTTCGATCAGTTGAT
>CAZOTE010000142.1:0-3657 GCA_964582705.1 uncultured Eubacteriaceae bacterium | reverse complement strand
ATGGATTTAATCGTAGTTCCTCCTAATGCATGGCACCAGCTGATAAACACTTCAGATGAGCCTTTTGGTTTTTTCTGTACCGTTGACGCAAAGAGAGATAAGTTCACTCTGCTTACCAAAGAGGAAATCGAAACATTAAAGACAAATCCCGAGATAGCAAAATTCATCAAAGTACCAGATAAATATTTTGGTTGAGTCAATCTTCCAACTTTTTTATAAACAAATATTTTTATGGAGACAAGAGCCCTGCCGGTATCGGCAGGGCTCTTGTTATAAGTCTGATTTATTCGATTATCTCTAAAACTGATTCTATTGATATGTTGCCAATTTCTTTATCTTCCAGATAAAGAGTACCCGGCACTTCTGCTTCAGTCTCACCTGAGAACTTGAAGGTTATATGCCCCAGTTCCTTTAGATTTTCATTTACCAGGCTTCCCACTGCTGTAACTTGGTATTCTTCACCATCTATTAAAAGAGTATTCCCTTCTTTTATTGTACTATCCAGCTTATTCAAATGATGAATATAACAATAATCCTTTAACTCTTGTGGCGCATTATCTTTAAAAATAACAATCATTTTATACTCGAGAAAATCTCCGGCATTTTTCCCAATATCCTGTATTATCGTTTTATACACAGTTGTCATATTTTATCCATACCCTTAGCTATAAAGTCCTACACTTGCCAACCACGCTATGACTACCGTAGGCGCACCTGTTAAGAATCTCCCATATAGCACTGAAGGCACCCCGACTTCAACAGTCTCTGGTTTTGCTTCAGCTAAACCTAAACCTACCGGAATAAAGTCAGCGGCTGCTTGTGCGTTTATGGCAAATAAAGCCGGTAATGCCAAGTGTGGCGGAATCGATCCATTTCCTATCTCTACCCCTATCAACACACCTATGATCTGCGCTATTACTGCACCAGGCCCAAGAAAAGGTGACAACAACGGAAAAGAACATATCAGTGATATTATTATCAGCCCAATGACATTGTCAGCTAGTGGTGTAAGCAGATTCGCAAACCACGAACCTACACCTGAAGCATTTATTATCCCGATCAACGTCGCTACAAACGCCATGAAAGGAAGTATCGTATGTAGTACTGTATCTATGGTATTTCTTCCCGCTTGGAAAAAAATTGCCGTTATCTTTCCTATCCCCAGACCTACTTTTGCAACAAGCCCCTGGCTTTGTTGACTTATTTTTTTATCTGTATCATACTTTGCCATTCCAAATCCTCCTAATCTATATACTCTAAGTTATTTTCTTTTACTGCAGAAACGTAATTGTCTTCCTTTATATACATTGCCAAAGGTCCGCTCCTGCCGGTTGCCATGATGTTTATAGTCATTATGTTCTTCTGAGGAAATATCCCGCATCGCAATGTTCCTCCACAGTTGATGACTGCACATGCAACTTCCTTATCGGGAACTCCAGTCTTAAATCCATCTACCAACTCACAACCAGTCATTTCAGCAATTTTAACAGCGACTTCAGGCCTTGCGCCACCTGTTATATAAACTACTTTGTTCTTTGTCTCATTTGGTTCAATAATCAAAGGGCCACCCCAACCGCCTGATCCTTTCGTTATTTTGATTTTTCTATAATCCATGGTATAATCCTCCTCGAATTTACTCATTAATTTCAATAACATTGCTAAGCGATATCCCCTGCTGCTTTTCAACAATCATTGTAGTAAAGTCTGTAACCCATCCTCTGAAGAAGTTTGTTGCCATGCCTACCAAGAAATATCTGATAGCCAGATCTGCCGTGTTTAGTCCCAAGGCAGTTATGCCATTAGCTATGCCTAAAAATACAAACAATTCACCAGGATTAACATGTGGAAACAAACCATTCATGGTATGGCAGGAAAAACTCGATGCTGCATAGTAGCTTGGCTTGTATTTTTCAGGTAAGAACCTGCCTAATGAAAGCGTCATCGGGTTTGCAAATACAAAAGTTCCGATTAAAGGCAGCAACAAATACCTTGATACTGGGTTGCTTGCTGACTTAGATGCAAATCTTTCCACCTTCTCTGTACCAATCATTACTATTACTGCATTCATTACTACCAGCAAGGCTATTAGCAGCGGTACTATTCCAGTCATAAAAGCAATAAAAACGTCTCCTCCTGCTCTAAACAGGTTCATAAACCAGTCGGCTCCTCTGGCCAGTTGTTCAAAAAAAGTTGTCATTTAGTTTCCTCCTTATATCTTAAAAAATTTAAACCATTTAAACTGATGCTTCCATTTCATTGTTTTCGGATTTTTCTTTATTAAAAGCGACAAAATTTTCATAAGCATTTTTTAGTGCTTTTTGCGTATATCTATTGTAGTTTTTCAATAACGATTCATCCAGCAATTGTTCTACCTCTTTCCCTGTTAAACCGCTAAAAGCTTTAACCCTGGCAAATATCGAGACTCCCTGCATTTTTCGTGCTTCAGTTATAACATCCTGATCATCTATTGCCAACAGGATTACGGTACCCGCTTGAAGATACCCTCTTTTTCTTCCTATCAAAACCCTTGATTTTTTCTTTAGCTCAATATAGTTTTTATTAAAGTCCTTTACTTGTCTCATTCCTAAAGTTGCATTTAGAAGCCAAAATACTGCTATTACCAGACCCATTCTTACCACATCATTCACTTCAACGCCTCCTTTACTAACACATTTGTAAGCTCAAAATAATCTTTTGCGTTTATGACTTTTCCAAGCAGATCTTCATTTTGGCAAATTTTCAGTATCTCTTCGTATGTTTTTATCAAAACTTCCGGACTTTCATCCATAAT
Organism: uncultured Eubacteriaceae bacterium; assembly: GCA_964582705.1. GTDB lineage: Bacteria > Bacillota > Clostridia > Eubacteriales > Alkalibacteraceae > Alkalibacter. The sequence goes on along the minus strand of CAZOTE010000142.1, from coordinate 866 downwards.
CTCCGGGATCAGCAACATAAATATTATCCTCACTGCACTATTTTCATAATTCACTTCCTTCTCAGGGATTATTATTGCAATCATTAGCCTTTCTCCACCCTTGTTGATAGCATGGGGCATGGCTACTCCGTTTGCAAATGTAGTGGGGTATGTCGCCTCCCTATCCAAAACTCTATCAAGATACCCCTCGTCAACTTCTCTTTGATTGAAAAGCTTTCCTATGATTTCTTTTAAAATATCGATGTAATCATCCAAATTTGTTTTAAAAAACAAATTTGGTTTTGTAGCCATATTCACAATGCTTACATTCGATCCGACTTCCCATGCAGTGTTCTTGCTCATAACAAAGCGGTTTTTTATTCTCTTTCTCAGCTCGTCTTCTTCGAAAAAAATGTCAAGTTTTATTATAGGCGTCGTTGTCTCAATTTTTAAGGGTATAGTAGTAAATATCATGTCATATGTATCTAGCTCCTCTAAATCGATTTCATTTTCTGAAAAAGTGTTGATTATTTTATCGTTTCCAAGCAAGTTTCTGAGTTTTATGAACAACAGCTTCGCAGTCCCAAGACCTGTCGAGCAAATTAATGCAACTCTGTTGATGTCATCGTTTTCTGTGTTTATCTTCTCAACATATGATCCGAAATGAAGTGCAAGAAATGCTGTTTCTTCTTCCGTTACTTTTACAGAGTACGTCCTTTCAATCACCTTGGCTGCAACTTTTGCCATTTCATATGGAAAAGTATATTTTCTTTTTATGTCATATAGCATAGGGTTTTCAGTGTTGATATTAAAAACTAGTCTGTTCACGGCAAAGTTTATGTGGTATTCTAGTCCGGCCATTAGCTCTTTGTCATATTTAATTTGAA
>CAZOTE010000141.1:0-3692 GCA_964582705.1 uncultured Eubacteriaceae bacterium | reverse complement strand
CCACTTCAGTACCAATCTGCACTTTTTTCAATTATTAGTTTCGCAATTACCTATTATAACTATAAACGTTTTTCAACGTATCAAGAGTTTCCCATTGGTATTTATGATATCTCTATACCAATAAAAGCTCTTCTTGCGATACCTATTTAACGTTCCACTTCCATCATCTTTTCTGTCTACATAAATAAATCCATATCTCTTCTTCAATTCAGCAGTCGATGCACTTACTATGTCCAAACATCCCCATGATGTATAACCTATTACTTCTACTCCGTCTTCAATAGCCTCTGAGACTTGCACCAAATGATCGTTCAAATACTTTATTCTATAGTCATCAATTACAGTGAAATTCCCTTCTTCGTCTTCAACTAATTCATCTTCTGCACCTAGGCCGTTTTCGACAATAAAGAGCGGCAATTCGTATCTATCATACAATTTGTTCAATATATACCTCAACCCTTGAGGGTCTATTTGCCATCCCCATTCACTTGCTTCCAAATACGGATTCTTCACTCCCCCCATCAAATTACCAGGTCCTATTTGGTCGGGTTGGGGATTACTGGTCTCACATATACTTACATAGTAACTCAATGAAATAAAATCCACAGTATTCTTTAACACTTCTAGATCTTCATCTGTTATCACTATATCAATGTCATTCTCTTTAAAAAATCTTTTCATATATCTAGGATACTTCCCTCTGACATGTACGTCAGCAAAAAACATGCTTTCTCTTTCTCGCATCATGCTTGAAATAACATCTTCCGGTTTTGGAGTCAAGGGATAAACCGGCATACCCAATATCATACATCCTATCTTCGCTCCTGGCATTAAATTACGGCCTATTTTTACTGCCGTTGCGCTGGCTACTAGCTCATGGTGTATAGCTTGGTAAACGTCTTGCTTTGTCAACTTGGATTTTTCAGTAAGTATGCCACCACTCATAAAAGGTTCATGGGTTATAGAGTTTATTTCATTAAATGTGAGCCAATACTTAACCTTGCCTTTATATCTTGAAAATATCGTCTCAACGAATCTAGCATAAAATTCAATAAGCCTTCTATCTAGCCAACCATTATATTTTTTAGAGAGGTGTAGTGGGGTTTCATAATGAGAAATTGTCACAACCGGTTCAATTCCGTATTTCAAGCATTCGTCAAAGATCTTATCATAAAACAACAGTCCCAATTCGTTTGGCTCATTGTCATCTCCATTAGGAAAAATACGCGACCATGCAATTGAAGTCCTGAATGTCTTGAATCCCATCTCAGCCATAAGCTTGATATCTTCTTCATACCGATTATAGAAATCTATTCCAACAAGCTTAAGATTATCTTCAGTTGGCGTTTCCGTTATAGGCCCCATGATTCCTCTAGGCATTACATCTTGTATTGATAATCCTTTTCCATCCTTGTCATATGCTCCTTCACATTGATTGGCTGCAACAGCGCCGCCCCATAAGAAATCTTCGGGAAATCTTTGTGCCATCTTTATCTCTTCCTTTCAATGACTTTGAATTACAAAAGCAGGCTTTGATGCATAACCTGCTTTTGTCTCATACTATAGCTTAAATCGATAGTAGTGCTCTTGGTCAACAAATACGACAGTGTAAATTCATTTACCTTTAACGTCTGCTAAATTTTCTTTAGGTTCTTTTTTAAATCCTTTGCCCAGTATCAAAGTTACAACAAATCCTACCACTGTAGCCGACAACATGGCAGTCAAATACTGTGCAGCATACGGCAAAGCCATAAACGCCGGCAATCCGAATAAACCAGGGAATGCAAATGTAGTGAGCGGAGCTTGAAAAATTCCTACAAGGGCTCCCCCTGTAATTCCTCCGGCAATCAACGAGATAAAATACTTTTTATTTTTAAAGCAAACACCGTAAAGTCCAGGCTCTGTCACTCCTGATAGGATGTTTATAAATGCCGCCGACCCTGCAATACTCTTTGTCTCTCTGTCCTTTGCCATTAAAAATGCTGCAAGTGTAACGCCCATCAAGGCATAATGTCCACAGCTTCCAGCTGCAAGTGAATACTCATAACCATGTTCAGCCAAGTATGCCAGTTGTATTGGCAATACAACCCAATGTACACCCAACATTATTACAAAAATAAATATAGCACCCATGATTGCTGTAAATATCACCAAGTTTCCTTCCAATAAAACACCATAGAGCGAAGATACTCCATTTGCAATCAACGCACCTATCGGCCCTATTATCACTACAGTTGCCGGAACCATTATTAAAAGAGACAATAGTGGCACCATGATGAAGCTAACTGCTTTAGGCATAGTCTTTTTTAGTAGCTTCTCTAGATATCCAAATGCAAACATTGATAGAATTATAGGAAATACTGTTGCTCCAAACTCCATACCGATAAAAGGTATGCCCGCAAATGTAAGGCTTGAACCTGTAAGAACGACGCCTGTTATACTAGGCTCCATCAACGCTGCCCCTATTGTCGCACCAACATAAGGGTTTGCTCCAAATTTCTTTGCCGCTGTAAAAGCCAGCAAGATTGGAAAGAAGAATATTATGGAATTGCCTGCCGCTGATAATACTGCATGGGTAGTCCCTGCTGGATCTACCACACTGAGGTTAACACCAAATGCAAGCAGACCTTTAATAATACCAGCACTTGCCAATATCCCTAAATAAGGCGATAAAATAGCTGCAATTGTCGCTAAAAATTTGTCAAATAAACTCTGGTTTGTCTCCTTCAATTCTTCTTTGATTTCTTCATCAATTTTTTCTCCGCCTTTGATGCTTGTCAAGCTCAATATTGTTTTAAACACATCGTTTACATGCGTACCTATTAGGATCTGAACTGTTCCCTTCAATTCCATAATGCCCATTATTTGACCGTTTGATTCGAGCGCTTCTTTGTTAAATTTACTTTTGTCTTTTAAACCAAACCTCAATCTAGTGGCGCAATGTGCAAGTGTTTCAACATTGTCCTCGCCACCCACTGCAGCTATAATATCTTTTGCTAAACTTTCATAACTCATTTGCCATACCTCCCAGTTTAATTTTTTATATATAAGTTGATCAGCTTATTATACGTTTTTTCCTTTATATGTCTTATATATGTGTTCTTGCTAAAATTTAATCCTGCAAGTCTTTTACGTAATGCTTGTATCCATTGGCTAATTGGTTTTTATTATTCGTATGCCACCATGATTTCGTCCAATTCGTTAATATTAACCCCTACGCTAGATTCTATTCTCTGGTATTTATTAGTATTGCATATAACTATCAAAGTTACCGGGCTTAAATTGTGTGTCGTAATTTGATTTAAATCAAATTCTATAAGTTTGTCCCCTACTTTGACCTTTTGATTGTTTTCGACAAAAGCCTTAAAAGGCTTGCCTTCTAACTTAACTGTGTCTATGCCTATATGTATCAAAATCTCTACACCAGACTCAGATATCAAAGCAATTGCATGTTTTGTCTCAAACAGAGTGACTATCCTTCCGTTCACAGGAGATAGAACCTTCCCGTTTTCAGGGTATATTGCGACCGTTTTTCCTAATGCTTCTCCGGAAAACAAAGGATCATCTATATCATCTAAATTAATCTTTTTCCCTTTTAATGGCGACTTAACAGTTAGATCAAGTCTATTTTGATCTGCTTTTTTTCTAAAGATATTTATCATATTGCTCCTCCTCGCTTGCTTTAAGTCACT
>CAZOTE010000140.1:0-3729 GCA_964582705.1 uncultured Eubacteriaceae bacterium | reverse complement strand
CTGATATCCTATACGATTTAGCAGCCTTAGAGCATGGCCAAGAAAAAAATGAATATATAGCCGATGAAAACGAGTATTTGAGAGAATCAGGTATACGAAATAGCCAAGATATATTGACACATCACATTTGCAGAAAACATAATGAAAATGATAGGAAGATATATAAAAAAGTCATTCAAGCATGGAATGATAATCAAACTAGAATAAAATATACAGATTTACCAGATGAACTTAAAACACATAAAAATATTACAGCATTTTTAGATAGATATAAAGTATTAGCGGGTGACATTAGGTGTTCACATACAATGATTGCACATATTTCTAAAGATGGTCATTATTTTATACATCCGGATATTGAACAGTGTCGATCTATATCTGTTCGTGAAGCTGCTCGTGTACAATCATTTCCGGATAGTTATTATTTTGAGGGTTCTAGGACGGCTAAATTTGTTCAAATAGGAAATGCAGTTCCACCGCTAATGGCCAAAGGATTGGCTAATAAAATTATGAATATGTTGGAAGAGGTATGAGAATGAAAAAATCATTTAGACCTTCAGCGAGATTAATCGGTACTATTGGTGAAGATATTATCAAAGACATGCATGCAGCTGTGGTTGAACTAGTAAAAAATTCTTATGATGCTGATGCAAGCGAAATTACAATAACTTTTGAAGCAACTAACGATAAGCGACTTCTTTTATCAGTGGAAGATAACGGTCATGGAATGAAAGAACATGTGGTAATTGATAAGTGGCTTGTTCCCTCTACCAGCGATAAACTTAAACGTAGAACTAGTCCCAATGGGCGTATAATGCAAGGACGGAAAGGAATTGGAAGATTTGCTGCTGCTATTTTAGGTGAAAAAATGGAACTAGAAACGATAGCGGAAAATATTAAAACTAGCTTATTTATTAACTGGAATGAATTTGTTGAAAGCAAGTACCTTGATGAAATATTAATAGATATATCTACTTCAGATTCTAGCGAAAGGAATGGTACATTATTTAATATCGAAGGCTCAGCTCAAAAGCTTGAGCTATGGAATGATAGTGAAATAGAATATCTTATTAAAGAACTTCGAAAACTATTAACCCCAATGGACAACACAAGTACTAATGGTAATAATGATATATTTAACATTACTGTTATATTCAAAAATTTCATATCAAAAAAGTATCAAAATGAAACAATAGCAATAAAACCTCTACCGCTACTCGATTACTATGACTACAGAATTTCAGGAAAAATCTTTCCGGATGGCAACAACACTTTGATTTATCAAAATAAAAATTCTGGGATAGAAGAAGATGCTTTAGAATTTAAGTTTTATTTAAATGATAAAGAAAAATTTACTGGTATCGTAGATATTGATTTTAGGATTTTCGATAGAGATCCAGAATCCATTGAAAATTTGGTATATGAATTATTCAATTCTGGAGAAGAAAAGTTAGGAAAAAATGAAGCTAAAAATTTGTTAAATGATATTTCTGGAGTTAGTATTTTTAGAAATAGATTTAGAATAAGACCTTATGGTGACTATGGCAACGATTGGCTTTCCTTGGATAAAAAAAGAGTGCAAAATCCTGCGTTGAAGATTGGTGCTAATCAAATTTCGGGAATTATTGAAATACAAGATGAAGAAATTTCGAATTTAGTTGAAAAAAGTGCAAGAGATGGATTGAAAGAAGATGCATACTACGATGGCTTAATATCTGTTATCAGCCAATTATTAATTTTTATGGAGCTTAAGAGGTATTCATTTAGGCAAAAGACTGGCAAAGGTAGAAAAAATCATTTATTTAGCAGTCAAATGAGTATATTAACCGACTTCTCTGCAGTAAAAAACAAAGTGATTTCTGTTATGCAGAAAGCAAATGTGAGCAGCGAAGAAATGAATGAATTAAATGATTTTATTGATAGGGATATCAATAATAAATTAAAAGTTGCACAAGAGTTAGAGAGACAGATTGCAATGTACCAAGGACAAGCTACATTGGGGAAAATTATGGATGTTGTTATGCACGAAGTTCGAAAACCTTTACATTGGATAAAAAACCAGACAAATAACATAGACCGTGCATATAAAAGATATATGAAAGATAGCAACGCCCAAGACTTAAATAAGATAATGAAAATTGTTGAAGAGACTCCTGAGCAATTAAAGACTATTACTGATTTATTTAGTAGACTAAATTCTTTAGCTACTAGAAAGAGAACTGCCATGTCGGTGTTTAGTCTAGTGAATACAATCCAAACCTCAATTGATATCTTTTCGGATGAGATCCAAAGAAAAAATATAACACTTAATTTAAACATAGAAAATGATTTTCTATTTAAAGGCTGGCGAGAAGATATTTTAGCGGCATTAGCAAATATCATTGAAAATGCAGTTTATTGGGTAGATTTTGCCAAAGAGGATAAGATCTTAGAAATATCATTATACGAGACGAATGATTCAATCGAAATAAGCACATGGAATAATGGTCCCAAAATCATCAGGGATTTACTGGATGATGACTCCCTTTTCACCCCTGGTATATCTGGCAGGGTTACGGAAAATGGAACTGGTACGGGATTAGGTTTATCTATTGCAGGAGAAGCAGTTGACAGAAATGGTGGTCAAATAAAAGTAATAGATGTTTCAGAAGGTGCTAAATTTATAATAGAGTTGCCGAAGAAAAAAGAGGAGCAATAAAATGGATAAAGATACTATACAGATAATTATCGTTGAAGATGACAAAACTCTACAAGAGATGTACCAAGACACTATTGATGAATTTAACAGAGAAAATAGTGAATATAAAATCATAACTTTTCCATTAGTAAATGACAATGATATTCCACAGATTTTGTACAATAATCATATTGATGCAATTATAATTGACTTGGATTGGGGAACTGGTTCCCAACAGAATGAAGGAAATAGACTAGTAAAAAAAATTTATGAAGACTGCAGAGTACCTATTTTTATTGTCTCTGGCAATCTTCATCTATTAGATGAAGATTATGATGAAAGTCCAATATTTAAGAAATACCAACGAGATAAAGTTGACGTTTATGAATTATTGCTGGAAATTGCAAAACTATATAAGACGGGATATACCAATGTTTTAGGTAATTATAGTAAAATTGATAAAATGCTTAGTAGAGTTTTTTGGGATCATATGTCAAGTGTCATTACTGAATGGGAAAACCAGGAAAAGAATTTCCAGACTCAAAGGATGCTTAGATTTGCTGTTACTAGAATTAATGAGATGTTAACTATTAATACAGATGATAATCATGATGATTATGATGCTTTAGAATTTTACATAAGACCAGCAATAAAAGAAGCTCCTTTTACTGGTGATATTATTACTTATGATGAGAAAAAATATATTGTAATTACTGCCGCCTGTGATATGGAGCAAAACAACTCAGATTTTGTGGTTTTATGTCAAATTAATTGTAGTATAATTGATGATTTAAAAGAACGTATTAAGAATAATAGTAATACAGCTACTAATGAATTTGGAAAGTATGTGAATAATGCAAAAGCACGATATCACTTATTGCCACCGTGCCAACTATTTAGTGGTGGGCTTATTGACTTCCAGTTAATAAACAGTGTAAGTAAAGAAGAGTTCAAAGACGGCGCATCTGTGATAGCATCAATTAATCCCGTATTCAATAAAGATATTCAAGCAAGGTTTTCCCATTATTATGGAAGGCAAGGACAACCTCAGT
>CAZOTE010000139.1:0-3754 GCA_964582705.1 uncultured Eubacteriaceae bacterium | reverse complement strand
TTACCTTAACGGCACCACTCTATATTTGGACGATTTTGGGGATGTAGGTAAAGCAAGAGCCAATGCATCGATAAAAATGCATTGGCTCAATTAATATTGTAATGGTATTTGTAACTCAAAGTACGACACTTATATAAGATTTATAATAATTTTATAGTCATATCTGGACATGGATTTTTATGGAAAACAATTCGCCAGTCTACTCTTTCTACAGGTTCAAAGTGCAAAGCAGAACACACGGCACGAAGCTTTCCTTGCCCACTATTGCTAAAAGGAATGGCAGTAGGTGCAGATGCACCACCGATGATTCCGATAGCAAAGGAGTCACTGATAGCTTGCGGTTCCATTGGATTATGATGCTTTCTACAAGGTCTATCTCCACTGTTACAGTCACGAACCGAGAAAGACTCATCATCAAGGTCTGGTGAAATGGTGTAGCTCATTGCAATGCAGTGGGATGGAAAATCGTAATTATCATCTATAAAACTATTGGTTGGGATTTCTTGTTGTTCGTATTTCTGCACAGTCATTGTGTGCAATATATTCGTTATTGGATTCGTAAACTCTATGCGTTCGCCGGGAACATTTACATTGAAATGCGAACCACTGATATTAATGCGGTCGTGTTTAATCGTAGCACTTAGAGAGGATATTGAGGGCTTACCTTTTGTTTGCCAAGGAAAGGCTGATCTCCATATGACCCAGCCTGAGTCTTGGTCAAGTCCATAGTGTTTACAGACGCCATCACTTTCTATCCCATTCTGCTCGGGAAAAAAAGGATTCCATGATAATCCACAACCGTGAGAAGATGAAATTGTCTTTCCGTTTAAGACAATCTCGGGACTGAAATTGACAGTCATCGGGTTTTCAGCTTCAATTTCCTCTCGCTGTTGCTCAGAAAAGTTACTGCCATCATTCTCAGGAGAAAGTTTCCACTTATCTATGAAGTCACTAATGTGCTTGGCAGGGATTTCTATGCAAAAATCTATAACTAATCCACGACTACAGGAATAGATGGAAGGAATATACCATTCCTTGTTGTTTGAATTAAAATAAGCTTGAACAGGAATCTCTTTACCTGGCCTTTGCCTACCTGAGTGTCCCCAAAAATTACCGTCAAAATACACCTTCCATTCGGGAAGCGTCGGTGCAGGCGGGATAAAGTCTTCATAGTCTTTTGTAAATTTGATTTTGCCGTAGTCAAACTCAGCCTGCAATTGTTTAATATAGGTAAAAGGGTGCTCAATTGGTTCAAGATGTAGCTTTTCACGAATGATGTTCAACGCCGACATTTGTTCTTCGGTAACCGGATTATCCTCTAAAAAGGTGTCAAACTCCCCTTGGTCCCAGCTATGTACCTGTTCTAACGCTGCGGTATCACCGCAAGCAAGTAAAAGACACAGAAAGTCAGAAAAACTGCTTGCCAGTGGGTGCACATAGTTCCCAGGAGTGTTCATAGGGCTGACGGCAAATACTGTTTCTCCGAACCCTCGTATGAAACAAAAATGAATGCCATCTACACCTGCCCATCCAATGATTTTTGCACCTTTGGGTGTGCAAAAATATAGGCTTTCGTTATCCCCTCTTCCTATGCCCAGCAGCATGGTGTCAATATTTAGCTTGTTGAATTTTTTATAAGTTGTCATATTGATTTACCTCTCATTTTTTATAGAAAGCAACTCCTGTAGCTTTTCAATCTGTGAACGAAATCCATCAAGGTTTTCACTATCTTTACGATAATTATCACCAAGTATCATTTTAGCCATATCGTCAGTGTACTGAATAGAGTAAGGATCGTAAATACCATCATTTAAGCTGAAGGTAATGTACTCTGCGTTTTCAATAAGAGAGAACATTATCAGGGCATTTATTTGGAAAGGGGATTGATTATCTGCTCCCGAATAAAAATTACGAATCTCTGTATCTGTTTTAAACTTCACCGTTACGGCATAGGGGGGCTCGCTTGTATGCAACTCAAAACTGTCATAGGCTACACCTTCAGGGAACTGCAATAGACTAATGATATTTCCCACAGCTGAATTATCGCCAATATATTTCGTGCGGGCATTCCACAAGGCAGTAGTAGTATCTTCCAAATCAGCTCCGCCATTGGATATATAAATTTTAGCTACAGAAACACTCGTTTCCCGACTTGTCTTGTAAATACCGGAGTATGCTTCCTCGATATAGTATTTATTACCTTCGGCAAATAAGAAAAATCTTTGCAATGTTGTGCCTTCAATATATATCCGAAAGTAGTTTTTGCTGTTAGGAGCATCATTTACCGATTTTCTGAAAGTTTTATTTGTGTTTTGCAGAGCATCCAATATGATTTCTAAATCGGCTATATCTGTGATTTGAACCACACCAAGGCTATCTCCTTCATTAACCTGTTCGATTTGTATACTGGACACCTCGTCCTTGTCTGGTAGAACAATCGAGGCATTCATTGGATTTGATGACAAACCAACTGCTAAAATTATGACAGCGATCACAGCTAATACGACTACCCAAAAGGCAGGCTTTTTATAATTCAATACATTTTTAATTCTGCCCTTAGTATCACCTTCACCGAAGGCAAGGGGGGTACCGCCAATAACTCGCCTGCCAGTTGCAAGGGTTAAAAGTGAGGCTGAATATTCCTTTTTCACATTACTGCCCAGTTGTTTGATAACTGCCTCATCACAGGACATTTCCATATCTTTGCCGCTAATAAAAAACGCTGCCCATACAAGAGGATTAAACCAGTGCAGGCAAAGCACAAAGAAAGAGAATATTTTCACTATATGGTCAAACCGCTTGATATGCATCTCTTCATGGAGTATGATATATCTTTTTTCCTTATCTGTAAGGGATGCAGGTAGATAAATTCTGGGCCGAATAATACCCATAACAAAAGGTGTTTCTAAATGCTCCGCAAGGTAGATATTATCTCTTTCACGAACAGCATTTTTAAGGCGCTTTTGTAACTTCATAAGAGAGACAATGCTATAAATTAGTAGAATAGCAATACCTAATAGCCAAATATAGCTGCCAAATATCAACCAGACCTGTGAGTGATATGCCTCGGTGACGATTGGATATCCGTCGGCTGATCTTCCAAGGTGTACTGTGATAGTTCCAAGACCTCCATTAGCTGCATCGCCGATGGCCTGAAGAGCGGCTCCGGCAGCAGAACCAAAAGAGACATTTTCACCTAAAGCCACTGTTTGCGGTATCGGTTGACTTTTGAAAGGTAAAAGACTAAACACACTTTCAAAACTGAAAGGAAAGACCAAGCGGAACAACACAACACCCCAAAGGGCATAGGACAAAACTTTAGGTGACTTTTTTAAAAGCAGTCTGGCTATCAGTACAAAAATTATTACAAAGCTGGCTATAAAGCTCATATTAAGAATCTGTAAGAATGTTTTTTCAAGCATTACCATTCCTCCTTATGCTCATTAATTAACTGCTGTATCTCATGTATTTCTTTTTTACTAAGCTTGTTTCGCCGGGTAAATGCGGCAAAAAATTGGGGTAAAGAACCCTCAAAGGTTTCATTTAAAAATTGTTCTCCCTGACCAGCCCTAAAATCAGCTTCGGACATCAAAGAAGTCACAGTGCCATTTATATTTTGAAATAGTCCCCGATCACATAAGCGCCTGAGCATTGTGTAGGTGGTAGTACGCTTCCAGCTGAAAGCTTCAGCACAAATTTCCGTAAGTGTTCGGGAACTGACAGGCTCATGCTTCCAAATAAGCTGAGCAAACTG
>CAZOTE010000138.1:0-3762 GCA_964582705.1 uncultured Eubacteriaceae bacterium | reverse complement strand
ATAGCTAAAGCTTTTTTGAACCATACGCACAGCGTATGGTTTTCTCATACAAAAAGAAAAACCCGCTTTAAAAAACGGGTTTTCACTAATCAATCTTCGCCGAACTTACTTTCGACCAATGCTACTAGAGAATCAACAGCTGCTTGAGCATCTTCACCTTCAGCTTCGATTGTAAGGACAGTACCTTTAGAAATACCTCCGGCCATAATTCCCATGATGCTCTTTGCATTTATTTTCTTTCCGTCCTTGATTACATTAACCTCAGACTTGTACTTTCCTGCTTCTTGAACGAACATTGACGCTGGTCTAGCGTGCAGCCCTGTTGCATTTGAAATTGTTACTTCTTTACTTGCCATAATTTTTCTTTCCTCCTAAATTAATTTGATATCGAGTTTAGTTAATTCATCATCTACCATGGCTTTGACTTCTGCCTCGGTAGATAATTTTAGTGCCTTTTCGGCAATTATTTCAGCATCTTTTTTATTGACGCTTCTTATTATTTTCTTAATCTGCGGCACTGATGAGGCGCTCATGCTGAATTCATCGAGGCCAAGTCCCAAAAGAATCAACGCAGCATGTGGATCTCCTGCAAGCTCGCCGCACATGCCGGTGAATTTGCCGTCCCCTGCGTTGTGGGATGCGTCTATAACCATCTTGACCAGCCTTAATATAGCAGGGCTGAGAGGCTGATACAGGTAGGACACGGTTTCGTTCATCCTGTCAACAGCAAGCGTATACTGGCACAAATCGTTTGTACCTATGCTGAAGAAGTCCACCTCAGGGGCAATGATATCCGCTGTAACTGCAGCAGACGGTATCTCTACCATTATACCAACTTTTATGTTTTCGTCAAAAGAAATATTTTCTTTTCTTAGCTCTTCCTTACATTCTTCAAGTATTGCCTTTGCCTGCTTTACTTCTTCCACATTTGATATCATAGGGAACATGATATGGGCATTGCCAAATGCGCTGGCCCTCAAGATCGCCCTAAGTTGAGTCTTGAAAAGCTCCTTTTCAACAAAGCAAAGTCTTACAGCTCTTAGTCCAAGGAAAGGATTCATCTCTTCGTCCAATTTAAGGTACGGAAGGTTCTTATCTCCTCCTATATCTAAAGTTCTTATGATTACCGGGTGGTTGCCCATCCCTTCAAGAACTTCCTTATAAGCCTTGTATTGTTTTTCTTCATCCGGCATGGTGTCGCTATCCATATACAAGAATTCGGTCCTGTAAAGACCTACTCCGCTTCCGCCGTTTCTAAGAACCCCTTCTATATCTTTAGGTGTTCCAATATTACCAACAAGCTCAACTTCATGTCCGTCCACAGTCTTGGCGGGAAGATCCTTAAGCTCAGCCAGCTCTTTGATAAAAGCTTCGTATCCGGCTTTTTTATCAAGGTATTCTTTTTGTGTCTTTTCGTCAGGATTTACGATAACGACGCCTTCTATGCCGTCCACGATTACCAAATCCTTGTCTTTAACCTCTTGAGTTATGGATTTCAAACCCAGAACCGCAGGAATTTCTAAACTCCTTGCCATAATGGCGGTATGAGATGTACGTCCTCCTATATCAGTAGCAAATCCCAGTACCTTTTCTTTGTTCATGGTGGCCGTATCCGAAGGTGTCAAGTCATATGCTATTACAACAGTATCTTCATCTATAAGGCTTAGATCCTGTTCTTTTAATCCTAATGCGTTTCTCATCAGCCTGCCGCCTACATCCTTGATGTCTGCAGCTCTTTCCTTCATGTATTCATCATCCATGGATTCAAATATAGCTACAAATTGATCTGTTATCTGTTTAATTCCATTATCTGCAGTAATCTTTTGGCTTTTAACGGTTTCTTCGATCTGACCTACATACTCCGGATCATCCAAAACCATCAAGTGTGCAGAAAAAATTCTAGCCTCTTCTTCCCCAAGTTCCAAGACCGCTTTTTCCTGTATCACTTTTAGCTGCTCTCTTGATTTGTCGACAGCAACTTTAAGCTTATCCAGTTGAGCCTGAACGTCTTCTACGGTGCTTGTGTCGACTATTACTTCCTCGTGTTTGAGAACAAAAGCCTGAGCAATTGCAATACCAGGCGATGCGCCAATACCCTTCATCAATAAAATCCTCCTTTGAAAATGATTTCATGCCGCCGTAAAAACAGCGCTAATAATTTTTTTCATTCTATCACAAGTGTTTTGATAAATCTAGATGTAATGGTTTGCACGATGAGCTTATGTTAAATTTCTGTTTTGTTTGTGTAAATCTATGTAATCGAATGTAATGCCAGGGCGTTTTTTTATGTAAACGCCCTTTTGTTACATGCGGTTACAAATGACCAGTTCTTCAATCATGAATAGCACATTATTCGTCGTTATCACTCAGAGATTCTACCCTAAAAGGCATAGGATTTAAGGTGTAAGTATCTATGGAGTCCTTTTGGTACTGCGGTCCGGCATGGAAACCGGACCCTACAACTACTTAGTGCTCCTTCGTGTTCTTTGTGGTAAAATATTTTATTTTCCTGAGATTTATCTCTTGGCTCGAAAATACAGATATTTGCATGTGCCGGAGCATGTGTTTTCCTAACAGCTTTCCACTTTTAAGCTACTGGTGCGTCCTTCCTCCATCAAGCAGGAGTATCTGTCCGTTTATATAGGAGGCCTTATCGGAAGCAAGGAAAGATGCCATATAAGCTATATCCTCTGGCTGGCCAATCTTCCTGATCGGTATTTGGTCTATTAGCTTTTTTCTGCTCTCTTCATCGGGGTACAGATGGTCGAGTATCTCAGTCTGAATGACTCTTGGAGCTATAGCGTTTACGTTTATACCCAAAGGCCCTAGCTCTTTTGCTAGATTCAGCACCATTGCGTTTTGACCGGCTTTGGAAGCTGCGTAATGTATTCCTCCACCTGTTCCGGTTAAAGCTGATCCGGAGGTTATGAAAATTACTTTGCCGTACTTGCTTTTTCTCACTTGATCTACAAAAGCCTTCAATGTCAAGAATGAACCTTTGAGGTTTATGTCAACGACTTTATCCCAAAGAGCTTCGTCAACTTCATCTAGAGGCTTCTTTATGGAAATCCCAGCGTTTATCACTAGAATATCAATTCCGCCGACTTTGCCTTCAACTTCTTCTGCTGCATTATTTAGCCCTTCCATATCTGTTACATTCGCTTTTACAAAATAAGCATCTCCTCCCGCAGACTTAATCTCTGCAACTGCGGCATTGCCCGCTTCTTCTGAAATATCCGCGATTACGACCTTTGCACCTTCCTTAGCCATGTCTACCGCTATTGCCTTGCCTATCCCCATCGCTCCACCTGTTATCAGAGCCACTCTCTTTTTTAAAAGCATATTACCACTCCCTAATGTTTGTTATAGCTCGATTTTATACTATACATGCCTATTAAACAACTGCGGGAGAATCTTTTTTAAATCTCAAATTAAAAAATAATACATTTGCTCATTTAAAGAGAAAATGTATTATTTAGAAACAGAGGACATAGCAGCTGCCGTCAGCACTGTTTATTTGTTAAATGAACGGCTGCCTTATCTCACAGCCACTTAGTGTTCTTCGTGGTATATTTTTGCTTTTGCTTTTTTAGCATATGATCCTGCATGGAAACCGGACCCTACAACTGAAAAGTTATATCGAAACAGCATCTCGTACAGCTTCGCTGTCCGAGCTCGCGGGCTTATCAAGATATAAGATATAAGTAAAAGCAGGAAGTTGGTCAGTTGGAAAGTAGAAAGTTGGAAAGGAAAAACCTTTTA
>CAZOTE010000137.1:0-3770 GCA_964582705.1 uncultured Eubacteriaceae bacterium | reverse complement strand
TCCATAGCTAAAGCTTTTTTGAACCATACGCACAGCGTATGGTTTTCTCACACAATCATATCCCTGTGTACACGTATACACAGGGATCGATAATTGCTAAATGTTATTTTTATACCAAGTACATCTATGTTTAAAGAAACTTTGTTACTTTATTATATAATGTTAACATTAGCAGCTTGAGGGCCTTTTTCGCCTTCAACGATTTCGAAATTCACTTCTTGTCCTTCTTTTAAAGTCTTGTAGCCGTCCATTTGCAATGCTGAGAAGTGTACAAAAACATCTCCGCTTTCATCAGTTGAAAGAAACCCGTATCCTTTTTCAGCGTTGAACCATTTTACAGTACCGTTTGTCATACAAAAATTCCTCCTAAATTAAATAAATATTATATACTGCTACGGGTATTATTTTAACACCATTATTTTTGTTTGTCAAAATATATTTGTAGATATTTCCATGTTTTCTAGTTGCGAAATGCAACCATCCCAACCTTCTCTGATATAGATTTGGGATGGGTCTCAGATAAAAAATCGTAAGCCTCAACGCTGTCAAATCCTGCATTTAAAAGAATGCGTTTTATTTTTTCAATCTCGTATGCCTTCTGCACATGAACTTCATCAAACCTCTCATAATTATTTTTACCTTCTGCCTTTACAAAAAAATCTATTTCAAATTCGCTGATATCATTTTCTGAATCATAAAAACAATTCCATATATAACATAGATTATCTGATACGTAATTAAATGAGCGGTCTCCATAAACATCTTTAAGTCTGTATTTAGTATTGATATCAAAAATAAAAACCCCTCCTTTTTCAAGGGAATTATAAATATTTGTAAAGGCTTTATCCAAATCTTCTTCACCTAATATATAATTGACGGTGTCTAGACATGATACGACTGCATGGTACTTTTCAGTGTTCGCAAAATTGCAGGCATCACCTTTCATCCACCTGACGCTTGATCCTTCAGCAAAAGATTTTTCATCCGCCACTGAAAGCATTTCATCCGAAATATCCATTCCGGTAACATTGTATCCCAACTTAGACAATGGTATGGCTACATTTCCCGTACCGCACCCTATCTCAAGCAAATTGTTGGCACTGAGATTTTTTTCTTTTATTTTTACGTCTAGCCAGTTTACCATTTCATCGTAATCCACATCTTCATTTATTAAATTATCATAAATATAAGCCAGTTTATCGTACATGACACTCCATTAAAAGAAGAGATTTTTCTTCTTTTTCTTTCTTATGTAGTAGATTAAAAATACAATCAAAGCAACTATTATCCCGCCGGCGATTAAAATCACCGTAAAGTTCCCATCTATAAATCTTCTTGCAAACATCTCAAAAGCTGTAGGTGGCTTTCTTTCCTCCTCTATTCGCTCCAATGTGCTGTCAGGTATTCTAGCCATAGATTCATCCAACCATTGTTCAAGGTAGTAGTTAAGGTCAGGATCTAATTTTTCATACATTATGAGATCATACATTTCCTCATATCGTTTAAGATTCTCCAATGCCGTAATTTTGTTTATCAACATTTTGTTGTCAATTCGTTTGTGAAGCTCGCCGAAATTTAAGTCTGTCGACTCAATGAGTTCGTAGACTGCCAACACCTGGTTGTATTCCTTTTGTTGAACATATGAATCTGCCATTAGAAGATATACCAAATTGTGCGCTTCTGTGGGCTGAGAATTTTGGATATACTCCCTTCCCGCCTCGATGGCCTTTGCATAGTCCCGATTTTCATATTCCTTCAAGAATGCGTCTATTCTTGAACTTCTCAACTTTGCAAGTTCGTCTTTTATCTTATCGTCAACCGGATAGTAATTAAAGGATATGTCTCTAAAATCTGCAGTTTCATCAAAGCTCCACTCAAGGCTGTACTGGGGAGTCATCTCTGTGGGGTTGACCGCATAGCGATTATCAAAGTTATAAATCCTGACGGATCTGGGGTTAAATGATGCAGTTACCTTTATGTTTTCCGGCTTGCTATTCCATGACTTGATATGCTCCAAATCAATATTGAACCCAAGCCTGCCATCTTCTGAATAGTGATTCTCAACCGTATATGATATACTCGCTGTTTTAATCTCCCCCGGTCTCAAGGGCACTTCAAAGCTGTATGTTCTCCAATTTGCATAATCAAGGGCCATTCCATCTATCAGATGATTTATCAGTTCTCCCGCTACGATTCTAGAATTGTATACATAAGGTGTAAAGCGGTATGTTGTTTCAGTGATGTTCACATTGGACAAGGGGATGCCCATATACAAAAAAATTGTTTCCTCCCCTGTATTTTCAACCTCGTATGACGCATTTACCCTGGAGGAGCTTTTATCGTTGACCAGTATGGATATATCTACGTTTTTTAAAGTTGCATCGCCCCCGCTTATAAGGTAAAGGCCATTGAATACACCCTCGTTTTCATTTGCGGATATCTGG
Source organism: uncultured Eubacteriaceae bacterium (assembly GCA_964582705.1). GTDB lineage: Bacteria > Bacillota > Clostridia > Eubacteriales > Alkalibacteraceae > Alkalibacter. The sequence continues at coordinate 1,326 of CAZOTE010000137.1, read as the reverse complement.
GTTGGAACTGCTATCAGACCGAAAACCAGTAAAATAAAAATGGCTGCGGTCATTGGTTTCATCTTTTTCAATTTCAACTTCTCTCCCTATCTGCAAGTCTTGCATATACCTCAACAGCATTTAATAATATGCTCTCGTCAAAATTAAATCTACAGTCATGAAGCCCATAGTCATATCCCAATTCTTCATTTTGTGATCCCAAGTAAAAAAACACTCCCGGGACCGCTTTTTGATAGTAAGAAAAATCCTCAGCGATCATCATTGGGTCAGCTTCCTTGTATTCGTCTTTATCAAGCAGTGCTATAAAACTTTTATGAACTGCCGCATCGTTAGTGACAGGAGGATACATGTCAATAAATTTATATTCTATAGTACAATTAAATGCAATCTCATATCCTTTGAGTATTTCAATTACCCGCATTTTCATCTGATCGTAAACGGCTTCTTCATAAGACCGCATCGTTCCGGAAAGACTCACATGTCTAGCTACCACATTGACTCTTTCCCCCCCGGATATAGTTCCAATTGACAACAAAGATGTTTTAACCGGATTTATATTTCTGCTGACTACCGTCTGAAGAGCTCCCACAATGCTGGATGCTATTACTACTGCATCAATTCCTTGATGAGGCACCGCCGCATGAGAGCTTTTGCCTTTGATATTGATGTAAAACTCTCCTGTCTGTGCCATCATTGGTCCCGACTTTACCGCTACTATGCCTTGGTCTACATCCGGCATGATATGGCATCCGAATATTTCCCCAACATTGTATCTTGACAAGAGTCCCTCTTCAACAATTGCTTTTGCTCCGCCTGGTCCCTCCTCAGCTGGTTGAAAAACAAGCAGAATATTTTTTTCCGGTTTTATGTCATTGTCCTTCAAGTACTTTGCAAAAACAAGCAATATAGTCATGTGACCATCGTGACCACATGCATGCATCATGCTTTCATGAACAGATGTGTAATCCACGTCCGTTTCCTCTCTTACTGACAACCCGTCCATATCCGCTCTCAAAGCTGTGGTCGTTTCCTTGTCCTTTCCCTCAATCAGCAGGTAGACTCCCGTATCAGTAATATCTTTAGGCTCATAACCTAAATCCTTCAGGTATTTTTTTATATATGCATTTGTTTTATATTCACCATATCCCTCTTCAGGAATCATGTGCAGATCTCTTCTTATTTTAATTGCTTCATCCAGCATATTTAATATATTTTTCCTTACTTTCATGACTTCCTCCTCCAAATTTGCATTTTAGTCGTTTTTAATGTAAAATAAACTCACTTGTAATATTATAACGCAAATGAAATATAAAAAACATACGCAAT
>CAZOTE010000136.1:0-3866 GCA_964582705.1 uncultured Eubacteriaceae bacterium | reverse complement strand
AATACCCGTGGCTAGACTTTCACTAGCTAGATTAGTGCCATGCCTGGCACACATAAAAGAGCAACCTCATCGGATGAGGTCACTCTAATATATTGGTTTACATGATTCTTACTGTATGGTATCCTTCATGCACTGCATTCAAAATTTTTCTTGGCGCCTCTGCGTCGCCTACAACGACTATATTATCCATTTTATCGTAGAGTTCATCCTCTAATCTGTTCTCAGATTTAAATCCTGCGGCTACAATGACGGTATCGCAATAAACCGCATGATCCTCGCCGTCTTTTGTATAGATCACTCTATCTTTTTCTATTTTTTTTACTTTGGCATTGCCCACTACAGCGATATTCCTTTCTTTTATCATATCCCTTAAGGCTTGATCATTATTCAAACAGTGGTCTGCTATTGCCAAAATATCGCCCAACATCTCTATAATTGTAACTTCATCTGCTGTTTCTTTCATATAAGCTGCTGTCTCGCATCCGACAAGACCTCCACCTATAACCACAACCCTTTTGCCCGGTTTCTTCATTCCCACAAGATAATCATTAGCTGGCGATGCATTTTCTATTCCTTCTATTGGAGGCATTATCGGATTTGAACCGGTCGCGATAACAACTTTGTCATATTTACCCGCTGGTATATCCTGATGAGAGCCTTCCTTGTTAAGTTTAACATCGACTCCCAGCTTATCCAATTGTCTTTCCATATATGTTATAAGCTTCAAGACATCATTTTTAAATGTAGGCAAACCTGCAGCCCATAAATTCCCGCCAAGCTTTGAATCTTTCTCCCATAGCTCCACCTCAAAACCTCTTTTTGCAGCCGTTATTGCAGTTGACATACCACCTGGTCCGCCACCAACTACAAGTACTGATTTCTTTTCATCAGTCTTTTCAGGCAACTGGTAATCTCCTTCTGCGTAGCAAAGCGGATTTACGCCACAGTAGTAATGTTTACCTGAAAATCCTGCCAGCAGGCATTCGTTGCATCCGATGCAAGGGATTATATCCTCAAAATCGCCGGCTTTAACCTTATTTGCCCAATGGGGATCAGATAACATCTGATGTCCTAAGACTACATAGTCAGTCACCCCTTCTTTAATTGCCTTTTCGGCTTTCTCAGGATCAAACATCTTCCCTTGTCCCAGCACAGGAATCGATACAGTTTTTTTCACTGCTTCAACAACATCCATTTGATGTCCCTCTTCTTGATAAACTGTAGAAATCGCCTTGTACCAAGCTTCATAACAACCAACATCTACATGCAAGGCATCAACTCCGGCAGATTCCAATATTTTGGCCATTTCAAGCCCTTCATCTAATTCTCGTCCACCTTCCACTCTATGCACAGGAGTAAATTTCACTAAGATAGGAAACTCAGGACCTACATTTTTTCTTATTGATTCTATGCACTCAACAGTAAACCTCATTCTATTTTCCAAATCACCACCATATTCATCAGTTCGATTATTCCATTGGGTAGAATGAAATTGATCTAATAAATATCCACCGTAAGCGTGCAGCTCTACAGCATCGGCTCCGGCTAATTTTGCCAAATAGGCTGAATATCCCACTTTATCCACAAGATCTTTTATTTGATCTTTGGCAAAAGGCTTGCACTTTAAATCAGGAAACCAAAACGCTCCACAATCACCTGCAGAGTATGGAGGAGTAAAGGGGTCTGTAAACTGCTGCCTTCCTAGTCCAGGAGATATCTGCACGCATACCTTGGAACCATGGTGGTGGCACCTTTCAATCAGCATGTTTAATCTTTCTACATTGTGAAAGTCACTAAGTTCCGTACAGGGCCGTGGCTCATACTTACTTGTTACTACATTGGCACCTGTTATTATCAAACCTGTACCGCCTTTTGCTCTTTCTTCAAAATAACGAATACCTTCATGACAATACGAACCATCCGCTTCTCCTGTAGTGCCCATAGGACCCATTACTATTCTGTTTTTCAGTTTCATGTTTCCAATACTTGTTCTTTCAAACAATTTCATTTGAATACCTCCCTTGTTTTACCTTAGTATTGTTTTATATGACCTTGGTAATATAATATCAGCTTGTTATATTATTGTCAATATAGTTTTTTTTAAAAAAATGTGCTATTATATAGCATATTAAACATATATACATTTAACGGAGGTTATAATGTCAACAGCTAACAACTCAACTAAATCATTAATCATAGACACCGCCAATAAGCTATTTCTCGAAAAGAATTACAAAGAAGTTACTGTTGCAGATATTTGTAAGGCCTGCAACATCTCAAAAACCACATTCTATTACCACCTCAAGTCCAAGGAAGATTTGATCCTACAGTTTTATGATGGGATAACTCACAGCATAAGCCTTTACTTAATGTCTATAATTACCCAAAACAACCACTGGGATCAACTTATGATATGCTTCGATTCACTAATAGATGTAGCCTATAAATATGGTCCAGATTTTTTCAGCCAGATGCTCATAAGCAACCTAAAGAAAGATCACGGCAGTTACGAACTTAGAGATGAATTGACGCAAATTGCTGTAGCAATAATTAAAAAGGGACAAGAAACGGGACAAATAAGAAATAAAAACAACCCGCTAGACTTGTACGTGGCTTCTGCTTATGCTTTTTTAGGTCATGAGGTAACATGGTGCATAAAAAACGGCAACTTTGACTGGAAAGAAAGCTTCAGACATGCATTGGAATGTATCTATGATGCTGCACCTGAATTCAGAAAACAATCTTAATATCTTAAAATTTGCAAACGTTATTATATTGTGCAGTCCTATAAAGAGTAGTATGATTTAAGCATACAATATTCTATAGAGGTGATTTAAATAAACTTCATAATTGATTACCATATACACTCCACTTTTTCACATGACGGAAAATCTTCTATCGAGGAGATATGTTATTCAGCCACTAGTAAAAAGATAGATGAGATCTGCTTTACAGAACATATTTCCGCTACTCCTGCTTCTCCATGCTGTCATAATCTCAATATGGAAGAATACTCAAATGAAATAGAACGATGCAAGGATTTATTTAAAGGGCTTATTATAATAAAAAAAGGGATAGAACTTGGTGAGCCACACCTTAATTCGGAGGAGCTGATTCAGTATACTTCAGACAAAACGCTTGATTTCGTATTGGGTTCTATCCATTTTATTGATGATATTGACTTGGTTTACTTTGCCGAGGATAAAAACCGCGAAGAAAGTTACATCGCCTATTTCGAAGAAGTATATAACAGCGTTTCAGAGGGCGATTTTGATGTCCTTGGCCATTTTGATCTACTCAAGAGGTACGCTTTTGACTTGCACGGAAAGTACAAGCACGGGGATTTAGAAGAATTGATACATGAAATTCTAAGAAAAGCTTCTAAAAGAAACATTGGAATTGAAATAAATACATCTGGCTTTCGTTCCAGCTCACTAGAGATTTTTCCTTCTCAGCTAATTCTTCAAGATTACAAAGAACTTGGAGGAGAAATAATAACTGTCGGTTCAGATTCTCATACCGCTGAAACAGTGGGCAATAATATCCCTCCAGTTTATCTGATGTTAAAGCAACTCGGGTTTAAACACGTTTATACTTTTGATAAACGGAACCCAACTGGCATAAAAATTTAAAAAGTGAAATGTATCTATTTTAAGAGGCAGACCATACTATGGAATCTGCTCTTTTTTGTTCAAAAACAAAAAAACAACCTAAAAGGTTGTCTATTACTTTAATGGAGGCGGCACCCAGATTTGAACTGGGGGTAAGGGAGTTGCAGTCCCGTGCCTTACCACTTGGCTATGCCGCCATTATGGAGCGAAAGACGGGATTTGAACCCGCGACCCTCGCCTTGGCAAGGCGATGCT
>CAZOTE010000135.1:0-3942 GCA_964582705.1 uncultured Eubacteriaceae bacterium | reverse complement strand
GGTTCTTGGATGAAATCCCTAATCATTTGGTAAATCTTAATGAAATGGAAAGGGAAACTGTCCAGTCTAAACCCAAAAAAGGAGTTCAGGATCAGACCTTTAGCATGAATAGCCAAATGGGCAGGTTCAAAAAGGCTAATCCGGCTTCTTTGCAGCCGAGTTCATCAAAAGGCGATGATGCCAAGGCAGGAGATAAAATATCCCATAAAATATGGGGCGAAGGAACTGTCATAAACATAAATGGAGATATAGCAACAGTAGCATTTCCACAAATGGGAATCAAAAAAATTGCTCTAAGCATGGCTCCAATCAAAATTTTGCAGGGGTGATCTTAAATGGTCAAGGATCCAAAACAAGAGATAATCGAGCTAGTTGAAGAAATAGAAAAGCACAACAAACTGTACTACGAACAGGATGCTCCCGTGATCGAAGACAGCACCTATGACGATCTTATGAATAGGCTGATAGAGCTTGAGGATAAATACCCCATGCACTCTCTGGATTACTCTCCTACCAAAAGGGTGGGAGGAAAGGCCCTTGAAAAGTTTCAAAAGGTGGTTTTTGACACTCCCAAGCTCAGCTTGGCAAATGCATTTGAAGAAGGTGACCTAATAGCCTTTGACAACAGAGTGAAAAAAGCAGCCGGGGACTTAAGGTATGCCATGGAGTATAAGTTTGACGGACTGACCGTTGTTTTGTTCTATCAAGACGGGGTGTTTGTACGTGGAGCTACGAGAGGAGACGGTGAGGTCGGAGAGGACGTTACCGAAAACCTTAGAACCGTTAAGAACATCCCTTTGAGATTAAAGGAGAAGGCCACCTTGGAAGTAAGGGGAGAAGTCTACATTGAAAAAGATGAATTTTTCAAGCTAAACGATGAGCGAAAAAAAGCCGGGGAAAACCTCTTTGCTAACCCTCGAAACGCAGCTGCGGGATCTATCCGGCAGCTGGATTCAAAGGCAACGGCAAAAAGACCTTTGGATATTTTTGTTTTCAACCTGGAAAGCTCTCAAGACAGCGAGTTTTCAAGTCACTCAGAAAGTCTCGAATATCTAAAAGCCTTGGGCTTTAAGACGAGCCCTTTAAAAATCGCCAAGACGATGACTGAAGTGCTTGAATTTTGCAAAAAAGCTGAAGAGGAAAGATCAAAGCTTCCCTACGATATAGACGGCCTGGTCGTAAAGGTGGATGATTTTGAAAAACGGGAAATACTAGGCACAACAGGTAAAAGCCCTAAATGGGCAATCGCATACAAGTTCCCGGCAGAAGTAAAAGAGACCTTGGTGGAAAGCATACAGGTGCAGGTTGGAAGGACCGGAGCCCTAACGCCGGTAGCTCATCTTAAGCCTGTGCTGATATCCGGCTCAGTGGTCAGCAGGGCCACCCTGCATAACGAAGACTACATAAGCCAGCGGGACATCAGGGAAGGTGACTGGGTATTTGTAAGAAAAGCGGGAGAAATCATACCGGAAGTCATCAAAGTCAACATGGACAAGAGAGGTCCTGAAACTCAGCCTTACTCGCTACCTAAAAATTGTCCTGAATGCGGCGGCCCTATCCATAGAAACGAAGGCGAAGCAGACAGAAAATGCCTCAATGTATCATGCCCTGCCCAGGTAAGAAGGAAAATGGAGCATTTCGTATCCAAAGGGGCGATGAACATAGAGGGGCTCGGTCCCAAGCAGATAAGAAAATTCATTGATCACCATATAATAGAGGAGATAAGCGACATTTACAAGCTGGAAGAAAAAAAGGAGAAGATTCTTTCTTTGGACAACAGCGGAGAAAAGTCATATGAAAAGCTTATAGCTTCAATCGAAGAATCTAAAACCAGGCCGCTGTCAAGGCTGATTTATGCTTTGGGAATTCCATTTGTAGGGGAAAAGATATCAAAGGTTCTCGCTTTAAGATATGGCGATATTTATAAGCTTGGAAATGCAAAGGTGGAAGATCTGCTTTCTATTGACGAAATAGGCAAAGTTATAGCGGAAGAGACCAGAGCTTTTTTTGACAACCCGGACAATATGGCCTTGATCAAAAAGCTGCAGATGCTAGGACTTAACACCAGTGAAGAAACGACAGCTGCAAGCGCCACGGCACTTAAAGGCAAGAAATTCGTGCTCACAGGTACTTTACCTACACTTAAAAGGGATGAAGCCAAAGCTCTAATAGAAAAAAATGGTGGCGCGGTGATCGGATCGGTCAGCAAGAATACCGATTATGTCTTGGCAGGCGAGGCCGCAGGCAGCAAGATGGATAAGGCGAGAAGCCTGGGAGTGAAGATCATCGACGAAGATGCCTTCAAGGCCATGCTGCAATAATCATTGTAATGCATATCTGTATGAAATATAATATAGTGTAAATTCTAAAGGGAAAAATTCGAAACTGAAGAGGTGATTGTTACATGAAGTTGACCAAGGAAGATGTTATGTACGTGGCAGATCTTGCACGACTCGAATTCAATGAAGAGGAAATCGAAAAATATGTGCACCAGCTAGGGGATATATTAAATTACGAGGAACAGCTAAATGAATTGGACACTACAGGGGTAGAGCCCACTGCCCATGTGCTGCCAATCAAGAATGTCTTGAGAGAAGACGTTCCTGTTCCTTCTTTGGACCGTGAAAAGGCGTTGATGAACGCTCCAGAGAAGGACAAGGGGTGCTTTAAAGTGCCTAAGGTAATAGAATAGGAGGTAATGACAGATGGACAAGATAAGCACCATACATCAGATAAATGATTTGCTTGAAAATTCAGAGATTACATATGAGGAAATAACGACCAAGTATTTGGATAGGATCGAAGCCGTAGAAGGTGAGGTGGACAGCTTTATTAAGGTCATGAAGGAGGAGGCGCTGGAAAGCGCAAGGCAGGCTGATGCTCAAGGAGATAAGCCCCATTCGCCACTTTTCGGTATACCTTATGGACTAAAGGACAATATCTGTAGCGAAGGCGTGGAAACAACATGTGCTTCTAAAATTCTAAAAGGTTTTATTCCTCCCTACGATGCAACTGTAAGTGAAAAGCTTAAGAAAGCAGGAGCGATAGTTTTAGGAAAGACCAACATGGATGAATTTGCCATGGGATCCTCAAATGAAAACTCATCTATCAAAAAGACCTACAATCCATGGGACAAGACCAGAGTGCCGGGAGGTTCAAGCGGTGGATCCGCAGCTTGCGTGGCAGCGGATGAAGTAGTGTTTTCATTGGGTTCAGATACAGGAGGATCCATAAGACAACCTGCCTCTTTTTGTGGCGTGGTGGGCCTAAAACCGACATATGGCCTGGTTTCCAGATATGGATTGGTAGCATTTGCATCCTCCTTAGATCAAATAGGGCCAATCACCAAGGATGTTACAGACAGCGCCATAGTCCTAAACTATATAGCAGGACACGATGAAAAGGACTCAACATCTGTAAAAAAAGAAACAGAGGATTATACTACATATCTAGATCCCAAGATCAAAGGGATGAAGATAGGAATTGTAAAGGAATATTTTGGTGAAGGGTTAAACCCAAAAGTAAGGGAAAGATTAATGGAGGCGATAGAGGTTTACAAAAATCTCGGCGCTGAATTTGTAGATGTTTCCCTTCCGAATTCAAAATATGCACTATCGGCTTACTATATAATATCTTCCGCGGAAGCAAGCTCCAATCTGGCAAGATATGACGGAATAAGATACGGATACAGGGCTGAAGAATTTGACGATTTGCTGGATCTTTATAAAAAGACCAGGAGTCAAGGCTTTGGCGACGAGGTAAAAAGAAGAATAATGCTTGGAACCTATGCCTTAAGCTCAGGATATTATGATGCTTATTACAAAAAAGCGCTACAGGTGAGGACTCTGATTAAAGAGGATTTTGACAATGCATTTAAATCCTGTGATGTGCTTCTTTCTCCTACATGTCCGACGACGGCTTTTAAAATAGGTGAAAAAAGCG
>CAZOTE010000134.1:0-3996 GCA_964582705.1 uncultured Eubacteriaceae bacterium | reverse complement strand
CTCTTCGTTTTGATGTTAACTTGTCAGTAATGAAAAAAGGCGCAAAGGAATTTGGGACGAGAACTGAGATGAAAAATCTAAACTCTTTCAGAGCCTTGGAAAGGGCTGTTGAATATGAGTCGAAAAGACAGATATTCGAGATTGAGAGAGGAAATAGAATAATTCAGGAAACCAGGAAATGGGATGACGACAAGGCCGAGAGTTTTTCTCTTAGAAGCAAAGAGGAAGCCCACGATTACAGGTATTTCCCGGATCCGGATCTGGTTCCGGTAGTTCTGACGGAGGAGTATATCGACAATATCAGAAGGCATCTGCCAAAGCTTCCCTGGTTGAGAAAAGCGGAATACATGGAGAGATGGCAGCTGTCGGAATACGATGCGAATGTGCTTACTACGTCCAAAGATGTCGCTAATTTCTTCGAAAAGACAGTAGAGGTCTGCAATGACGCAAAATCTGCGGCGAACTGGTTGATGGGAGACATATCTGCTGCCATGAATGAAAAAGGCTTAGGGATAAAGGAAATTGGTTTCACGCCGGAAAATCTAGGTGAGCTGATAAACCTGATCAACAAGAATACTATAAGCGGCAGCATCGCCAAAAAAGTTCTAAAGGAAATGTTCGAAACCGGCAAGGAACCCATGAAAATAGTCGAAGAGAAAAACCTTGGACAAATGAACGATGTATCAGAGCTTAAGAACATGGTGCTTGAAGTCATGAAGGCAAACCCCCAATCTGTGGAAGACCTTAAAGGCGGCAAGGAAAAAGCAATAGGATTTTTGGTAGGACAGATAATGAAGCAAACGAAAGGCAAGGCAAATCCCGGAATGGTAAACCAGCTGATCAAGGAGAGCCTGGACCAATTTTAACATAAAGATAAAAGAAGTTTTCGCAGCGTCGGAGACCTCTTTTTTTTTAGCTGATATTGACAAGCCTATGTTTGGAAAAATCAAATGTGTTATAATAATGATAGTTTAGGCATTGGAGTGATGAATATGGAGATAGGTAAGATATCCAACGAACTTTTGGAACAGATTGTTTTTTCAAAGATAAAATACAGGCACCCTGACGTGCTGGTTGGTTCAGGACTGGCTGAGGATTGCAGCCTGGTAAGTTTTAAAGACGAAATTTGCGTAGTTTCCACAGATCCCATAACGGCAACTGCCAATAATATTGGCAAGCTTGCAGTGCTTGTTTCAGGAAATGACGTTGCAACCAAGGGCATAAAGCCCTTTGCGATAATGGTGACGCTGTTAATACCACCCGATGCGGAAATCGACGAAGTAAAAGGGGTAATAGAAGAGATTATTGAGGTGTCCAACGATATGGAAGTTGAGCTCATAGGCGGACATACTGAGGTTACAGATGCGGTCAACAGGATAGTAGTAAGCGCCACCAGTCTGGGTAAAGGAAGTCTGGAACAGGTGGTATACGGAAAAGAGGTCTTGCCTGGAGACAAGATCATCATGACAAAATATGCTGCTTGCGAGGGGACGGTGATCTTATACGACGATTTCAGGGAGGATCTTGAAGGGCTGCTGACGGATGAGGACAGGGCCGAGATTGAACTGCTAAGGGGTTCCCTAAGCGTTTGTGACGAGGGTGTCATAGCGGGCGATAGAGGGGCCAAGTATATGCATGATGTTACTGAAGGTGGAGTCCTGGGAGCGGTTTGGGAAACGGCAAAAAAATTTGGTTTGGGAGCAGTTTTGCACAAAGATGAGGTTCCGATTCTTGAATCTACTCAAAAGATAGCAGATCGCTTCGATATAGATCCCCTTAAGTTGATCAGTAGCGGCGTTATGCTCATCGTGGCGGATAATAAAGAAGCCGGTAATATTTTAAAAGGGCTTGAAAATAAAAATATAAACTGCAGAATTATAGGTGAATTCACCAAAGGGGAGTGCAGGCTCCTGTCAAAGACAGGTTCGGAAGAAATCGATCCTCCCCAAAGTGATGATTTATATAAAGCATACAGTTAGGAGATTTCAAATGTCGAGAATTGATGGAAGAACAAATGAAGAATTGAGGCAGATTAAGGTTACCAACGACTTTACTATATATGCAGACGGATCCGTACTGATAGAGGCAGGAAACACGAAGGTCATCTGTACGGCGATGGTGGAGGAAAAGGTGCCGATATTTTTAAGAGGAGAAAACAAGGGCTGGGTCACTGCGGAATATAACATGATACCTAGCTCTACCATGATTAGAAAGACCAGAGAGATGAGCCGAGGCAAGGCTGACGGCAGAAATGTGGAGATACAAAGACTTATAGGTAGGACGCTAAGATCTATAGTTGATTTGGAGAAACTAGGAGAAAGAACCCTTTGGATAGACTGTGATGTCATACAGGCAGACGGTGGGACGAGAACTGCATCCATAACCGGCGCTTATATCGCCCTTATTCACGCACTTGAAAAACTTAAAGCAAAGGGTCTTATTAAGGATATGCCGGTGAAGACATCTGTTGCGGCTGTTAGTGTGGGAATAGTCGGGGGAGTAGCTATGCTTGACTTGTGTTATGAAGAGGATTCAAAGGCTGAGGTCGATATGAATATCATTATGACCGGTAACGGCGAAATAATTGAAATACAAGGAACTGGGGAAGAGAGACCTTTTACCAAGGATGAGTTTGCCAGGCTTATGGAATTGGCTGAGATTGGAATCGAAAAATTGAGCGAAATACAGAAGGAAAATGTATAAAAAGTTATGGAGGAATCATGAAAATAGTTTTAGCTACAGGAAATGCGCACAAGAAAATTGAGATAGAGGATATCTTAAAAAACAGGAACGTAGAGATATCAACAATGAAGGATGAAGGTATATTTGTTGATATCGTAGAAGATGGACTTACATTTGAAGAAAACGCACTTATAAAAGCAAGAGCCGTAAAAGCTAATACTGAGCATGCTGTCATGGCAGACGATTCAGGGCTGGAAGTTGAATACTTGAATAACGCTCCCGGGGTTAGATCGGCCAGATTTGCAGGTGAAGATGCTACTGACAGTGAAAACAACGAGAAGCTTTTGAAACTCCTTAAAAACGTACCTGAGGAAGATAGGAAAGCAAGGTTCGTGTGTGTTGTGGCTTTAATAGATGAAGGCGGCAGAGAATACATTTTCAGAGGCGAATGTGAAGGGATTATAGCAAACGAGCTTGCAGGTGAAGGTGGATTTGGATATGACCCTCTGTTTTTTGTCGAAAGTGCAGAAAAGACATATGCACAGCTAACATCAGAGGAAAAAAACAAGATAAGCCACAGAGCAATGGCATTAAAAGAGGCGGGGGAATTAATGAACCGACTCTTGGGAGGTCAAAGATGAAGGTGTTGATATTTAGCGACACTCACGGAAACAATGATAGGATGATGGACATCGCATCTAAAAACCCGGATGCTGGACTTATATTGCATCTGGGGGATAACGTGAGGGATGCCATGAAGCTTAATGAAGACACGCTTGTCAAGGTTTTGTGGGTTAAGGGAAATACGGACCATATAAAAGAAAAGGAAGACTTGATTTTAGATGTGGAAGGATATAAGATATTCTTAACTCATGGGCATTTGTACGGAGTAAAATCAGGGCTTCAAAATCTTTATTACAAGAGCAAGGAGGAAGGCGCGGACATCGCTCTGTTCGGGCATTCCCACATTGCTGTCAACGAGGAAATCGGGGGCATCGTATTTTTAAATCCAGGAAGCATAGGAGACAAAAGGTCACAAAAGTACTATAGCTACGGCGTATTGGAGCTTAAGGACGGGGTCATGGACACTAGGATCGTGTATGTGAAATAGGCTGGAAAAATAAAATGAAAAAAATGATATTTTCTATTGACTTGAATTAATTTGTGCTGTATACTAATGCTTGTCCCTGAGAAACGGGTAAAAGAATTTCAAAATAAGCTTGACATTAACAGCCAAGCGATATAAAATATCTTTTGTTTGCGGGTGTAGCTCAGTGGTAGAGCCCTGGCCTTCCAAGCCAGTCGCGAGGGTTC
>CAZOTE010000133.1:0-4032 GCA_964582705.1 uncultured Eubacteriaceae bacterium | reverse complement strand
ATTTACACTATAGAATCTTTTAAAAATTATCGGACATTTAATGTTGCAATTATTCGATACAGATTGAAGTTGATTTCTTGTTGCCCTATTTCGAAAAATTGGTTATAATATGGTGTATTCATTGTAGTTACAGTATATACTGTAGCGGAAGGAAGATGGTTATGATTAGCCATCTTTTTTTCTTTTTTTGATAAAAAATCAGCACCCTCTGTTAAAAGGGTGCTGATTTTTTCATGGGGCTATTTCCCGACAGCCCCCTTTGATTTGCCTATCTTATTAAATAGTGTGTTCTGTTCTTTCTATTATGTCATCTTGAGTCGCTTTTGACAGCACATTGAAAAATGCTGAGTATCCTGCTACACGTACAATCAGATCTTTGTGCTTTTCCGGATGTTTTTGCGCATCTATCAGCGTTTCTCTATTTACTACATTATATTGAATATGGAAGCCATTAAGCCTATTGAAGAAAGTCCTTAATAGAGAAATCATCTTAAACTTGTCTTCTTCCTTTTCCAACACTTGAGGAGTTACTTTTTGATTTAGCAAGACTCCGCCGGTTATATCTTTAACAGGAAGCTTCGATACAGATTTCAGTACGCCTGTAGGTCCATTTTTATCCATGGAGTGGGTTGGCGAGCAACCTTCTGCCAGTGGAGTGAAAGCTTTTCTTCCATCTGGTGTGGCTAGGGTGCCTAGTCCTTGTCCTACATTTGCTGAAATTGATGAAGTTCCCGCATATCTAAGACCACCAATGGGTCCTCTTCCAAATCGGGTATTTGGATGTTTGACAACTTCTTCTATATAGGTTTTATAAGCATCTACCAACAATAGGTCTACATAGTCATTATCATTTCCGTATTTCGGCGCATCGTTTAAGAGTATTTTCTGAATACGTCTTCCCTTTTCTCCTTCATAATTATTCATTAAAGCATCCCAAAGTTCGTCATTAGTTATCTTACCATCTTCATAAACGCATTTCTTTATGGCTGCCAGTGAATCTGCAAGATTGGCTATTCCTACTTGCAATCCGCTTATAAAGTCATAAATAGCTCCACCTTCTTTTATTGTCTTTCCTCTACCTATGCAGTCTTCAGTAAGGGCAGAGCACAGAACATCCGGCACCTCTTCTTCCAATACCATATCACATGCATTCTCTATAATAACACTGTGTCTAGTAAAATTCTTAATTATAACATCCCAGGCTAATTTCAATTCTTCATATGACTTCATATTTTTAAAATGTCCTACACCTTCAGCTAGCCTAGTCCCTGATTTAGGATCGATACCATCATTCATAGCAATCAATAAAGATTTCGGAAAATTCAAAAAGCTCATGCCAGTGCACCTATATCCCCATTTTCCTGGCACTGCTACTTCTACACATCCTATAGCACTGTAGTCGTATGCATCATCTTCAGATATTCCCTTCTCGATAAAGGAAGGTATTATAATCTCATCGCTATTAAAAGCCGGCATTCCAAAACCAAGTCTTATGACCTCGACGCATTCCTTCATGAAATTGTCATCTAATCCTCGATGGTACCTTACTGTAAGATTCGGCTGAGGAAGCTTCGTTTGAGCTACGCTTTTAAGTATTATATAGGAAAGCTCATTGACAGCATCTTTTTTCTCTCTTGTCTGTCCACCTATTGTAACATTTTGATAAAGTGGACTTCCTGCACTGAACTGAGTATGAGCCCAACTTCTGATTTTATTTATCGTCATCGTTTTAATCCAAAGATTAGTTAGAATCTCAACTGCTTGACTTTCCGTAATTCTTCCAATCCTTATGTCTTTTTCGTAAAAACGGTTTAAGAATTGGTCCATTCTTCCATAAGATAAAGAGTGTCCATTTGATTCAATTTGCAACACTAGATGAACGAGCCACATAGACTGAACAGCTTCGTAGAATGTTTCTGCTTTATCATAAGGAACTTTTCTAGTAATTCTAGCTATTTCAACAAGTTCTTTTTTTCTATGAGTATCCGTTTCTTTATTTGACATCTCAATTGCAAGCATCGCGTACCGGTTTGCAAAGTTTTTTATAGCTTCGATTACAACTATTACAGACTCATAAAAATAGTGCTTTTTCATATTCTCATAGACTGTCAAGTCAAGTTCTTTCATCAGCTGCTTGGTTCTTTTTTCGTAAGAAACCAAACCTTCTCTCATAACTTTTCCATAATCTACAGCTATATGAGCATCCCCTGATGTTATGTTGCCTTCTGCCTTGATGATTCCTAAATCATAAAACAGCCTACTAGATTCTGGCATTGCTGCTATGCCTTTTTCTTTAAGCGTATTGTGCTTCCAAAATGGAGCTATTTCCCTCAGGGATTCTTGGGTTTCTTCTGTTATATAAAAAACATCGCCATCTCTTTTTTCAAATTCATCAAGCTCATTAATTACCCAGTCCATCGCATATTCCGGAAAAATAGGTGCTGACCGATTTTGAGATGCTTGGTTCCCTACTATCAAAGTATCCTTTTCTATAAAAATACTCATATTCTCCAAAATGTCTTTTAGCATGTATGCTCTTTTAAGCACAACTGGTTTGTTAAGGTTTTCTTTGTAGCTGTTTGTTGTCAGCACTGCTCTTTCGGCGCAAACATATGGCTTTGAATTTAATATCTCTTCTCTAAATCTTTCCATTCGACCGGTTAATTTTCCAAAATAATCGCTCATTTTATCTCCTCCAAGACTTTTTATTGGTTTAATTATAACACCATCTCATTCATACGTCAATTTTTATGTTTCGTTCGTAAGTTTTTATACTGCTTTCGCAACTACTAGCAATTGATTCCTTTTTCAAGAAAAACAGTTTTATACTCTTTTAAATCTTCATCATGAATAGGTCTTACGCCTTTCATATGATACTCAATCCCCAACTTCTCATATTTACTTTCTCCAAACTGATGAAAAGGCAAAATCTCTACATTCTTGAAGTTTAGTTCAGCAAGAAAGTCAGCCAACTTGTTTGCATCTTCTATGCTGTTATTAAAACCTGGAATTACAGGTATCCGCGGAATTATCTCTTTGCCTTTCAATATAGCTAGATTTAAGTTTTCCTTAATTCTTTTATTTGATACGCCGGTCCACTCATTATGCTTGTCTTCATCAGAATGCTTTATGTCAAAAAGAAGCAGATCTACGTACTGAATCAGCTCTTCAAAAACTTCTCTTTCTGCATACCCGGTAGTTTCTATTGCAGTATGGACCCCTAATTTCTTCATTTCTTTTAACAGTTCTATAGCAAACTCATGCTGTAAAAGCACTTCTCCACCAGATAAAGTTACCCCTCCTCCGGATTCATCATAAAAAACTTTGTCTTTCATGATTTCTTGAACGACTTCTTGAATGTCATAGTACTCACCTTCTGTCTCCAGAGCATTTTCGGGACATCCTTTCACACACTTCATGCACCCTGTGCATTTATCATCGTCGATTATAACCTTGTTATTTACCATGTAAATAGCATCAACCGGACAGATGTTAATGCATCGTTCACAGCGGATGCACTTCTTAGAATCCCAAATTATATCAATCTTTTCATTGAATGATTCGGGATTTGCACACCACTTACATCTTAGAGGACATCCTTTAAAAAATACTATCGTTCTTATACCCGGTCCGTCGTGCAAACTGAATTTTTGTATATTGAATATACATGCTTTTGTTCCGCTCATAAACTACACCTCCACATTCTTTGTCTATATCATACAACCTATTTCATCGTATGTAAATAAATATATTATGTTCGTTATATTTTTATTTACATACGTAATCTTTTACTTAGCGTTTCGCAATTTCGTTCGCTGGAATATTGTAAACAAATCATAGCTGTGTTATAATTCATACAATGAAAAATTATTACTACATTTTGGAGGGCTTATGGAGGCGAGATTAAGAAAAATAATTGAAATAGTAAACAAAGAAAAGAAAGTAGAAGTAACAAGGCTTTCGAGTTTGCTAGGAGTTTCCGAAGTTTTGCAGCAACTTAATATACATGCAAGCCTGAACCTAAGTCAAATG
>CAZOTE010000132.1:0-4104 GCA_964582705.1 uncultured Eubacteriaceae bacterium | reverse complement strand
GTTATGGACTAGTCGTGATGTCTGAAAATGGCCTACTTTATTTTACCAGTTACACTGTTGTAGGTGCAGACCTTCTCGCTACTAAAGTAGAGCTACAAAAAGACTATGGAATTCCTCAGGTTAGGGCTTTAGGGATTATGCTGGATGATAATGCAGCTAAGGAAGCACTGGACAATATTGTAGATATTCTAAAAAAACAATAAGAATATCGTGTTTAGGTAAATGAAAAAGGCGCGATTGGGGATGCGGACAAAATCCTGGACTTAACTTAAGTTAGGAGGTGTCGCGTGTACACATATGAAGAACGTATAAAAGCAGTAAAACTGTTAATACAGTATGATATGAGTTATTCTACTGTCATTCGTGAGTTGGAGTATTCTTCTAGAAGAGCCTTGCAAAATTGGTATGAAGAGTATTTGCGGGAGGGGAATATTAATCAAAGTTACGTTAAAAAGACTAAGTTCTCAGAAGAGGAAATGGAAATAAATATAAAATATTTATCTTGAGCATGGTAAAAGTGTATCTAGAACCGTTAAGAAACTTGGTTATCCAAGTAGTCCAGTGTTGGATAAATGGATATTAGAGAGAGCACTAGATGAAAAGAGACATTGTCGTGCTGGTGGGTCTAATGTAAAATATACAAGAAAGAAGGAATATACAGTCCTGTAGTACAAAATCAAAGGCATTTAGATCTTTTGAAAATGATACTAATAAAAAATTTGAAAAAAGTTAATGAAAAAAATTGTGAAGAAATTTTAAAATCAATAGTGGTATTGGCAAATCCGAGGTCAATATTAAATTATAGGTACGCTAAAAAAGAAATAAAGAATCAAATAATAAAGCATGATCAATTGATTTCGTATATGAAAAATCTGCACGATTCTAATAAGGATGATTTCTGGCTTTCAGAAGAAGGAATGTATAGGTTGGCCAACATATTAATGTCTTATCATAAAGAAAACGAGCTAAATGGGTTTGAAAACATTTTGGATATAGAAGTTTTAGATGCTAATGGTAGAGAAGAGTCAAAAGGCAATAATCGATTCAGATCAATAGGTAAATCTGATATATACAAAGAACTTAAAGAGTATAGACTTAAAAAAAGTCGAGAGGAGGCTTTAAAGCCGTAATATATTTACAACAATATGCAAATGGAAGGGGTAGTAAAGAAAATGCCGGATATCGTGGGTAAATTACAAGAAGTTAGTGGGTTTGGTGAAGTGAAGTGCAAAAATATGGTGATGACTTAGTGGGTATAGTTAAAAAATATTTTTTATGACAGGAGATGTATCAATGAAAAAAGTTACAACTTTATTTATATTAATGCTAGCAATATTAATCATTACAGGTTGTTCAAATGCTCCTAAACCTGAAACTACAGTTGAAGGGTTTTTAGAGGCCTCTAAGGAACTAGATGTTATTAAGATGGCTGAATTTGTGGAGAAATCTGAAATAGAAGATCAAGAGATATTCGATGAATTTGAAGAAATAGAAGAAGATAGTCTTGAGGCTTATTTTTTGGATTATCTCAGGGAAAATGCTTCAAAAATGACGTATGATATCAGTGGAAGTACTGTAGAAGGCGACAAAGCCACTGTCAATGTTGATGTCATGTATGTAGACGGCGGACCTGTTATGAAAGCTACAATTGTAGAGGTGTTCACCAAGGTTTTTTCAGGTGCTTTTGCTGGCATCGAATACTCTGAAGAAGAGACGAATCAAATTTTTATCAGCGAGCTAAACAATCAAAGGGATAAAATCACCGAGACATTTGTTGAGAAGAGCATTAGAATAGATTGTATTCTGATAGACGACAAATGGTACATAACAAATTTAGATAAAGAAATCTTAGACATTGTACTATCAAATTTTGTGTCAGTCAGTGAAGAGTTGGATGAAAGTCTTTCTGATGAAGAGTAGCAATGGTGAAAACTATCGGGTATGTAGAGAAAAACCTACAATACCCGATAGTTTTTTAATCAAGCTCTGCGTAAACTCTGTGGAGCTTTTTACCTTTTGGAACTCCAAGTTTTTCAAATGCCTCATCTAATGATTTTAAAGTTCGATAGATCTTTTCGTCATAACAATTCTCGCCCATGTGGCCGATTCTGAATATCTTGTTTTCCAGAAAGTCAAACCCACCACCTATCAATATTCCAAAATCGTCTTTCATGATATCAAATAGATTTTCAAAGACAACGCCTTTAGGTAGCAGTATGGTGGTGACAGTGCTTGAATATCCGGAATTTGCGTAAAGCTCAAAGCCGCAATCGATAAAAGATTTTCTGACTTTTTGCGCGATTTCCTTGTGACGAGAAAGAAACCCCGGTTCTTCAAGAACATTAAGAACAGCTCTGTTTAGCTGATGGATATTGCTCTCTGGCTGAGTATATGGAAAAGCTTTTTTACCGTACCAGTCTTCCCACGTTAACAGGTTGGAGTAAAAGCTGCTTATAGGAGTTTTTCTATCTTTCATGGCATCCCATGCATCAGGACTGATACTTAAGATAGTCAATCCAGGAGAAGCAGATAGGCATTTTTGAGATCCAGCTATGACTATATCCATTTGCCACTTATCAGTTAGAAGCAACTCTCCGGCAAAAGATGACACAGAATCTACTACAGTGATGATTCCTTTGCTCTTTAAGAGAGGGCAGAGCTTATCAACAGGGTTTGTTATTCCTGAAGGGGTCTCGCAGTGAACAAGAGTCGCAAGCTTGAATTCAGAAGATTTATCAAGAAAATCAGAAAGCTCCTGTAGAACTATGTTGCTTCTTAGATCTCCGTTAAAGTAAGTGACATCGGCTCCATAGAGTTTTGCAAAATCACCAAATCCACTTCCGAATATTCCGTTGTTTATGCACAGCACCTTGTCTCCAGGCTCTATCAACGAAGCGCAGCTTGCTTCAAGGCCGAGAATACCCTCGCCGCTTAAGATGAGCACATCGTTTTTAGTATTAAAGATATTTTTCAGATTATTGCAGACTTCAAAATAGTATTCTACAAAATCCAAATCTAAATCCGGGTTTGTAACAGGGGAAAGAAAAGCATTTTTAACGTTTTCTCTTATTTCTGTAGGACCCGGGGTCATTATCAGTCTTTGCTTCAAAACAAAACCTCCTTAAGCATTTCTAGCGGCTACGATCTTTTTAAGTACCGGCAGCAGCAATAGTGAGATGCAGCCAAATAAAATCTGAGTAATGTTTCCTGGTATTGATGTAATGGGAGAAAAAAGATTTCCATATAGGATTACTTCTGTTACGTAGTATCCCAAAAGCATCCAAATGCTTCCGGCAAATATTGCTAGCGCATTAAAAGGAAGGCTTTCAGCGAAACGGCCATTGCCATGGGATATGCTTCCTATGATGTATCCCATGACGCCTCTGACTATGAAGGTAAAAGGAGCCCATATTGCCCAACCAGATAGTATGTCGAAAAGTCCCATGCCGAATGCGCCCGCTATTGCACCTTTGTTTTTACCGAAAAGCATGGCTGAAAGGAAAAGCGCGACATTTCCCATATGTATCAAGCCACCGTTTATTGAGATTGGCAGACGTATGTTTATGAACATAGTCGATGCAAAAACCAAAGCGATAAGTAAACCTGTTTCTACCAAATCCCTGGTTTTGATTGAATTAAAAGTGTTTATAGCCGATTGATCTTTCATTATTTTATGCACCTCCGTATTGTTTGCTATAGGATATAACAAAAGTGTCATTGTGTAAATATGCAGATTGGAGTTTTTGGACAAGGACAGACACAAAGACAACGACATATCATATTTTAGTGGCTTATTGTTTATGCCTTGATTCAATTTCAAATCCTTATGGAATATTTGAGCTAAGATAAATAGGAAAATATTTTAGACAAAATTTCAACATGAGTTGAAATTTGTTGTTTTATACTTTTTTATAATATAATGAGATGGGCATGTCACGAATATATTAGAGGAGATCCACAGTGCTTTTATAAATATATCAAAGATGGAAATAGAAACCCAGAGAACCGGGGAGAAAGGAATTAATTAAATCACCATCTAATGATGATTTGATTATACGTGGAAAATGATAAGATTACCAGTCAGGCAGCTTGTAGAAAGGGTGA
>CAZOTE010000131.1:0-4120 GCA_964582705.1 uncultured Eubacteriaceae bacterium | reverse complement strand
ACACAAGGGTTTCCGAGCTTCATTTGCTCTCTAACTGTCAAAGACGGGATTATAACACTACCCGCCCAATGTGATAAGGGGCAAAAAACCCCTCCGCGCAACCTATTAAGGTAATAACGCCAAGGGGCATTTATAATTTCTTATTTAACTATAAATTTCTTAAAGCAACTCCAGCTTAGCAAGTTCTTCTAAATCGACGTCCTCGTCATAATCCACATTGTCAAAATTAAATCCGTTTATCTTCATGAAGTCATCTATAAATCCTTCTATGTCCGTTATCTCTCTTACATTTTCGTTGCTGACGGACTTTAGTATATCTTCAACTTCACTTTGAACCTGTTCGTCCATCTCCAAATTATCAGGACGCACTCTGCCCTCTTCGTCGGTTATCCGCTCATTGCCGTATATCATTTCCTTAAAGAACCTGTACTTCTGCTCTATTTCCCCTTCATGGGTTCCGTGCTTTTTCATCACCTTGTAGAGTATCGCGCCGTATACCGGGAAAATAGGAATGTAAATGCTCGCCTTGGTGACGATGGCCTTGCTTGAAGATATCAGGGCTTCCCCTTTGTACTTCTCTTTTACTATATTGTCAAGCGCTGCCGCTGTCTGCTCTAAATGCTTTTTAGCCTGACCGATGGTGCCGTCTTTGTATATGGGATACGTCGCCGGCGATCCAAGATAGGTATAAGCTATAGTCTTGAATTCATCAGCTAGAACTCCCGCTTCTGAGAGCATTTCCACCCACATCTGCCAGTCTTCTCCACCCATTACCTTTATGGTATTATTAATTTCTTCTTCAGTAGCAGGTTCCATTATTTCTTCTTTAAGGGAAAGGCTTGTTATATCAATGGAATATCCCCTTACCTCATCGCCAATGCTCTTGAGAACGGATTTATATGTAACCCGGTCCCTGGGATCAGTTCTTCTGTTTGAAGCCAGACTGTATATTAAAAGATCGATTTTGCCGTATTTCTTCTTTATATAGTCCACCACCACTTCTTTCATCTCAAAAGAAAAGGCATCCCCCACAAAATCCTTGAAAGAAAGGCCCTCTTCCTTTGCAAACTGTTGAAAAAAGATGTTGTTCCACCAACCGGCAGTCCCGGTCCTAGTCGCTCCTCTTGGCTCCATCTCAAATGATACGTTAACGGTGTTGGTCTTGCATCCAAAGCCAAGGGCGATCCTGCTGGCCAAACCGTATCCCGATGACCCCCCTATAATAAGCGCGGTCTTTGGTCCTTTGAACTCTCCGGATTGTTTTACAAACTCAATTTGTCTTCGCACGTTTTCCTTGCACCCTATAGGGTGTACTCTAACGCAGATGTTGCTTTTTATCGCAGGTTGTATTATCATTAATGATCCTCCTTGATTATCTTTTTAGGTTGACAATTATTGTTCTTTGTATTATATTTCAAATATACTTTGATTGTCAAAGAATTTGGCACAAAATACGAAGTAATTATTTGGGAGGTACTATTTTGGACGTTAATGAAATTATATTACTTATTGACCGATTAGAAAAGAGCACAATTGGAGAATTCTATTTAAGGGAAGATGAATTCGAACTAAATATCATAAAAAACAATTCTGAAGACTCTGTTCAAACTATTATAAAAGAGGTTTCACACTCACAGCTTCAGCAACCTGCACCTTTAGCAGCACAACCTGCAGATGCAGATGTCATCCCTGCAGACAATGAGGTTACGGTAAAATCTCCACTGGTAGGGATATACTACGAGTCACCCACACCGGATGCGCCTCCATTTAAAAAGATTGGCGATTACGTAAAGGAAGGCGAGGTCATTTGCATCCTTGAGGCGATGAAGGTATTCAACGAAATCAAAAGCCCCTGTGAAGGCAAGGTGAAATCAGTTATGGTTGCGAACCAGGACATCGTGGAATTCGACCAACCAATAATGGTTATAGAAAGGACGAAGTGATTATGACGCATTTTAACCGTGTCCTGATAGCCAATCGTGGAGAGATAGCAGTCAGGATCATAAGGGCTTGCAAGGAAATGAACATAGAAACCGTGGCAGTGTACTCCACTGCTGACAAAGACAGCCTACATGCTGCACTTGCCGATTATGCCATATGCATAGGAACGGGATCTCCAAAGGACAGCTACCTTAATTTAGAACGAATCATGAGCACAGCCGTGACCCTGGGTGTTGACGCAATCCATCCCGGATACGGCTTTTTGTCCGAAAACAGCAGGTTCGCAAAGATGTGCGAAGAGTGCGGGATAATCTTTATAGGTCCCGATTCCGATGCCATCTTGAACATGGGCAACAAGTCAATCGCGAGAGAGCTGATGAAAAGCAGTGGAGTTCCAGTAATTCCCGGCTCAGACGGCCTTATCCATGACATGGACCAAGCTTTGGTAGTAGCCAAGGAAATAGGCTTTCCAGTAATAATCAAAGCTTCAATGGGTGGCGGCGGCAAGGGCATGCGGATAGTAAACACCTTTGAAGATTTGTCCAGATTTATCGATCAGGCCAAAAACGAAGCTCAAAACGCTTTTGGAGATTCTTCCATATATATAGAAAAATACATAACCGAATCTCGACATGTGGAGTTTCAAATCCTGGCAGACAAACACGGCAATACAATACACCTCTTCGACAGGGAGTGTTCCATACAAAGGAACAATCAAAAGATGATAGAGGAAGCTCCATCATCCTACATTAGCGATGTCATGAGAAAAAACATGGGCGACAGCGCAGTATTGGCCGCAAAAGCCATTGAATATAATAGTGCCGGAACAGTGGAGTTCTTGGTGGACAACGACAACAACTATTATTTTATAGAAATGAACACCCGGATACAGGTGGAACATCCCACCACCGAAATGGTTACGGGAATAGACCTTATCAAA
This sequence comes from uncultured Eubacteriaceae bacterium, assembly GCA_964582705.1. Taxonomy (GTDB): domain Bacteria; phylum Bacillota; class Clostridia; order Eubacteriales; family Alkalibacteraceae; genus Alkalibacter. The sequence continues at coordinate 1,239 of CAZOTE010000131.1, read as the reverse complement.
GAGCAGATTAAAATAGCCCGTGGTGACAAGCTGACAATAAATCAAGAGGACGTCATCATCAGAGGCCACTCCATAGAATGTAGGATAAACGCCGAGGACCCGGACAACCACTTTGCTCCAAGCGCAGGAACCATAACTGACTTGCACCTTCCTGGAGGAAACGGAATTAGGGTTGATACCCACCTTTACCCCGGATATAAAATCCCTGTTTATTATGATTCCATGCTATGCAAGATTATTTGCTGGGGCAATGATAGAGCTGAGGCCATCCAGAAGATGAAAGTAGCCTTGGACGAACTGGTGGTATCAGGTATCAAGACAAATACAAGTCTCCAAAAGAGAATCCTCAGCCACCCTGATTTTCTTGCAGGAGAATTCAACACAAATTTTGTAAATAAAATAATCGGATAGGTTTGATAAAATGTTTAAATTTTTTGGAAAACAAAAGAATTTCAGCTCTAGTCAGTTCAAACAAAAAGAAGTGCCGGATAAATTATACAACAAATGCGAGAGTTGCTCTGAAATGGTATATTATCAGGATTTGGAGCAAAACAAGCATGTATGCCCAAAATGCGGACATCATTTCCCCTTAAAAGCGTATGCCCGAATCGAGCTTACGGTAGATTTTGGGACCTTTAGAGAATTCAATAAATTGATGAAGACAAAAAATGTCCTTGAATTCCCCGGCTACGTAGATAAATTGGAAAAAGCCGCAAAGCAGTCTGGAATAAAAGAAGCGGTAATAACAGGCTATGGAGATATCCATGGAAAAAGATGTGTAGTATGCGCTATGGATTCTAGCTTTATGATGGGCAGCATGGGAAGCATCGTCGGCGAAAAAATTACCCGGGCTGTTGAAAAATCCATGAAACACAGACTCCCCCTGGTCATATACTGCGCCTCCGGCGGAGCCAGGATGCAGGAGGGCATCGTGTCTCTCATGCAAATGGCAAAGGTCAGTGCCGCCCTTAAAAAACACTCAGAAATGGGGCTTTTATACGTATGCGTCCTCACCCACCCAACTACCGGTGGCGTGACGGCCAGCTTCGCAATGCTGGGGGATATTATTTTGGCAGAACCTGGAGCTCTCATAGGCTTTGCCGGTCCTAGAGTAATCAAACAGACTATTCGCCAGGAACTGCCTGAAGGTTTCCAAAGCGCCGAGTTCCTGCAGGATCACGGATTCGTGGACAAGGTAGTAAGTAGAAACGACATGCGAAAGACTTTGCACAGGATCCT
>CAZOTE010000130.1:0-4192 GCA_964582705.1 uncultured Eubacteriaceae bacterium | reverse complement strand
TGCTTTTAGCACAATCCGTGCAAGTCGCCTTAGCATCGGTCAGTACCGCTAATAGTTCTTTTGAAGCAGCTTTAGAAGCTTCTCCGTCTTTTTTAGTTTCAATCCACTTGGCAGCAGCAGCTTTGACTTTTTCATCATCACAGCACTCCATTATGTGGTTTAATGCATTCTCTATTGTAGTCCTGTTCTTCTTCACAGCTATAGCCATACCGAAACCATACTCTGCATTGTCTTCGAACAAAGAGTTAGCCCAAGCTGGACCTTTGCCCTGTGCATCTGTACAGTATGGAGTTGAAGGAGCTGAACCACCCCAGATTGAAGAACATCCAGTAGCATTAGCTATCATCATTCTATCTCCGTAAAGTTGAGTGATTGCCTTTGCATAAGGAGTCTCACCACAACCTGCACAAGCTCCTGAGAACTCTAGTAACGGCTGAGCAAATTGGCTTCCTTTTACTGTAGTCTTGGCAACGATATTATCTCTTACAGGAAGAGTAACCGCATAATCCCAGTTTTCTATTTGTTCTTCTTGTGTTCCTATTGGCTTCATCAACAATGATTTTTGCTTTGAAGGACAGATATCGGCGCAATTTCCGCAACCTGTACAGTCCATAATAGAAACTTGAATTCTATATTTATAGTCTTCGAATCCTTTTCCAATGGTTTTCTTAGCCTCGAAAGTCTCCGGTGCATTTTTCATTTCTTCCTCAGTTGCAAGGAAAGGTCTGATCGCCGCATGAGGACATACGAATGCACATTGGTTACATTGGATACAGTTGTCTATTTGCCACTCCGGCACGTTTACTGCAATACCTCTTTTTTCATAAGCAGCTGTACCTTGTGGGAAGGTTCCGTCTTCTCTTCCAGTAAATGTTGAAACTGGCAGTATGTCCCCTTCTTGTCTATTCATAGGTCTCAACACGTTTTTAATGAAATCAGGCTCATCTTTTGTAGAAGCATGTGCCGGATTCTCCTTAGCATCTGCCCAGTCAGCAGGAACTTCTATCTTAACAAGTGCGTTAATTCCTTGGTCAACAGCTTGGTTGTTCATGTTGACAATGGCATCTCCCTTGCTTCCATAAGACTTCTTGATGGCATCCTTAAGATAGCCAATTGCTTCGTCAAGATCCATAACCTTCGCCAGCTTGAAGAATGCTGATTGCATGATAGTGTTGGTTCTGTTTCCAAGACCAAGCTCTTCAGCTAGTTTCGTAGCATTGATTGTGTAGAATTCTATATCATTGTTAGCGATAAATCTTTTCATTTCTGCAGGTAAATGCTCAGCTAGTTCTTCCGGGGTCCAGATGGTGTTAAACAAGAATGTACCACCCTTTTTCAACCCTTTAAGAAGATCATACTGATATACATATGCTTGTGTTGAACATGAAACAAAATCAGCCTCATCTATTAAGTAAGTTGATTTAATAGGCTTTTTACCGAATCTCAAGTGAGAAATAGTAACTCCACCTGATTTCTTACTGTCGTAAGAGAAATATCCTTGGGCATACATGTCTGTATTGTCACCTATTACCTTGATTGCGTTTTTATTTGCTCCAACTGTTCCATCAGATCCCAATCCCCAGAATTTACATCTTATTGTTCCTTCCGGAGTTGTGTTGATAACTTCTTTTTCTTCCAGGGAAGTAAAAGTAACATCGTCAACAATACCAACTGTGAATCCATTTTTAGGCTCAGCTGTGCTTAAGTTTTCATAGACAGATAAGATTTGAGATGGAGTGGTATCTTTTGAACCAAGACCATATCTTCCGCCTACGATTACAGGCTTCTTATCTTTGTCGTAGAACAAGGTTCTTACGTCTTCATAAAGAGCATCTCCAAGAGCTCCTAATTCTTTGCTTCTATCTAAAACTGCAATTTTTTCCACAGTATCAGGCAATACATCGAAGAAATACTTTTCTGAGAAAGGTCTGTAAAGTCTTACCTTTATTACTCCGACTTTCTTTCCTTTTGAAACAAGATAGTCAACAGTCTCTTCGATGGTATCTACTACAGAGCCCATCGCTATGATTACTTCAGTTGCGTCTTTAGCTCCATAATAATCAAAAGGCTTGTATTCTCTTCCTGTCAGCTTTGTTATTTCCTTCATGTAGTCTGCTACTACATCAGGAACACTTTCGTAAAATGGATTTAAAGCTTCTCTTGCCTGGAAGAATATATCTGGATTTTGTGCTGTACCTCTAGTAACAGGATGCTCTGGATTCAGGGCTCTGTCTCTAAATTCTTGAACTGCTTCAAAATCTAAAAGTTCAGCAAATTCTTCATATTCGATTTGCTCAATCTTTTGAATTTCATGAGATGTTCTAAAACCGTCAAAGAAATGAAGGAAAGGAACTCTAGTCTTAATGGCCGCCAAGTGAGCGATGCCACCAAGATCCATAACCTCTTGAACACTGTTTGAAGCAAGTAGAGCGAATCCTGTAGGCTTTGCAGACATAACGTCTGAGTGATCGCCGAAAATTGATAGTGCGTGTCCTGCAATTGCTCTTGCGCTAACATGGAATACTCCTGGCAGCAACTCTCCTGCAATTTTGTACATGTTTGGAAGCATTAATAAAAGCCCTTGAGAAGCAGTGTACGTACTTGTCAACGCACCAGCAGCTAAAGAACCGTGAACTGCTCCTGCGGCTCCCGCCTCAGATTGCATCTCAACTACATCTACTGTTTCACCAAAGATGTTTTTTTGGCCTTTTGCCGACCACTCATCCACCATTTCTGCCATATTGGATGATGGAGTGATTGGATAGATAGCAGCAACTTCGGTAAATGCATAAGATACATAAGCCGCAGCCGTGTTACCATCCATAGTTTTCATTTTTCTTGCCATGAATGAACCTCCTTATATTTCAATAAAAATTGTTAATGAAAATAAATGCCATGTGTTAAAAACCATACGCTTTGGGGCGCAATAGCATGTCAATTATAACATAGGCATTGTACATTGTATATAGAATTACACACGAATTGACTTGTGTACACAGGATAACGTATGTCTTTTATTGTATATATGACTCATTGTACCATATTATTTATCTATTTGTATATCCTTTTTCTTGTTTTGTCGCATACTTATTGAGGTGTGCTTATGATTATGTATGCTTTTTTCAGAATACTCAATTTAATGTAACGGATTATAAGCCTCTATTGTTAAAAATAAATACAATACATGTGCAGTTTTATTTGAAATAATTTTGCATAAATTCAGCTATTCCCTCATCGCAATTCTCACCGGCAATATACTTTGATTTATCCTTTATGGACTGATGTGCATTACCCATCGCGACTGAGGCACCGGCTATTGTCATCATCGTCTCATCATTATGATTGTCTCCGAAGGCCATGAGATCTTTTGTATCTAGCTTATTCAAATCAAACAAATACTTAAGGGCTTCGCCTTTACTGACATCCTTGTGAGTTATATCCGTGTAGTTTTCTTTAAAATCCACATAGCTTATGCCATCATAGCCTCTTAATGATTCTAAGATATTCATATAGCTTTTATCGCCATCCGACATAGAAAATGTAAATATCTGATATATTTCTTCTTTCCTTAATATCTCTTGCTTGCCTTCAATAGATTTGAGCAGCATCAAATTAAAGGACTCCATGGGGTACTCACTCTTGTAAGCGCTAATATAATCTTCTTCAAAGGGAAGCAGATTATTTGAATAGTAGGTATCAAAGCTATCCCATTGAATTTTGAGAACGTCAGAATATTTATACATGTCTTCAATTATTTGATGCGCCGTATCCTGAGGCATTGGTTTCTTATAGATTACATGATCAAGGGCCACATCATAAACTATGGCTCCGTTGCAGCAGACTATATAATCGGCTTCTATCTGATTTGCATAAAATTTGCTTGCAGAATAACTTCTCCCTGTGGCAACCGATATTTTAATTCCTTCGTTCTTGACTCTTTTTATTTCCTTTAACGTCTTTTGAGTTATGCGCTGCTTGTCATTCAACAAGGTTCCGTCTAAATCAAAAGCTATCATTTTAATACTCATATTTTCTTCCTTCCTTTAATCATCACTCCCCCAATTATACCATATAAAAAATATTTATTGTTTGTCTATGCATCAAAATAAAAAACCTACTGTAAATATATCTCTAAATATAGAGTAGAGAAATAATAGCCAGTATTACTTCCCTCTCATTGAACCGTACGTAC
>CAZOTE010000129.1:0-4308 GCA_964582705.1 uncultured Eubacteriaceae bacterium | reverse complement strand
TTCTGTGATATTTCTACTCCAAAAGGAAGAACAACTCAGGAGCAAAGGGTAGCAGAAGCAGGAAACAAAACAATTAATGGTACGGAGCTTTATGCTTTGGAGGACAGATTGGCTCAGGAGGAAGCGGCTTATATCGCTACATTCAATGTTTATGATGATATACGGGAGAAGCTGGTTAAAAAAGGTGTTCCTGCCCATGAAGTAGCCTTTATTCATGAAGCAAATACAGAAGTTAGGAAGAAAGAGTTATTTGCCAAGGTGCGTAGCGGTGATGTCCGTATATTAATTGGTAGTACAGCCAAATGCGGTGCAGGTACCAATATACAAGACCGTCTTGTGGCTCTCCATGACCTTGACTGCCCGTGGCGTCCAGGGGATTTGACACAGCGCTCCGGAAGAATTGAACGACAAGGAAATTTAAACGAGGAAGTGAATATTTATCGCTATGTGACAGAGGCAACCTTTGACGCATATTTATGGGTGCGACATGAAGTCGCCTAATTAATTGTCTGGCAACATGACCAGACCAACTATTCCGTTAGTTGAGCCTAATATCAACTGCATTGCTGGTAACGACAGTGTGGTAAGCTGATATGAAAATGTAGCCCTATTTGGAGGTGAAGCCGTGAGGCAGAGCCAAAACTGTTAGCACAATACGGTTAGGGAGCAGGCTCGATGGCATGGTTAACGTAAGTGAACTACTGATAAACGTCGTTAAGGCGAACAGGCTAAAGTTGCTGATAAGCCTGAACCAAAATGGTACGCAGTCGGATAATCCTTTCCATAGTGGGGTTACACGGACATAAGACTGCCGGCGGAGAGGTAGAACCTAAACCATCAATTATTAATTAGGCGGAACATGGTAAGCCCGTATTGCTGCTTTTAGCAAAGCAGACCGTAAGGAATGCCGATAGCAGTGCGGGTAAAGGAAAATGGAAAAAGCGAATGCCATCTGGTAATGAGATAGATAGGGGTTCAAAATTTGCCCTAACCCGAAAGGGTGCAGACTTCCATTAGGTTTCTAATTACAAGATAATTTACAGAATTTTGAAAGGAGAAAGCAAATGAACGTTGAAACGTGTGCTACTTCTGACATGGCAAGAGAATGGGAAAGCATTGACTGGAACAGAGCTCAAAGCTATGTTAAAAACCTGCAAATGCGTATTGTGAAAGCATGGCAGGAGGGTAAGTTAAATAAAGTAAAATCATTACAATACTTGCTCACCACCTCTTTTTATGCCAAAGCATTGGCAGTAAAAAGGGTTACTGAAAATCAAGGCAAAAACACACCAGGAGTTGACGGAGAAATCTGGGCAACACCAAAAGACAAATATCAAGCGATAGCAAGGCTAAAACGCAGAGGATATAACCCAATGCCATTAAAAAGGGTCTATATCCCTAAGAAGAATGGTAAAAGAAGACCTTTAAGTATTCCAACCATGATTGATAGAGCTATGCAGACTTTATATAAATTTGCATTAGAGCCGATTGCAGAAACAACAGCAGACCCTAATTCATACGGATTTCGGACAAAAAGATGTACACAAGATGCAATCGAACAGTGCTTTAAAAATCTGAATAAAGGAAAATCAGCCAAATGGGTGCTTGAAGGGGATATTAAAGGTTGCTTTGACAACATTAGTCACGAATGGATACTAGAAAATATCCCAATGGATAAGGAAATATTAGAAAAGTGGCTTAAATGTGGATATATTGAAACCAAGAAACTGTTTCCAACAGAATTTGGAAGTCCACAGGGGTCACCCATTTCACCGACAATCTGTAACATGGTACTTGATGGCTTAGAAAAGGCAATCAAGGATAAATATCATAAACGGAAGGTGAACGGGAAAACATATTTTCCAAAAGTTAATTTCGTGAGATATGCTGATGACTTTATTGTAACAGGAGAAAGCAGAGAAATCCTTGAAAACGGTGTTAAACCTATTATCATAGAATTTCTTGCAGAAAGAGGATTAGAGCTATCAGAGGAAAAAACACTAATTACTCACATCAATGACGGTTTCGACTTCTTGGGGTGCAATGTTAGAATGTATGGAAACAAGCTATTGACGAAACCCTCCAATAAAAATTATGAAGCGATAATCAATAAAATCAGAGAGGTTATTAAAAGTAATCAATCAGCAAAACAAGAGTTTCTGATAAGGAAACTAAACCCTATAATTAGGGGGTGGGTGAACTATCAGAAGTTCAATGTATCTGCGAAAGCGTTTGAAAAGCTTGATTATGAAATTTGGGAATGCCTATGGCAATGGTGTAAAAGGCGACATCCTAAGAAAAGTAGAAAGTGGGTTACTAAGAAATATTTCCATACAATCGGAAATAGGACATGGACTTTTAGTGTTCCTACGGATAGTAAGATGAAAAATGGTGAAGATTATTATATCCGTTTAATATATGCAACAGATACAGATATCCGAAGATTTACTAAGATAAAAGCAGAAGCGAACCCTTTTGATGAAGACTGGCAGTTGTATTTTGAAGAAAGAACTGACAAGCAGATGAGGAACGAAATCAAGGGTAGGACTATCATAAATAAGCTGTATGTAAACCAAAAGGGTTGTTGCAGTTACTGTGGCGGTAAAATTACCCTTGAAACAGACTTCCGTATTCATCAAGTTGGCGATGGAACGAATATGACCAAAAACCTTGTACACCCTGAATGTCACGGAAAACTTCATGCCTTGAAGAACAGTTAAATGCTGGCTCTCGAAGAAGGGCTTATAGAAACTTGAGCCGTGTGAGGGGAAACTCTCATGCACGGTTCTTAGAGGGGAAGGCGGTAGCGATACCGCTGACCTACTCGACCAGACAGTAGAAAATAAGCAGAAATTTATTTCGCAGATAATGACATCAAAAAGTCCTGTCCGTTCCTGTGAGGACGTAGATGAGGCAGCCTTGTCTTATGCGGAAATTAAGGCTCTATGTGCTGGCAATCCAAAAATTAAGGAAAAAATGGATCTTGATATTGAGGTATCAAGGCTCAAACTATTAAAAGCAAGCCACCAAAGTAACCAGTATCGACTGGAAGATAACCTTTTAAAATACTTTCCTGAAAACATTGAGAAGAACAAAGGCTTTATTAAAGGATTTGAGCAAGATTTAAAGACCCTTACTGAGAATACGCCTGTTGAAGGTGCTTTTTTGCCGATGATAATTAAAGGCAACATATTGATAGATAAAGAAAATGCGGGAGCTGCTCTCCTTGAGACTTGCAAAGAGATAAAAGGTAAAGAACTTGTGGAAATAGGCAGTTACAGAGGCTTTACTATGCACCTATCCTATGACGGTTTTTATAATGAATTTCAGCTCACCTTAAAGGGAGTAATGAGCCATACAGTCAAGCTGGGCATGGACGCAAGAGGAAATCTTACCCGGATTGACAATATCCTTACTGCTATGCCTGATAGATTAAAAGCCGTTACGTATCAACTTGATAATCTCTACAAACAGCAAGAGGCAGCAAAATCTGAGGTCGGTAAACCGTTTCCGCAGGAGAAGGAATTAAAAGACAAGGTTTCTCGTCTTGCTATCCTTGATGCGGAGCTGAACATGGGGGCTTCTAAGCCCCAGGAACAGGCTGACAGGCAAGTTTCTAAAAAAGAACGACCTTCGGTATTAGATAACCTAAAGCAGTACCCAGTGGCAGGTATAGAAACCAAGGAAAAGCAAAACAAATATGTGGAGGTTCGGTAATGGCGAAGCGAAAAAGGGATATACAGCTGCACTTTATGGTATCAGAACAGGAACGAAAATTTATAGAGGAAAAGATGGCACAGCTTGGTACAAAAAATTTAGGGGCATATCTTCGTAAAATGGCAGTGGACGGTTATGTGATACAACTTGATTTATCTGATATCCGGGAGCTTGTTTCACTACTAAGACGCACAAGTAACAATCTTAATCAGCTTACAAAACGAGTTCATGAAACAGGGCATATCTACGGTGAAGACTTGGAGGATTTACAACAAAGCTATGATAAATTATGGGATATGGCGGGGGAAATTCTCTCTCGCCTTGCTGCAATATGAAAACTGGTATCATGGACTACTTTTTCCGATTTTGATATGCTTGTTTTATAAGAGCGGATTGCAACAAAAAGGAGGTCTCTACCATGAGGATACTGCTAAAGATATTTTTATTTCCAATTACCTTGATACTTACTGTTATATTGCTGATTTGTGAGTTTATCTGTTTGTTTGGAACAATGCTGTTTTCAATTTTGGCATTGCTTCTGTTTACCTTAGCACTAGGCATTATGATTTTCTTAGGTGAAACACAGGAGGG
>CAZOTE010000128.1:0-4320 GCA_964582705.1 uncultured Eubacteriaceae bacterium | reverse complement strand
AGGTAAATGCCCTGTGTAACATTATTATTACCCCATATCCATATGTCTGAAACATTAATTTAGAATAAAATCAAAATGGGCGTCAGAGGATGAGCCAGGTGCATTGGCTTTTAATGTTTATTTCGCGGCTTCAGGTTTCATCGTAGGAAATAGTATTACATCCCTGATGCTTCTTTGGTCAGTCATCAGCATTACAAGTCTGTCAATTCCTATTCCAAGTCCTCCAGTAGGCGGAAGACCAACTTCCAGTGCGTTTATAAAGTCCTGATCATATGGATGAGCTTCATCATCGCCACTGTTCTTGTTTTCAACTTGGCTTTCGAACCTTCCCTTTTGATCTATAGGGTCATTAAGCTCTGAAAACGCATTGGCATACTCAGACCCCCTTATAAATAGTTCGAATCTCTCAGTATATTTCGGATTGCTGTAATCTTTTTTAGCCAATGGGGATATATCTACCGGATGATGAGTGACAAATGTAGGCTGGATTAATTTATCCTCTACAAAAGTGTCAAATGCCTCTTCCATGATTTTACCAATTGATGTGTGTTTTTCTATCTCAAGACCTAGTTTGATTCCCTCTGCATATGCAGCAGACTGATTTTCAATCGAATCAAAATCAACCCCTGTATGTTCTTTTACAAGATCTACCATTCTAGCTCTTTTAAAGGGCGGCTTGAAGCTTATCTCATCGCCTTGATAATCAACTGTATCTGTCCCTTTGATTTTAAGGGAAACATCGTATAGAAGCTCTTCCACCATCTTCATTACATCTTCGTAATCGGCATATGCCTCATAGGTCTCGAGCATCGTGAATTCCGGATTATGTGTCGAATCCATTCCTTCATTTCTAAAAACCCTGCTAAGCTCATAAACCTTGTCAAATCCCCCTACGATCAGTCTCTTTAGAGGCAGCTCCAAGGCTATTCGCAAAAACATTGGTATGTCTAAGGCATTGTGGTGGGTAGCAAATGGCCTGGCATTGGCTCCACCAGCCAAATTTGACAGCACGGGAGTTTCAACCTCTAAAAATCCTCTGCCGTTTAAAAAATCTCTGATAGCATTCATTATCTTTGACCTGGTTATAAAAACGTCTTTAACTGCTGGATTCATAATGATATCTACATATCTTTGCCTGTATCTCAAGTCAGGATCTTTTAAACCATGAAATTTTTCAGGAAGTATCTGCAGCGACTTGCTCAAAAGCACTAGCTCCTCGACTCTAACGGAAACCTGTCCCATCTTTGTCTTAAACACCTCGCCTTTTATCCCAAGGATATCTCCAATGTCCAAAGTCTTTATTTCTTCGTATAATTCCTCACCAAGCAAATCCTTTTTTAAAAAAAGCTGTATTCTGCCTGTTGAGTCCTGCAGATCGTAAAACCCGACCTTTCCCTGTCCTCTTTTTGACATGATCCTTCCGGCCAAGGAGACTTTTTTCCCTTCCATCTCTTCAAATTGCTCTTCCAAGACTTTTGCGTAATGTGTAACGCTGTATTTTGTCTGCTTGAACGGATCATTTCCTCCTTCAATTAGCTTTGCGAGTTTTTCTCTTCTGATCTGCAGAAGTTCGCTTAAATTTTCTCCGTTTTCCAACGTCAATGACTTTCCTCCTCAATACTACTTGCTTATTTCAATTATCTCCATAATAACATTCCCGTCTGGAACATCTATTATAATCTTGTCCCCTACTTTTTTGCTTATCAAGGCTGCACCGACGGGAGATTCGTTTGATATCTTATCATCCATGGGATCAGCTTCAGCTGAACTTACTATGTGGTACGTAAACTCTTCGTCCAATCCGTCGTCCTTTACTTTCACGGTGGATCCTATGCTAACAATATCAGTGCCGATATCGTCTTCGTCAATAACCTTTGCGTTTTTAAGCTTGTGCTCGAGCTCGGCAATTCTTCCTTCGATAAACGCCTGCTCGTTTTTCGCCTCATCATACTCCGCATTCTCGCTTAAGTCGCCAAACTCTCTAGCTGTTTTAATTCTTTCAGCCACCTCTCGCCTTCTGACGGTTTTAAGCTTTTCGAGTTCGTTTTCAAGTTTTTTTAATCCTTCATAAGTTAAGATCAATTCTTTCTGAGCCATATATGATTCCCCTTTTCATAACTAAATAGTTTTGTCTTATATACCGCAAACAAGCAGATACCCCGATCTAAGTCATCATAGTTGCGATTTTAATTCATGCATCTGAATATATAACTATTATTATAGTTATTTTTATAAAAAAAACAAACTTTTTTTACAAATTCTTTTGGACTGTCTTATTTTCATACTCTTCTATCAATTCAAACACTTCGTCTACGCAAATCGACTTGTTTATTTTATTCCTGAAATCTCCTGATCCTCGCACGCCTTTGGTAAACCATGAAGCATGTTTTCTTATTTCGCCTAATGCCACTTTCTCAGGTTTGCTTTTCAGTAGTTCTATAAAATATGACCTGCATTTACCTATGCGCTGTTCGTCAGTAACTTTTTCTTTCTGACTTGAGTTGAATATCCATGGGTTGCCTAGCGCCGCTCTCCCAATCATGACGCCATCACATCCTGTTGACTCAATCATCCTCTGAGCAGACCGTCTGCTGTCAACATCTCCATTTCCAATAACAGGAATGGCAACTGAATCCTTAACCTTTTTGATTATCTCCCAATCAGCTTTGCCTGAGTAGAACTGTTCCCTGGTCCTTCCGTGAACCGTTACCGCCGCTGCTCCAGCTTCCTCGGCAATCTTGGCGATTTCTACTGCATTTGTCTGGTCTTCGTTCCATCCGGCTCTGATTTTTAAAGTGATGGGCTTATCGCTCGCCTCAACTGCTCTTTCCAAAATTTCTCTCATCAGTTCTGGGTTTTTCATCAGAGCAGATCCTTCTCCATTTTTCACTATCTTTGGTGCGGGACAACCTGCATTTATGTCGATCAATTCGAAATCCATTCCATTAATCTTCGTTTTGATAACGTCGTAGATAATATGAGGATCAGATCCGAAAATCTGTACCCCGCAAGGCCTATCCTCGCCTGTAGTCTCTAGAAGCTCCAAGGTTTTTTTATCGTTATAATACAATGCTTTGGCGCTTACCATCTCAGTATATGTAAGCCGGCATCCTTCTTCCACGCACATCAGTCTAAAGGGCAGATTTGTAACACCTGCCATAGGAGCCAAAAACAGCTTATCCTTAAATTCAATATCACCTATTTTCAAACTTTCACCTGCTTGTTTCTATCGTATATCATTTTTATTCCCTTAAGAGACAATGTTGGATCGAAGATGTCTATGGCATCTGTCTCCGGGTATATTATCTTGGCATAACCTCCGGTAGCTATTACCTTAGCGTCATGTCTTCCCGTTTCTTCCTTTATTTTTTTTACAATATACTCGACCTGTCCGATATAGCCATACACCAAACCCGCTTGCATGCTGGTTATGGTGTTTCTGGCAAGAATGCTCTTGGGTTTTTCTATTTCTATGTTGGGAAGCTGGGCAGCCCTGCTCCACAAGGCATCAGCAGATATCTGGATTCCCGGAGAAGTTACAGCCGCACAGAAAACCCCCTTCTCATTGACATAATCAAAGGTGGTAGCGGTGCCAAAGTCAATTACGATTGACGGCCCTCCATAAATATAATACGCTCCGACCACATCGCATATTCTGTCCGCCCCTACTTCTTTTGGATTTTCAGTCTGTATGCTGATCCCAGTTTTAATTCCCGGTTCAATAATCATTGGCTTGATATTCAAGTATTTTTTAATTCCATTCACGAGAGAATACATTATGTTTGGAACAACAGAAGATATAATTACGTCTTTTATATTCTTTACGTCAATTTGTTTTGTATTGAGCAAGGTGATAATAAAAACCCCATATTCATCCGAGGTCTTCCTTGTATTTGTTATCATTCTCCAGGTTCCCACGAATTCGTCCTTGTCAAATAAACCTATTTCAATGTTTGTATTGCCAACATCCACTGTCATCAGCATTTTAATCACTTCTTTACTAGTTATTTATTTAATTCTATCTGTTATTGTATTGTAGAAATATCTTATATAATATAGGCACAACTATTGCTGCGCTGATCATTTCTATTATGCCATTGGATGCAAACAATACGCCAAGGGCAGTTATCAGGCCCATACCTCCCATTGCTTCAACCATATTTTGTCCATGCACTACATAAAGCATAGTCACAACCAAAATAGTATTGGTAAGCATACCCAATGCTCCGGATATCGATGCAGACAAAATATCCGGCAGGCTGAGTTTTTCATTAAGCAGATAAAAGGCTCCAGAAGCCGCAACTCCGATGAACATCCTAG
>CAZOTE010000127.1:0-4361 GCA_964582705.1 uncultured Eubacteriaceae bacterium | reverse complement strand
CCGCACGTACGGTTTGATGAGGGGGCGGTGGTAACCCCACTGCTCTACTCTATCATATTGCAACAAATCCGACCTGTGAATTTCGCATAACTATTCAAAGTCGATACAGTTCTATTTGCCCATGTGGCGTGAAGGATCAACAGGAATATAATGTCAGTGCGCTACGACTCTGACAAATACTAATATACAAGGAGAGTTGCATATGCTTAGAAAATCAGCAGCAATTTATTCTATTATGGTTGGTATTTCCATGTTTATGATGTGGATAGTATTTTATCTTTTAGGAGCCATCCCTGAGCTAGCAACTGAGCCAGCAAGGCTATTGCTTCATATCTTTGCAGAACTTGCTACTGCAGCAGGGTTGATTTCTGCTGGATTTGGGTTGTTGAAGCTTAAACCATGGAGTCATCAGCTATATCTGTTGTCTACTGGAGCATTAATATATACATTGATACAAAGCCCAGGATATTTTTTGCAAAATTCAGAACTCGGTTTTGTTGTGATGTTCGCTATGTTACTGATATTGGCATTAGTCTTATTAGTGAATATGATTAAAGATAAAATCAATTGTTCTCCAGGGGGCTCAAATCCATAATGTATATCGCTACTTATACTCTAGACATAGCCGCACTTTTTCTCTTGCTCGGTTTGTTGAATACCAATACTACTTTGAACATATATCGTAAAAAACCATTTGCCATTGGAATAATCCTTACCGTTATTATAATTTTATCTGAAGCCGGTACGATATTCGCCAACAACGGCAGTATCAGTCTTCGAAGCATGAATATCCTAAGCAACATCCTCGGCTTTGCACTTACGCCTATGATTCCTATTGCAATCATAGCGATTTTTAACATGAGGACTCTTAAAACACATATGCTTTTGCTGATTCCAACATTAATAAACATCATTGCTACAGTTTTATCCCCACTATTTAAATTCATTTTTTATGTTGATACTAATAACCAGTACATAAGGGGAGATTACTTTTTTATTTTTATATCAGTTTACATTATAAATTTTTTATTACTCATCATCACCACTTTAGGTGTATGTAAAAAGTATAGTTATCCTATAATGCGCAAGATGATTTTATTGTCTATTTTCACTATTTTAGGCACGAGCATTCAACTTGTATTTCCCTTTGCCTATTCCTCTTGGCATTGCGTAACATTGTCTTTGTTTTTATATTTTTTAATGATATCTGAATTTGACAATAGCTTCGACACATTAACCGGTCTCTACAACCGAGCTGCTTTTGATAAAGCAGCAAAACAGCTAGTAGGACCAAAGGCGTTTTCTCTTATCATCCTAGATATCAACGATTTCAAAATTGTCAATGACACATATGGGCACGATTATGGAGATAAAGTTATTAAAACAGTGGCGGAGATTATTCGACAGTCTTTTAGTGAGCATTACACCTGCTATCGTTTTGGAGGAGATGAGTTCTCTATTATAGGGAGTGAAACAGATAGAGAAAAGATTGAATTTCAACTCAGGCTTATGACAGATTCTCTTACAAAAAAACGCGATACAGGCAACCCGTTGCCAACAGTCTCTTATGGGTGCAGCATTTTTCAAGGAGGAGAAAAGATTGATTTCAACAAAACACTTGTAGAAGCCGATAATCAGATGTACCACTTCAAAAGGTTTCATAAAGCCACTTCTACCAAAGAAACTGATATTCCTCTTACAGTTCAAGATACATAGACAAAGCACCTATACAAATTTTATAGGTGCCTCGTTTATATTTTCTATATCACCCTTTTATCCTAAGCTCTCTTTAATGAGCAGATTGCTATCTTTTTTAAAACGGGAAAAAAATAGGCAGCAGTAAAATAATGAATACAGCTGTTATGAGCTGTATTGGTGCTCCTACTCGCATAAAATCCATAAATTTGTATTTTCCGGCAGCCATGACCATGGCGTTAGGCGGTGTTGCCACGGGTGTTGCAAAAGCCATGCTGGCTGCAAATGCCACGGCCATAACCATTGGATAAGGACTTACCACTAAATTCTGAGAGGTCATGATGGCAACGGGGTATAAAAGCACAGCTGTGGCAGTATTGCTAATAAACTGGCTAAAGACCGATGATATAATATAAAGTCCAGCCATTACTGCCAGAGGCCCAACATCACCTAGACCAGCAACCAGTCTTTCAGAAATATACTCAATCCCCCCTGTCTTTTCAAGAGCAGTGGCCATTGGAAGCATACACGCTATTAGAATGACAGTATGCCAGTTTATAGAACGGTATGCGTGATCCGTCTGCCGTACACAGCGTGTAAATACTATGATAAGGGCAGCCATTATTACGGTTATAACAGTTGGCAGCACTTCAAAAACCATCATAAACATCATCCATAAAAGAATTAGCCCCGCCAAAATGGATCTCCCAGGATGAGGGAGGGCAGCTGCGGGTTTTCTGACATAGCTCAACACAACCGTATCTCTCTTTTCCTCATGCAATAGATTGATATCCTTCCACTCCCCATACACAAGCATTGTATCACCATACAAAAGCATCTCGTTTTGATCAGGACGTCTTGCATCTTTGTATTGATGCTTAAGGGCTAATATCGTTAAATCATATTTATCCCTAAAGCGAATGTCTTCTATGGACTGATTAATAAGCGCTGACTGGGGCGTCAATATAACTTCCGCCAATCTAGCTTTCTCAAGCTTAAGATCTTCAAAGTCGTTTTCCTCAGTAATTTCAACGCCCTTATCTTCAATCAGCTTGTAAAGGGCTTCCTTGTCACCATATACGATAAGATAATCACCTGATTTTGGTGAATAGTCGGCTCCTGCCGAAAATCGCAGAGTAGACTTAGGAAGAATGAACTGTTTCTTTGCAGGCTTTCTGATTACCTCAAGTACCGCGATATTGTAGACTGATCCCCATTTTATATCCCTTAGAGTCTTTCCCTCATCTTCAAATCCTTCAGGTATATTGATATTATGTATATATTGGTTTATGTTGTATTCCTTCAAAAGATCAATATCTTCAGATTGATTGGCGCTATGAGCAGCATTTTCATGTGGTCTGTCCAGCATTTTACGACCTATAAACCAAAGGTAAGTGACACCCACTACAAGAACAATGGCACCTATTGCTGTAAATGAAACAAATGTAAGTGAATCGTATCCGTAATCTACCAGCGTCTGACTAGCTAGCAGGTTCGGGGCTGTTCCTATAAGGGTTAATGTCCCACCCATGCTGCTGGTAAAGGCTAAAGGCATAAGCAACCTTCCCGGATGTATCTGCATCTTTCGGCAAAGGCTGACTACCATGGGAATAAAGATAGCGATAGTACCTGTGTTGCTAATAAAACCGCTAAGCAGTGCAACTAGAAGCATCATAAATATGGTCATTTTAAATTCACTGTTCCCTGTGTGCTTTACCAACAAATTGCCAGCTCTCTCTGCAAGACCTGTCTGAAAAATGCCCTCACCCACCACAAACAGTGCGGCAATCATAATAACCACACTGTTGGAAAATCCTGACAACGTTTCTTGAACCGTCAAAAGTCCGGTAATATAAAGTGCCATCAATGATGACAAGGCCACCATATCCGAGCGGAAGCGTGGTGTAAGAAAACACAGGATGGTCAATGCCAAAATAATAAAAACCAGTTGAATATCCGTAAGCATATGTATCATCTCCCCCAAATAAACCAAATGCATGGTTCTAACAATGAATCATCTTGCGATTTCTATTTATACTCTTGAATTCTCTAGTTTAATTGATATTATCATTTTAACAACTGCTACATAGGGCGTCAAACGAGTTTTATTCCAATATTACTTATAGCTTGATGAATCCTCTTCATCACACAAAGCCAGTCCGCTAACCGCTGTAACAAAAGATTGAAATTAACAAGTCTATCCGCAGACACTAGATTACATTAAGGCTAAAGCATCATAAGAAATTCAGCCAAATTAAATAAATAGCCTAGTCACATAGTCTAAAGCTATGGCAGCCGATATGTAACAGGTATTACTCAATGTCTAGCTTTTATGCTAATATTTATAAAACAGAGTATAAATATTAAATCTATAAAAATAGCGTGAAAGGACGTTTTAATTATGAAGACATCTGCATTATTCAAACAGAAAAGAGTTTTATCATTTGAAGTATTTCCTCCTAAACAAAGCGGTTCCGTCGAAAGCTTTTATTCCACAGTTGAGGAATTAAAAGACTTAGCACCGGATTTTATAAGCGTTACCTCTGGTGCAGGCGGAAGTGAGAATAACACCGAAACTCTTGAAATCGCATCCACTATAAAAAATAAATACGGAATTGAAAGCGTCGTACATCTTCCGGGTATCAATCTAGATAAAAAAGAAGCTT
>CAZOTE010000126.1:0-4434 GCA_964582705.1 uncultured Eubacteriaceae bacterium | reverse complement strand
TGCAATACGTTTATGGCTACTTCCCTGGGATTTTTAATTTTATCATTATTATTCATCAGTCTCTTGAACCTCTCAAAACCACAAGTCTTACCAGCTGCAGCAATGATACCAGCAGCGCTGCTATATAAGTCAAGGCGGCTGCATCAAGAACTTTCTTGACCCCCACCGATTCTTCTCTGATGACAAGTCCGTTAGCAGACAACTGGGCTATGGCCCTCTTGCTGGCATTGAATTCAACCGGCAAGGTCACCATGTTGAATACGACGGATCCAGCAAAGAAGATTATTCCTATGTTCATAAGCTGCATAGCTTGGAATAAAAATCCTATGAAAAACAAAAACCAGGCTACGCTAGATGCAAAACTGACGACAGGAAATATCGCATTTCTGAATTTAAGTGGCGCATACGCCTCTTGATGCTGTATGGCATGACCCACTTCATGAGCGGCGATGCCCACAGCAGCTACGCTTCTTCCGTTGTACACTTCATTTGACAGACGCAAAACTCTTTTTCGTGGGTCATAATGGTCGGATAGCTTTCCGCCCACCAATTCTATATTGACGTTGTAAAGTCCGTTGGCATCCAACATGTTTCGCGCTGTTTGAGCTCCGGTAAGCCCCCTTGTGCTCGGCACTCGTAAATATCTATTGTATGTTCCGCTTACCTTGTTTTGGGCATAAGCGGCAATTATGATTCCGGGAATCAATATCAACATTGTAGGCTCAAATAAAAATGGAAAATACATTTTGACCCCTCCATATCTTTTTAACTAAAGTTTACATTCGGTAGCTTAATTTTAACTTAAGGTTGAAAACCGCTTGCCTATCAGACTGCCATTTCCCCTTATATAATCCAAAACCTTCATCTTCTTCTTGCCGGGAAACTGCAGCTCTCTAATCAACAAGACCCCGTCTGCCGTTTTAACGACAATACCTTCATCCCCTTCATTCACTATTGTCCCCGGTACGGCATCCGTTGATGCCAAGGTCGTGAGCCTGGAGGTTGACAGCTTGACTCTCTTTCCTTCCAAAAAGCTGTATGCACCGGGATAAGGATGTGTGCCCCTTATCAAATTGTGTATTGCCGCAGAAGGACTGTCCCAGTCGATTTTACCTGTATCTCTGTCTATCATCTTTGTGTAAGTCGCCTCTTCATCATCTTGCTTGACAGGTGTTATGATTCCTTCTGGGTAATCCCTTAAGGTG
The DNA here is from genome assembly GCA_964582705.1 of uncultured Eubacteriaceae bacterium. Taxonomy (GTDB): domain Bacteria; phylum Bacillota; class Clostridia; order Eubacteriales; family Alkalibacteraceae; genus Alkalibacter. Next base: position 3,229 of record CAZOTE010000126.1, on the reverse strand, counting down.
TCAACAAGAAGATCCGCTCCCTTTCTTGCAAGGATGTCGTGAAGCTCCCCTGTCGTCATCTCGTTGGATATTTCTACCTCGAATTTATAAAGCATATCTCCTGTATCCATGCCCGTATCCATTAACATAGTGGTCGCGCCGGATTTTTTTTCACCGTCGATAACCGCCCAATGAATCGGAGCCGCCCCCCTGTATTTAGGAAGCAGCGATGCGTGAAGGTTAATGCAGGCAATTTTCGGTATCTGAAGTATCTCCTTTGGCAGGATCCTTCCATAAGCTACTACAACTATGTAATCGGGATTATACGATCTAAGCTTTTCTATAAAAGACGCATCTTTGATTTTTTCCGGCTGCAGCACCTGCAGCCCATTATCCAAAGCTGTCTGTTTGACAGGCGAAAAATTTACTTTTTTACCTCTTGCATTTGGTCGGTCAGGTTGAGTCACAACGGCACTGATTACAAAATCCGAATCGATGAGTTTGTTTAAAGAGCTAACCGCAAATTCGGGAGTACCCATAAACACTATATTCATGAATCAGTCTCCTCCTTTAAAGTCTCCTCCTTTAAAGTCTCCTCCTCAGCTCTGTCTGTAAACAAAATTCCATCAAGGTGATCAACTTCGTGACATATAGCTCTTGCAAGCATGCCCTCCGCCGTCAGCGATTTCTCTGTACCGTCTATATCAGTAAATTTCACCTTCAGGGTTTCCGGTCTTTCCACCTGCCCGGACACTCCCGGCAAGCTCAAACAGCCTTCTGCGGCTCTTTGACATCCCTCTTCGTCAAATATTTCGGGGTTTATCATAGTTATTGGACCATCGCCTATGTCGATGACTACGATCCTTCTGAGGATCCCTACTTGGTTTGCCGCCAGTCCTACGCCGTCTGCTTCGTACATAGTCTCTATCATATCATCTCTTAAAGTGATTATTCTATCAGTTATTTCATTTATCCTTCTTGCCTTTTTTCTCAAAACCGGATCACCATCTTCTCTAATGGTTCTTAAAGCCATATTTGAGCCTCCTCTACTTAAAACACTGCATTTGGATTTACATCCACGATCATTGTCGATTTTATTTTTTTTGTTTCATCTGAAAAATTCACTGATTTGATTATATCATTAAATTCTTTAATTCTGCTTGTCTTAATTAAGATATAGTACCTATATCTGTTGTTTATTCTAGTTATTCCTGATGGGCTGGGAGGATAAACGTCTTTTATCAAGATATTTTGATTTCTTTTTTCTAACTCCACCTTAATCTGTCTGTGATATGATTCGCAATCTTTTTTTACGCTTTTCATGTCATCACCCGCGAAGCCAACGTAAAAAAGTCTTGAGAAAGGCGGGTATTCGTGAGTTTTCCGGAAAGATATCTCTTTATCGTAAAAGCCCTTGTAGTCGTGGCACTTTGCATGGTTTATTACATAATTGCCAGGATCGTAAGTCTGTATAACCACTTCCCCCTGCTTTGTGCCTCTTCCTGCTCTTCCTGCAACTTGAGTCAAGAGCTGAAAAGTTCTTTCCGATGATCTGTAATCGGGAAAATTCAGTGTAAGATCAGCGAGAAGAACGCCTACCAACGTGACGTTTTCAAAATCAAATCCCTTGGTGACCATTTGAGTGCCTAGAAGTATATCTGCCTTTTTATCCGCAAACAGTTCTAAAGTTTTTTGTACAGAATCCTTTTTTTTCATGGTGTCTGTATCCATTCTCAAGACCCTTGCAGCCGGAAAGTACTTCTCGAGCAGTGCCTGAACTCTCTCCGTTCCGCTGCCTGAATATTTGATCTTGTTGCTCTTGCATTCAGGGCAGGTATCTTCAACAGACCTGGTATGATTGCAATAGTGGCAAATCATTTTATTGGTCTTTCCATGATATGTCATCGCGACGTCGCATTTTTTGCATTTGATCACATATCCACATGACCTGCAGAATACAAAGCTGTAGTATCCCCTTTTGTTTAGGAACAAAATGGTTTGCTCACCTTTATCCAGCCTATCCTTGATTCTGCTGTACAATGTCTTGCTTAAAAAGGACCTGTTCCCATCCTTTATTTCTTCTCTCATGTCCACGATTTCTGTTCGAGGCATCTCCATACAGTTTATCCTGTTGGGAAGCTCTAAAAGCCTGTAAGCTCCTATTGATGCCTTGTAGTATGACACCATTGATGGAGTGGCACTTCCTAAAACGACTTTGGCATTGAAAAACTCAGCAAGCTTGCATGCCAGAGGAACCGTATCATATCTAGGCCTGTTTTGAGATTTGTATGTATTTTCATGCTCTTCATCTATTATTATCAGACCCAGATCTCTAAATGGAGAAAAAACAGCAGATCTGGCACCTATAATTATCTTGATCTCTTTTTTATCTATTTCCAAATATTGCCTGACTTTGTCCTTGTCGCTTATCCTACTGTGGATTACAGCAGCTTTTTGATCGAACCTTTCCGTTATCCTGTTAATCGTCTGAGGAGTCAATGAGATTTCTGGCACTAAATAAAGGCAGGTTCTGCCCTGTTCAAGGGCTTCTTCCATCATATTTAAGTAAATTTCTGTTTTCCCGCTTCCAGTCACTCCATGCAATAGGCTGACCCTGTCAACAGAATTCGAAAATTCGGATAAAACATTTTTTTGATCCGTTGTAAGACCCGGTTTTTTAATAAGTTTTTTCGGATGTACATATGATCCCTTATTTGCTGCTTCCACAAGGATGCCTTTCGTCAATAGAGCTTTAATCGCCTGATTTGGGTTTATGATCACCTCTTTTAACTCTTCCCTCGTCTTTGGACCGCTGTAGAGATATTTTAGAACCTCGGCCTGTTTGATTGCATTTTTAGGAGTCAGTTCCAACACCTGGTCTAGGCTTAAGTCTCTGTACTCGCAAGCTAAACTATACTGAATCGTTTCTTTAATCTTAAAATCCAAATAAAACCGAGTCTTAAGATCTGAATCTTTTTTTGTCTTTATGTTTAGTGTCCCCGGAAAATATGCATTGACATTATCCATAAAAAAAGCATGATAATTGCTTTGCAGCCACTCACAGGCTTTCAACTGCTCACAGCTCATGACTGGATAATTTTCAACGACTCCCAGAACCTTTTTAAGCTTGTAACCATTGCTTTCACCAACATTAAAATCAATAATGTCCACCACCACCCCATCTAGAGGCTTGTTTCCGTATCCAAAGGGTACCATGACCCTTTGACCCACAGCAATCAAAGATTCCATC
>CAZOTE010000125.1:0-4544 GCA_964582705.1 uncultured Eubacteriaceae bacterium | reverse complement strand
CATGCCAGCGACTATACCCGAAAGGTATCTAGCCTGGTACATTCTTCCAAAGTAGTTCGTTGCATTTTCTGCAGTTTGATAGCCACTGCAATGGGCAAACTTAACCTCCGGGAATTCTGCTGCCGCTTCTATTAATCCGTCCATATGTCCAAAGCTGGTTGCAAATATAATATTTGCTCCTTGGTCCACCATTTCTCTGATTACCCTTACTACTTCGCCCCTATCTTCAGGAACATTTTCCCTGTAGATGCTTCTGACTTTGTCCCCTAGCTGCTCTTCCATATAGAGCCTTCCATTGTCGTGAGCCGTAGTGTACCCGCCATCATTGGTAGGTCCTACATAAATAAAGCCTGCTACGACCTGCTCTTCATCGCCGCCACCTGAACCGCCTTCTGAAGAACATCCAAGGACCAGGGATGAAACCATGATCAAAACTAAAAAGAGAATACTAAACTTTTTCATTTCTTTCCCCCTAACATTTTTTACCCGATAAATAAAAAACCGTCCATCTGCTTTTAATGTGGAAAATTATCTGGACGTACGTTTTTTAATTTTCAGGCATTAATTTTCGTCATTTATATTATATGAGTTTTTTTGTGCAATATCAATCATTTTTAACCTATCAAAAGCCTCTTTTCCCCTGGATTTATACTCCGATTTTATCAGCCTGGCCAGATTGACGCTTTCTTCAAAAAGTCTTACTAAGGCCTTAATATATTTTTTTTCATCTTCGACCAAGCCTCTTTCGGCTTTCCCTAAGAGAATCTTGATATCCTCCAGTACCTCATTTGGTATTTTTTCATTTCGGATTATTGCGTCCTTAATGTTTTGAACTGACTCGTTTGTAGCTTCCATGGATTTCTCAAAATAAAAATCCAGGTTGTCCTTATCATAAAAAATTCCCTTTACCAACGCTCCCACCGAAAGGTTAAGAGGATAGGGAACGCTGTCGCACATTCTCAACTCTATATATTTTTTAACTCGAACATCCGGAAAGAACATAGAAAGCGCATGCTCCACTTCCCCTTGGTCCATTTCCTTATCCCGATAAACCTCTTTCATAGGTTTATCTTTAGTATATACCATCTCGCCATCCAAAAGACTTATGACAAGAGGCCTCTCAAGGAGATATGCTGCATAATCCTCATACCCGAAGCGTTTATCCAATGACCCGGGCATGATCCTGCTTCGATCGGTATCAACATGATTCCAAATGTGGACTCTTGCCAAGTTGCCTCTCCACAAATCCCCTTCAAATATTGGAGAATTGTCAAAGAGGACCGAAAAAAGAACAGTAAGGTAGTTGGCGACTCTGAATTTTTTGATGAAATCATCTTCATCAAAATAATCTATGGTAGCTTGTATGGACGCAGTTCCCTTCATCATATTTATTCCGCATATGTCTTTTTTCGAAAGGTAATCGGACATGTAGCCATACCGCTCCTTAGGTATGTAGTCAATTTCATCGATCTTGCTTACCGGGTGGTATCCAATGGCTAGCATCTTCCGGTCTCTTTTTTCAAGGATGGGCAAAATGTCTTTAATGAAGTCAGAATAGCTTGTCTCAATATCTTCCAAATTGGCAGCCTTATCGGTGCTAAGCTCAAACTGGCCTCCTGGCTCCAAAGTTATGGTTTCCTTGCCTTTTTTGGCAGACAGAACTCTGCCATTTTCCCCTGCCGTCTCCCATCCTAAATTTTCAAGATCCTTTAATATTTCTTCGATTCCGTCCTTACCGTAATAAGAGATGCTTCTTAAGGAATCTTTTTCGGTAATTATATGTTCGAATTCCAAGCCCAGGTACTTTTCATCCGTGAATTTTTCACCACTTTTCAGATATCTTTTTAATGCCGCTTTGTTTTTGTCATAATAATTCATGTCCTGCCTCCCTTCTGATACAATAATACCACAATTTTTTATCATTAAGCAGAGATGCTTTTGCAGCAATAGATATTTTTTATTATTTTTTTGCAAACAGCACATAGTTCCCGACAATTCATCAGTTATATTTGATTTTCACTCTTCATCAGCTTAATAGATATCATCTGTTGAGCTGAATAGTTTATTTTAAATTTATAAAAAGCAAGCTCGAGTGCTTGCTTTTTATAAAACATTAAATTGTTATAACACCGAACGTAGACAATACTGAGCTTAACAGAACTGCTACTATGAATACAGGGGCCACGTATTTTATCATGAATGTATAGAACCTCCTGCTTTTCATATCCGATTCAAGCTGCATCTCATTTAAAATAACATCCGCTTTCAACCTGTATCCTATAAAAAGGCACATCAGAAGAGCTCCGATAGGCATCAATACTGCATTTGTGACAAAATCAAAAAAATCTAAAATAGGCAAGTCCAGCAGCGTAAAGCCGCTCCATATCCCGTTTCCAAGAGAAGAAGGTATGCCCATTACTATTACGAACAGAGTAGTAAGAAGTACAGACTTGTTTCTGGATATTTCGTATTTGTCACAAATCGTGGAAACAACTACCTCCATTAAAGATATGCCGCTGGTAATGGCCGCGAACAAAACCATCAAGAAAAAAGTGCTGCCTATAAATGAACTGAACGCCATGCTCTCAAAGACCTTTGGCAGCGTAATGAACATCAGCCCTGGTCCAGCGCTTAAAGCCTCTTCGCTTCCCCCGGAAAATGCAAATACCGCGGGGACTATCATAAATCCTGCGAGGATTGCAACTCCCGAGTCGAAGATTTCAATCTGCTTTACCGATTTTTTTATGTCATCGCCTTTATTCAGATATGATCCGTAAGTAATCATTATTCCCATGGCCAGGGATAGGGAATAAAACATCTGCCCCAAGGCAGCAAGAACTCCTTCCACTGAAAATCGTGAAAAATCAGGAATCACATAATATTTTAGCCCTTCCACCGCACCTGGCAGGGTCATGGCATATACTCCGATTCCCAAAGATAAGATTATAAGTACAGGCATCAAAATCCTATTGGCTTTTTCTATCCCGTCCTTTATGCCCTTAAGAACTACAGCCGCTGCTATAAATACAAAAGCCGCCTGCCACAGAACCGGTTCCAGGGGACTTGTTATAAAGTCCATGAAAAAACCATCTTGTGAAGCTATCATGTATCCACCCGTCAAGAATACCGCGAGGTATTTTATTATCCAGCCTCCTATTACGCTGTAATAAGGAACTATGAGAGCAGCAACCAAAACAGCTATGACTCCTAGAAATTTATACTTTTTATCCAAGCTTTCATACGCCCCTATAGGACTTAACCTGGTCTTCCTTCCAATAGCTATTTCAGATGTCATGATAGCATAACCGAAAGTCGTTATAAAGAAAATATATATAAGTACAAAAAGCCCTCCTCCGTATTTTGCCGCCAAATACGGAAACCTCCATATGTTTCCAAGCCCTACGGCAGATCCTGCAGCTGCCAGGATGAATCCGATTTTGCTTGAAAATTCACTTCTTTGATCCATTGTTTCTTCTCCTTTCATAAATCGCCAAAACACATTATAACATTGATTCCATCCCTGTCAAACATGCTTTTTTCTTATGTGTTGTTAACTTGTGATAATGTCACCTTTAGATTCACTTGATAAAATGTCACATTTTATGGAAACAACCGTGCCGGCATTGTATTTAAAGCTTTGATACTGTATAATTATTAATTAATCAAATACAGGGCAGGGTGATGTTATGGCTGTTTATAAAACTGGTGAAAAGTCCAGAAATAAGATAATCGAGACTTGCAAAGAACTGTTTTATCTTAACGGTTACAAAAATACGACCTACAAGGACATATGTGAAAAGGCGGATAGCAATCCTGGCCTTATAAATTATTATTTTAAGACCAAGAAAAAAATTGCTGAGATCATTTATGGCAACTTTTACGTAGATATAAAGACCGCAGTGGAAAACTACATGATAAAAAATTACGGGGAATACGATCTTCAGGTAGGAACATGTCTTGAGATACTCATATTTACAGACTTGGCTGAAAAAGATGAAAATATGAATCGCTTTTACTATGAGATGTGTCTTGAGGGTGTTGAATACGATATGAAGGTATTTAAGTATTTTTTCAGGCTGCACGTAGACAAGTATCAACTGCCCATTACCGAAGACCAGATTCGACTGATTTGGGTAGCCAATACATCAATAGGAATAGGCATCGCTAAAAAACATATTGAAGGTTACCTTCAAATCCCGAAGGAAGAGCTTTTTGATTTCAGGATAAGGACCATGTATAATTCAATGGGAATAGGCAACGAGAAAATAGATGATATACTAAAGCGCACATACGAGATCTATAAAGACATGAAGGTCACTTTAAAAGATTATTTTGTAATAAGCTTGGACAGGAAATAGTCGTAAGTATGGTAGAAAGTAGAAAGTGGGAAAGAAAATATTTTTTACCACGAGGGAACACAAAGTTTTCTTAGGGTCCGGTTTCCATGCCATTCAAGTTATAAGATTTAAGTTTAAAGTGGAAAGCATGAAGTTGGAAAGTTGGAAAGTTGGAAAGGGACCAATACGATTGCTTGACAACCGTTT
>CAZOTE010000124.1:0-4562 GCA_964582705.1 uncultured Eubacteriaceae bacterium | reverse complement strand
CATGAACAATCCTCCCATAAAGATTAAAAAAGCAACGGCCTATCGCCATTGCCGAGTGACTACTTATAATGAAATTTCAACCTGTCTTCAGCTATTTCCCTAGTGGCCAAAGTGACCGGATTCCTGATTTGTCCTTCTATAAACAAGTCCTTTTCCACAATGTTTCTTGCCCTTTTTGCTGCGATTATAACCAATGAATATTTATTGTTAGTTCGTTCGATTAAATCATTTAACGCTGGATATCTCATACTGATTACCTCCCTAAAATTTCTTCTATTTTACTTTCTAGTCTTTCAGATCTGCATTTTTCAGCGGTAATGATCGCAGAAACCTGGTTTGCAGCAACTGAAACTGTATCATTAATGACTATATAACTGTACTTTGTGGCATTCCTGATTTCTTCGTAGGCACAATTCATCCTTTTATCCAACTGATCTTGATTTTCAGTTCCTCTATCAGTAATGCGTTTTTTTAGCTCTTTTAAAGAAGGTGGAACTATAAATATATATATCCCTTCCGGATAATTTGCCCTGACCTGGCTCGCACCTTGAATATCGATTTCCAAAATAACATCTATTCCCTGTTCCATCTTTTCCAAGACTCGCTTCTTTGGCGTCCCGTAATAATTGTCGTATACTTTTGCATACTCCAAAAACTCATTATTGCCTATCATGTCAAGGAAGCTTTCCTTGTTTATAAAGCAGTAGTTCTTGCCCTCTATTTCCCCATTTCGCGGATCTCTGGTAGTAGCGGAAACTGATATCTCTAAATTTTTCTGTCGTTTTAACAGCTCCTTGCAGATCGTTCCTTTTCCTGCTCCGGAAGGACCAGAGATAACGATCAACAACCCTTTCTCTCTCTCATAAAAACTTCTAGTCATATCTATCTCCATTACTCAATATTTTGTATTTGTTCCCGCATCTTTTCTATCTCACTTTTAATCTCAACCACAAGATTTGAAATGTCAATGTGGTTTGATTTCGATCCTATGGTATTAATTTCTCTGTGCAGCTCCTGAATCAAAAAATCAAGCTTTCTACCAACGGGCTCATCTTCTTCCAGTATTTTTCTAAATCTCTCTATATGGCTTTTAAGTCGTGTAGTCTCTTCTGTTATATTAGCCTTTTCGGAATAGTATGCAACTTCAGTCAATAATCTCGACTGGTCTATTTCGATATTTTGAGTGTATTCTTTTATTCTCTGTTCAAGCTTGTCTCTATACTCATCCACTACCAGGCTCTCGAATTCCTTGATTTTTCCCAATTCAGTCTCGATGATTTCAAGCCTCTTGTAAAAATCCTTTTTAAGAGACTCCCCTTCACGTTCTCTGCTGTCTGTAACGTTTTTCAAAGCTACTGAGAGAGCTTTTTTTATTTTGCCCCACAACACGTCTGGGTCTTCTTCGCTATCTTCAGAATATATGACATCAGGAAACCTGGATACAAGCGATAGTGAGTACTCTCCGGTGACTTCCGGAACTGATGTTTTCAAATCCTTTAAGCAACTCATATAGGCTTTAGCTAACTCCATATTGAGTTTGATATTTTTATTTGCCAAATCGAAAGAATTCATTTTTACATTTACTTCGATTCTGCCTCTAGAAATAACCTCTCCTATCTCCTTTCTGACTAGATCTTCAGCAAAAGAAATCTGCCTAGGCATTCTTATGAAAAAGTCCTTGTATCTGTGATTAATAGTTTTAAGCTCAACAGCTATCTCCATTTGCTCATCCCTGTATTCGCCTTTTCCAAAACCTGTCATGCTCTTCACAATCAACCCTCCTTTGGAATTTGAACTTGCCCGTCAAATACGTGCACTGCCGGACCTGTCATAGTTATAGTATCGCCAATTTGCACTTTAAGCCTTCCACCGGGGATGGATATTACAACATCTTTGTCAACCATTCCTTTTTTGTGAAGAACCACTGCCACTGCACAGGATCCCGTCCCACAGGCAAGTGTTAGTCCGGAACCTCTCTCCCAGGTTAAGACCTTTACGTTTTTCCGGTCTATTATCTGTGCAAAGTTGACATTTGTACCTTCAGGATAAAACTCAAGTTTTTCTATAAATTGTCCTATTTCTCTATATGGATAGCTATCAACGTCTGCAACCTCTATCACTGCATGAGGATTGCCCATAGATACTGCGGATATAACGACCTCTCCCCATGGTGTTTTAAATGGAATATCTATTGCTTTTTCTTGTTCATATACTACCGATATTTCTTTTGGTTCAAATATGGCTTTGCCCATATTCACGCTTATTAGACAAGCCTTTTCGCTCTCATCAGTCTGTATCTCTATCAGTTTTTCCCCAGCCGGGGTTTCGACACTGAAATTCTTGCCAGATATCATCCCGTTGTCATATACATGCTTTGCAAAGCACCTGATCCCGTTGCCGCACATCTGTGCAGGAGTTCCATCAGAATTGTAGTAAGTCATCTTTACATCAGACTTTTTCGACTTTTCTACAAGCATCAGTCCGTCAGATCCTATTCCAAAGTGCCTTTTGCATAAAAATGCAATCTGATCTTGTTTCAGAAGGATTTCCCCTTCCAAATTGTCAATTATTATAAAATCGTTGCCCGTTCCATGATATTTACTGAAGTTAATTTTCATCACCCTCCAATTGTATCTTTATATTATACCATAATACCAATTAAATCCTATAGTATTTTTCCCCGTGTTTTGTTACAATAAGACTGCCTATGTACCATATAATGAAAGGAATGATATTTATGCCTTTGGACGGATTTGCCGTACACCATTTGCAATACGAACTCTCAAAAGCCTTAGTCGGAGGCAAAATAAACAAGATTTATCAACCTGAAAAGGATGAACTTATACTAAATATTACCAATAAGAAATCCAAGTATGAGCTTTTAATCTCTGCCAACAACAATCATCCGAGAATTCATTTCATAACTGCCACCAAGGAAAATCCCCAGTCGCCGCCGATGTTCTGCATGCTTCTGAGAAAAAAGCTTTCTAATGGCATTATAACCGCTGTTAAGCAGATTGAATTCGACAGAATCGTAGAGCTGACCGTCACGTCAAAAGACGAGCTTTTTGATTTTTCTGAAAAGAAGCTGCTCGTTGAAATCATGGGCAGACACAGCAATATAATACTGCTCGAAAATGGTATTATAACAGACAGCATTAAAAGAATCAACCGATTTGTCAGTTCATTCAGGGAGGTTTTGCCGGGAAGGAGCTACGTGGCCCCTCCGATGAACAAAAGAGATTTTTCTTCCTTGGATGATGAAGAATTTAAAAACCAGCTTTTAAGCGTTCCCTATAAAAAGATAGACAAGGCTATCATGGACTCATTCCAAGGGATAAGCAAGCTAATTTCCAGGGAGGTTTGCAACAGGCTTGATATCAATACGGAATTTGCCGCTTCAGACATCCCGGAAAGCTTGATATGCAAAATTAAGAATATCTTAACTGTGCTGAAGGATAGTCCAAAGTACTGTATCTATAAAGATCCCGACAGTAAGGAGATCAAAGATTTTTCTACAGTTTCCATCACTCTGTTTGACGGCATGGAAGCATCATGCTATCCGGATGTCAGCCAGATGCTTGAAGATTACTACAGGTTGAAAGATTCCCACCAAAGAATAAAGGAGCGGACTGCCTCCATCAGCCAAATTATAGGCAATAAGCTGGAGAGAAACTACAACAAGCTCAACAAATTGACGGAAGACAGAAAAAATGCCGAAGACGCTGATAAATTCAGACTCTACGCTGATATGCTTTATGCCAATCTCTACGCCCTAAAGTCTCCTGCCAAGGAAGCTATTTTAGAAAACTTTACCGATGGAACGAAGATCACTATTCCCTTGGATATCAGAAAAACGCCTGGGGAGAATGCTAAAAAATATTATGACAGATATAACAAGGCCAAGAGGGCTCTTAGCTATATAGACGAGCAGACCCAAAAAACAAAAGAAGAGATCTACTACCTCGAGAGCATCTTAGATAGCATATCTAAATGCGATTCAATTGGAGAGCTAAGGGAAATCAAAGACGAGCTAGCAGAAAACGGACTTATTAAATCCTATAAAAAAAGCAAAAAAAACCACCAGCAGTCATTATCAGCTCCTGATGTTTTTAGGTCATCTGAAGGATATGACATACTGGTAGGCAAAAACAACAAACAAAACGACATGCTGACTACCAAGACCGCCTCAAAAGACGACTTGTGGTTTCACGTCAAGGATCAACCCGGATCTCATGTTGTCGTGAGATGTGAAGGAAAAACTCCCGGGGAGGCAACCATCTTCGAAGCTGCCTTGCTTGCAGCTTACTTCAGCAAAGCAAAGATGAGCTCAAATGCTGCTGTTGACTATACGTTGATTAAATTCGTTAAAAAGCCCAAATCAGCCAAGGCAGGTATGGTCATATATACCGACAACAAGACTGTTTATGTCACTCCAAGTGAAAAGAAAGTTACAGATCTTAAGAACGACATGACCTCCTGACTCCCGTAAATCCGATTCTGTTTCAATAGGTCATCCTTCGGGTAAGAATTTAACAACTATTGATGAGGAGGTTTTAATA
>CAZOTE010000123.1:0-4567 GCA_964582705.1 uncultured Eubacteriaceae bacterium | reverse complement strand
AGCAAGGGCATTTCAGCATGGAGATCCCATGGCTTCTTTTTACGGTGCAAATGGTTCATTGCTATTTTCCATAGGCATATTCCTATGGAAAGCGGCAGGGCAAAGACAAATGCCCAAATAGAAGCATTTACCCCCAGCACTGAACAAGCAGCGGCAATGAATTTAACATCGCCTCCGCCCATATGTTTTTCATCAATCCATGCAACAATAAAAAACGGCAGTGCAAGGAATGCCCCCCATAGGTTGACAGGGCTGAAATTAATCAGCCCTGTCAAAAAGATTAGGGTGCAGATGCCATCGGGTATCATTCTTTTCTTTAAATCCCATCCGGCAGCTGCTATAAGCAGAGAACAAAAAAGCACCGCCTGAAGGGTGCTGTTAGCCTGCATAGTTAAACATTTCCTTGATACGCTGTACCAGTGTTGGAAGCACAGTGCCCTCAAGCAGGGCATAAAGACCCGCAAGTAGCAATGCCCCAAGCACAACGGCAATCAAAATTTTCACTGCCGTGTCTATATAGCCTTCCCCTCGATTGCTAGCAAGCACAGTTCTGCTTCTTGCTTTGAATATCTGCAGTTTTCCGGGCAGAGACTGAATACCTGTGTTGATACAATTTGTGGTGTGGGTGATCCTTTTTTTCATATTGCTAATGAGCTTTTTCATCGTGATAATCTCCTTTATATTTCAATTTTAGTTACTCAAAATGATAAGTTACCGAATAGGTGATATTGCTCTTGTTGTACATACAGTTGTGATTAGTGTAATAGTAAAATTCCAGCTGAGTGTACACTCCTGCACCAAGGGTACGGCTGAATGTGATGCCGTTTGAAGTAGTGCCATAGTCCAGCTGATCCCACTGTCCTGTAAGTTTATTTAAGCCTCGCACTCTGCCAAAGTCAGAACCGCTATGACCTGAAACAGGCGGAACTGTGAATGTGTATTCGGTGATGGTAGCACCCTCAAGACCATTTTCTAAAATAACTGAATCAGGGCCGGTCAGTGTCATGCCTCCGCTGCCGTTTGAATCGGCTACAAAGAACACAATAGCTGCCCAAGGCGATTCAGCTCCTGCCGTATCTACAGCTTTTACTCGTACCAAATTTCTTCCCAGAGGATAAGCTTGTGTTTCGGCATTTCTGTTTTCCCAAACAAGGGTTACTGCATCGCCATCTGGGTCTGAGCTTGTGGCTTTGATGGTGACAGGGGTTCCCGGTGCAACGCTGTTGCCGCTTGGCGTTCTGATGATAACCGGTGTTGTGGGTGCGGAGTTTGCAATGGTGAAAGTCTTGGATGCCCATTCCGAATATAGCCCTGTGCTGTCTTTCGCACGGACACGAATTGTATGAGTGCCTACGGTGTAGTAATTGTCTGCGGTTTTGTTTTCCCATTCCAAGGTGGTCGGGTCGCCGTCAGCATCAATTGCCGCTGCAGTGATATCTACGAAAAACTTGCCGTCTTTAGCGGTTCTGGTAGGTGTTGCTGTCAGTGTTACCGCAGGAGCAGAACTTGTGATAGTGAAGCTTTTTACCGTCCAAGCAGAATATGCTCCTGCAATATCCTTTGCCCTGACACGGATGGTGTGAGTACCTGGTGCATAATAGCCGTCAGCAGTCGCACCATCATATTCCATGGTCACTGCATCTCCATCAGGATCTGTTGCATTGGCTTTAATTTCGACAAAAAATTTACCATCCTTTACAGTCCGGGTAGGGGTTGCCGTTACTGTTGGTGCATCGGGAGGGGCGTTGGTAACTGTAATATTCTCAAAGTGGCTGATGGTTCGTCCGGCACTGTCGGTAATGATTGCAGTCAGCATAAAAGTGCCTACATCATGAATGGAAATATTGCCGCCGCTGTTATCAAGACTACCCTGAAAAACAGTATCAATGTCGTCTTTTTTCAGCGTCCAGATTGCGGTATAACCCTCAATATGCTGTGCATCTTTGGGGACTACAGTGAAGCTTGTACCATAGTGAATTGTTTCGGGGATAGTAAATGCGTACTGTATCACCGGTAAAATAGTTATACTTTTGCTGTTAGTATAGCTGCGGTCAAGATAGTCAGTCATGGCAGCGGTAAGGACATATTCTCCATGAGCTTTAAAGGTAATTTTACCGCCTTGTACATTCAGATTTCCGCTGAATGCTTCGCTTAGGGAAATGTTTTTACCATCTTTTTTTACTGTCCATTCTACCGGAAGCACATTGTTATTTCCGAAGGTGCGGAGATCAATGGATGTGTCTGTGTAGGCAAGTTCCGGAAGTTCAAATCCAATTGTCAGTACCGGTAAAACTTCACATCTGCTGCCTGATTCAAATAAGAATACTCTGCCTGTTTCATCAGTGACCCTTGCTACTAATTCATAGACACCAGCTCGCTTAAATCGAATAGTACCGCCGCTGTTGGCAAGGCTTCCACCTACATAGGTGCCCCAATCCTGAAAGCCGTAGGTGTTATCCACCAGCCATTCAATAGCAAGGCCGTCCAGATCGGCAATGTCGGTTTCAACCGCAATATCAGCATCAGTATGAGCATGCCTTGGCAGGCTATAGCCTACAGTCGGAACTGGATATACCTTGAAGCTTTGTTCATAGCTGTAGCTTCTGCCGCCATCATCGGTAAATTTCGCCTTTAGATGATAGCTGCCCTTCTCCTTAAATTGCAGATTACCTCCCGAATTGGTGAGCGTACCTGTGGCTGCATCTGATAGGGTAATCTCCTTTCCGTCACGGGTTAATGACCAAACAGCTCTATGGCTGCCGATTTCATCAAATACTGCTTCCACTGTGACAGGCTTATCTGTATGGAAGATTTCAGGCAGATAAAATCCAGCTGAGCCAACAGGGTATACCGTTATAGTGGTAGTATCAGCAAACACTCTGCCCGTGATATCGGTAACAGAAACGGTCAGAGTGTACACACCTTTTTCCTTAAAGCGAATACTGCCGTTAGTAAGGTTTCCTTCTATAAATGTACTAATATCGGCAGGCTCACCGTTTCGAGTCAATGTGTAAGCTACGGATAAGTCATCCGTTTCCTTGGTTTCTGTCTCTATTGCTACTGTTTTATCTGTATGGGAAACAGCAGGCAGTTCAAGCTTTACTTCTGCCACAGGGTAGACGGTGATGGTATCAGAGGCCTTGACCGTTTTTCCAAGTTCGTCTGTAATAGAAGCGGTCAGGATATAAATGCCTTTTCCTTTGAGCAACACCGTGCCTCCTTGAGGGTTTAGTTCTCCTGTGAGAGCCTCAATGATTTCTACAGCTACACCGTCTTTTTCCAAAGACCACACCACTGCTTTACTTCCGAGGTTTTCGGTTGAAAGCTCTACAGCGACAGCAGTATCGGTGTGTGCTGTTTCAGGCAGCTTAAAATCAGCTGAAACCATTGGATAAACAGTGATAGCCTGTTCATAATTTGCCGCCACACCTCGACTGTTTTTAACAGTGGCTATTAGAGTAAAACTACCGGTTTGTAAAAACTGTACTGTACCTCCATCGGCTGTCAGCTCGCCTTCGATAATATCTGTTAGTACCGCTGGAAGTCCGTCTTTTTGAACTGTCCATATAATACTGCTGACATAGCGGCTGTTTGCTTCAACCTTAATTTCATCGGCTGTATAGGTAGCTTCGGGAAGGATAAAGGAAAACTGAGGGGCTGGCACATAGGAAGAACCTCCATTACCAGAAGGCTTTTCCTCCGGTTTTATGACTGGCTGTTTTTCCGATTCTTCTTTTTTTATCTGTTCCTTAGCTTTTTCTGTATCCACTAACATTTCAAAAGCTTCACCACGAGTGGCATTCTTATCGGGACGAACCGTACCGTCTGGATATCCATCTATAATGTGGTAATGCTTGCCGGTACAGATGTATTCCTTTTCTTCCCCACTAAGCTGACTTTCATCTATAAATCCAAGCATACATGGACAGGATGGGTCATGGCTTTCCTTGCCCATGGCTCTGACCAGCATACGGATCATTTCCATACGGGTGATAGGTTTATCAGGTAAAAACTTATTACCAAAATCACCTTTTTGGATAATCCCTGCAATGACAAGAGCCTCTACATCAGACTTAGACCAGTGTCCTGCAATATCAGTAAAGCTGATTGTGATATCCTGCCCGTCAGGCTTCGGCAGTTCCATCGTTCTTGTTATCAGAGCTGCAAATTCCGCTCTTGTAATAATATTATCTGGGTGAACCAGCCCATCGGGATAGCCAGCAATTACACCCTTTTCTGCAAGGATATTAATTGCTTCCTCTGCCCAATGCCCCTTGGCATCTTCAAAGTATCGATGAGCTGCATAAGCACTCCCTGCAAATAAAGAAAGTACTACGCAAAAAATCAGTAAAATGCTGGTGGGTCTTTTAACTTTTGTACTCATTAGCAATCCTCCTTACATTCCGGCCATTTGCTGGCTTCGTTCCTGTTCAGGGGCTTCCTGCATCTGTTCCTTGGACTGCTTTTGTGCCATTGTTTGCTCATAGGCAGATAGTACTGCCTTGTCAAAGGCTTGTTTTGCTTCCTTGGTGCAGGGAAAGCAGATGTCTTTGTATTCGCCGTTTTG
>CAZOTE010000122.1:0-4596 GCA_964582705.1 uncultured Eubacteriaceae bacterium | reverse complement strand
TCTTTTTGTTTCCGCTTTCAAGTCGTATCTTAGCGGATAGAACCACTAGATTCCTTTTTTTCACGGCGCTGGTTCTGTATCCAAGCTCTAAATCTCCGTTTGCTAATTCTATGATGTTTCCGTCCATGTCCAGTCCTCTGATGCTTACTAGAACGTCTTTCATCTCCCCGTCATATGCCCCTGCGTTCATGGTGACGGCACCTCCGAGAGTGCCGGGGATTCCACTTGCAAACTCAAACCCGGAAAGTTCATTGTCCAGGGCGATTTTTGCCAGTCGAGACAAGAATACCCCGCTTTGACAGTCCAGGTCGTTGCCGATCAACGTGCATTTGCTGAAGTTCTTTCCCAGCTTTATAATGACGCCTCTGTAGCCCTTGTCCTTTACCAGTAGGTTGCTGCCATTGCCCATAATATAATAGGGCATATTGTTTTGCTTGCATATCTCTATGATGAGCTTGATTTCATCCTCGGTATCAGGAATCAGCAGATAGTCGGCACACCCTCCCGCTTTAAAGGAAGTATGATTTTTCATAGGTGCATCCGTCAAAATCTTTTCTGAATCCAGCACCTTTAAAAACTCAGTATATATATATTCATTGTTCATTAATTTTGTTCCTCCGAAACATATGTCTTAAAGGACATAAAGTCCAAACCTATTATACAAATTCTAGAGACATTAAGCAAGGAAGAATTAAGGATGCTTTATGTAAATGGATAAATGTATTATAATGATGAAAAGAAGGGTGGGACTGATCATGAAAATAAATGGTGACAACCATACACATACAGTATACAGCCATGGGAAAAATACCATCGAAGATAATGTGAAAAAAGCAGTGGAGCTTGGTCTTGAAAAGGTGGCCATCACCGATCATGGCAGCGGACATATATTCTACGGCGTGGACAAAAGAAACTGGCATAAGATGAGAGATGAAATAGATGTACTAAAGAAAAAATATCCCCAAGTGGAAATAGTGATGGGGGTTGAAGCCAATATAATAGGGTCTGACGGCAGCATAGATGTAGATGAAGAGCACCTGGAGCTTTTCGACGTTATAAATGCGGGTTTCCATTATGGCGTGAAGCCTAAAAGAGTAAGAGATTTTTTTAGTCTGTATCTTCTTAATTTCTTTGGGAAGATTTTGCCATTCTTAAAGAAAAGAGCCATGGATGCAAATACAAAGGCCCTTGTAAATGCAATGGAAAGAAACCATATTCATATGATAACCCATCCGGGGGCAAAAGTTCCTGTAGACATGGACAGGGTGGCAAAAAAAGCCCAGGATAAAAATGTGATCTTGGAAATAAACGCCCATCACTTGCATCTTGATTTAGATGACTTGAAAAAGGCGATGAAATACGATGTGAAGTTTGCAATCAACAGCGATGCCCACCAAAGCGTTCATGTAGGCATGGTTCATAAGGGGATGGAAATTGCCCAGGCAGCGGGGCTAAAAGCCCATAGAATAGTCAACGGAGAGGAAGATTAAAATGAGATTTGTAATTATAACCGGCTTGTCAGGTGCCGGAAAGAGCCATACTATAAGAGCCTTTGAAGACTGGGGATACTTTTGCGTGGATAACCTGCCCCCTAAGTTAATTCCCACATTTGCAGAGCTATGCAGCAGGTCGGATAACAACATCGAAAAGGTAGCCTTGGGAGTTGACAGTAGGGGCGGGGTTTTTTTCGACGATTTTGCAAATGTCATAGCAGATATGCACAATAGAAAGTTCAAGTTCGAAGTACTTTTTTTGGAAGCTTCCGACAATGTGCTAATAACCAGGTACAAAGAATCCAGAAGAAAGCACCCTTTAGCCACTGATTCCAGGATTTCCGTAGCGCTGAAGCTTGAGCGGGAAAAGCTGACTAAAATTAGGGAAAAGGCCGATCACATAATCGATACATCGAATTTAAGCGTTAAAGATTTGAAAGCAGAGCTTTCAAAAATCTATTTAAGCGACATGGAGGCTTCGGGACTCCTTGTAAACGTCCTTTCATTTGGGTTTAAGTATGGCATACCCCTGGATGCGGATCTCGTTTTTGATGTGAGGTTTCTTCCCAACCCTTTTTACGATGAAGAACTCAGAGGAAAGACAGGAAACGACAAAGAGGTTCAGGATTATGTCTTAAAATACAGCCAATCAAAAGAATTTATCGATAAGCTAATGGATATGCTGGAATTTTTGCTGCCTTATTATACTGAAGAAGGAAAGTCGCAGCTGGTAATTGCAATTGGGTGCACCGGAGGGCAGCACAGGTCTGTCACCATTGCAAATATAATCCACGGCAAACTGCAAGAGAACAGGCACTGGGCTGTCATAGACCACAGAGATGTAAAAAAGAGTCTGGGTGGACATCAACCATGAAAGACGTTAGAAAAAAACACAGCAAACGGGTAACGGTTATAGGCGGCGGCACAGGCAGCTCCGTTATTTTGCGGGGGCTAAAGAAATATACCGAAAACATCACGGCCATTGTGACGGTGGCAGATGATGGAGGAGGCTCAGGAGTGCTCAGGGAAGACCTTGGGATGCTTCCGCCTGGAGATATCAGAAGCTGCATACTGTCCTTGGCAGATGAGGAGGGCATAATGCAAAAATTGTTAAATTACAGATTCGAAGAAGGGCGTCTAAAAGGACAGAGCTTTGGCAATCTTTTTATAGCGGCGATGAACGGAATAAGCGGAAGTTTCATGGAGGCAATAAAGAATGTCAGCGACGTTATGGCAATAAAGGGAACCGTACTTCCGGTGAGCCTTGAAAGCGTGACGCTGTGCGCCGAGCTTGCTAACGGAGAGATAGTCAACGGAGAGTCTCAAATACCCCTTAAAGCTATGGAAAAGAAAAGCAAAATAAAAAGGGTCTCAATCAGCCCACATGAGATCAACCCGCTTCCGGAAGCCATCGAGGCAATAATAAATGCCCAGGCAGTTATAATAGGACCAGGGAGTCTTTACACCAGCATTATACCTAATCTTTTAGTGGAGGGAATAGAAGATGCGCTTAGGAGAACCAAAGCCAAAAGGTTCTATATACCCAATATAATGACTCAACCTGGAGAGACCGATGATTACGATGTGTTGGACCACGTTGAGGCTATAGAAGCACATCTGAAAAATCCTAAGGAGAGGATATTCGACTATGTGGTAATAAACAGGGGCAAGGAAATTGGAGAACCTCTTGATATATATAAATCAGGAGGCGCTGAAAGGGTCAGGTTCATAGAGGAGAAGTTTGAGGGAAAAAGCTACAAGCTGATAAAAGGAGATTATATAGACATCAAGCAAAATTACATTCGTCACGATGCGGATAAGATTGCTGAAGTCATTCTTGAAAGAGTATGATTTGGAGAGGATATTATGAGTTTTTCATCAAAAACAAAGAATGATCTGTGCAGGATAGAACATACAAATAACGAGACATCTGCTGCTGAGCTTTCAGCCATGATACATATGGGAGGGAGCCTTCGATTCGAAGGGCATAAGAGGATGACGTTTCAAATAAAAACCGAGAATCCGGCCATAGCAAGGTATGTTTTCAAGCTGATAAAGGCTTTGTACAAGGTGGAGGTGGAAGTCAGGACTGTAAAGAGCAAACAGTTTAAGAACCGAAACCAGTATATAGTAAAAGTTGTATCTGCCGAAGAATCCATGTCCATGCTGAAAGATTTGGGGATAATAAAAGATGTAGATGGATATACGACTTTGAGCTACGAAGTACCCGAGAGGTTTAAAAGAAATCGTGAGCCCTTGAAAGCTTACCTTAGAGGGGCTTTCCTGGGAGCAGGTTCAATATCTGATCCTGAGAAGGCATATCATATGGAATTTGTCACATCCAGCGAAGAGTTTGCCACGGAGCTTATGGTGCTCGTCAATTCCTTTGAACTTGGTTCGAAGATGATCCAAAGGAAAAACAGCTACGTAGTTTACCTGAAGGATTCGGAACAGATAGTGACGCTGCTAAGCGTGATAGGGGCTCACGGAGCTCTGCTGGATATAGAGAACATAAGAATCATGAAGGGCATGAGAAACAACGTTAACAGGATCGTAAACTGCGAAACAGCGAATCTTACAAAAACGGTGGAAGCTGCATGGAAACAGGTTGAAAGCATAGAAAAAATAAAAAGCAGGATAGGGCTTGAAAGGCTGCCCAATAATTTGCGGGAAATAGCAGAGCTTAGACTCAACAATAAAGAGGCTTCCCTGAAAGAACTAGGGGAGATGATGAATCCACCCATGGGTAAGTCCGGAGTTAACCACAGGCTTAAGAAAATTGAAGAAATAGCACAAGGGCTTTGATTTCTTGTGTGGAACACAAGCGTCCCGCTGGGTCAAAAAGTTGACACGGGGACGCTTTAGATTTATAATGTAGGAGTGAAAATGTATGCTTAGGCGCGTGGGAAAAAAACGATGAAATTCGCAGTCTTAACAGTCTTAAGATATTAATCCTCTTAGGAGTATGTGATATAATGAGGCTATAAGCGTTAAGGGAAGGATTAATCATATGGACAATTTTACTCATCTGCATCTGCATACGGAATACAGCCTGTTGGATGGTTTTTGCACAGTCAAGGATTTAGTGGCACGGGTCAAGGAA
>CAZOTE010000121.1:0-4632 GCA_964582705.1 uncultured Eubacteriaceae bacterium | reverse complement strand
ATAAAAGAGCAAAGCTTATTTTAACGACTGCCATCAACCCAACACCGGCAGGGGAAGGAAAGACTACTACCACTATAGGAGCGGCGGATGCCCTTTCGAGATTGGGCAAAAACGTATTGGTAGCTTTGAGAGAACCATCCCTGGGACCGGTATTTGGCGTAAAAGGCGGAGCGGCAGGAGGGGGATATGCCCAAGTTGTTCCAATGGAAGACATCAACTTGCACTTCACTGGAGATTTCCATGCCATCGGCGCAGCCAACAACCTTTTGGCTGCAATGCTCGACAATCACGTCTTTCAGGGAAATAATCTGGATATAGACGTAAGAAGAGTCGTGTGGCGAAGAGCCGTAGACATGAATGACAGGCAATTGAGGAATATCGTGAACGGGCTCGGAGGAAAAGCCCAGGGAATGCCAAGAGAAGACGGTTTTGACATTACGGTGGCAAGTGAGATAATGGCCGTATTTTGTCTATCCAGCGATATTATAGATCTAAAAAACAGATGCGCAAAAATAATAGTCGCGTACAATAGAAAAGGAGAGCCTGTAACAGCGGGAGATCTTAACGCACACGGCGCCATGGCGGCTCTTTTAAAAGATGCTTTGAAACCAAATCTGGTACAGACATTGGAAGGAACTCCTGCATTTATTCATGGCGGACCTTTTGCGAACATAGCACATGGATGCAACTCTGTTTTGGCGACAAAGTTCGCAATGAAGTATGCAGATTACGTAGTTACTGAAGCAGGATTTGGAGCTGATTTGGGGGCTGAAAAATTCATAAACATAAAGTGCAGGATGACGGATCTCAAGCCGGATGCGGTGATAATAGTGGCTACGGTAAAGGCTCTCAAGTACAATGGAGGAGTAGCAAAAACCGATTTGCAGGAAGAAAATTTAGTGGCTCTAGAAAAAGGACTTCCCAACTTGCTTAAACATGTGGAAAACATAACCCAGGTTTTTAAGCTACCGGCTGTAGTGGCTATAAACAGATTTCCGACAGATACAGAAGCAGAACTCAAGCTTGTTGAAGACAGATGCAGGGAGCTTGGAGTAAACGTCGCTTTGTCAGAAGTTTGGGGAAAAGGTGGAGCAGGTGGAGAGGCATTAGCTAAAGAGCTTATCAGATTGACACAGACTGAAAGCGATATGGAATTTGCATACGATGAGGAAGATTCAATAAAGGATAAGATCAGAAAGGTTGCACAAAAAATTTATGGAGCTGATGATGTCAGCTTTACAGGCAAAGCTGAAAAAGAGATTGCTAACTTTGAAAAACTCGGATTCAGCAAGATGCCTATATGCATGGCGAAAACACAGTATTCCTTAACTGACGATCAAACCATACTGGGAAGACCTACAGGGTTTACAATAACCGTTAGAGATCTGACCGTATCTGCAGGTGCCGGGTTCATAGTAGTGCTGACTGGAGATGTCATGAAAATGCCTGGGCTCCCCAAAGTACCATCGGCTGAAAAAATCGACGTGGATGAAAACGGCGTAATATCAGGGTTGTTTTAAGACTGACTTATTAGATTCGGAGGTAGAGCATGAAAATGATAGATTATTCCTGTGTGAGGTTCATGGATGAGCTTGCATCGAAAAATGCAGTTCCGGGAGGAGGAGGAGCGGCCGCCCTCTCCGGTGCAATGGGCACTGCATTGGCAGGCATGGTATGCAACTTGACTACGGGGAAGAAAAAATATGCACAATATGAAGAGGATATTCAAAGAATCATGAAGGAAGCTGATAGGATTCAAAGAGCGCTCCTCGAAATGGTTGATCTGGATGCGGAGAACTTCCTTCCGCTGTCAAAGGCTTACGGACTTCCTAAAGAAACGGAAGAAGAAAAAAAACACAAGGAAGAGATTATGGAAAAATGTCTTGTTCAGGCATGCTCTGTACCGGTAGAGATAGTAAAAAAGTGCTATGAAGCCATTTTGCTCCATGAAGAGCTGGTAGACAAAGGCTCCATCTTGGCTATCAGTGATGTAGGGGTTGGAGTTCAGTGTCTAAGATCAGGAATAATCAGTGCCTGGTTGAATGTACAGATCAATATTAACTCAATAAAAAATCAGGCTTATGTATCAAAGGTGGAAAACGAAGTAAAGCCGTTGCTGTCAAAAGGGATTGAGATTTGCGACGATGTGTACAGCAAGGTGGACAAAAAGCTTGCTAAATAGAATCTGATTTAACGATCCTCCACTTAGCGGTGGAGGATTAAGTTTAAAATTAGTGTTAAAAAAAACACAAACTATTTGATTTTAGGAGGAATAAAATGAGTGAGTTGTTGAGTGGAAAGCTAGTAGCTGAAAGCATAAAGGAAGAGACGGTCAGGGCTGTAGAAGAGCTTAAGAAAAGAGGAGTAGAGCCCAAACTAAAGATAATAAGGGTAGGTGCAAACCCCAGTGACCTATCCTACGAAAGAGGAGCACTAAAGAGAATGGCCGGTTGTGATATAAAAACTGAGGTTTTAGAACTTGATAAAAGTATATCACAAGGCGACTTTATTGCCGAGTTGGAATTAGTGAACAAGGACGATTCGGTGCATGGAATATTGATTTTCAGACCTTTGCCCAAGCATATAGACGAAAATGTCGTAAAGTATGTCGTAGCTCCTGAAAAGGATGTGGATTGCTTTAGTCCTACCAATGTGGCTAAAGTCATGGAAGGAGATAGATCAGGCTTTGCTCCATGTACGCCTTCAGCGGTCATGGAAATACTTGGCCATTACAATATCGATTTGAATGGAGCCAATACCGTGGTGTTTGGAAGATCCATGGTTGTAGGCAAGCCTGTGAGCATGTTGCTTTTGAAAGAAAATGCCACAGTTACGATTTGCCATTCCAAAACAAAAGATCTTTCAAAGGTAGCTGCAGCTGCTGATATTTTGATCGTTGGGATTGGAAGGGCTAAGATGGTGAATTCTCAGTACGTTAAAGAAGGCGCAATAGTTTTAGATGTTGGAATAAATGTGGACGAAAACGGAAAACTTTGCGGAGATGTGGATTTTGAAGATTGCAAAAACAAAGCCGGCATGATAACACCAGTACCGGGAGGAGTGGGGTCCGTCACAACATCTGTACTAGCCAAGCATGTCATAAAGGCATGCAAGCTGCAAATCGGGTAATTTTAAAATGGCGTGAAGCAACAGCAAAAGAAGCTTTCAAGGCAGGGTGAGAAGCATGTTTATCGAAACGCACATGCATTTGACGTTAGACGGTATAGATTCAAAAAAATATAGGAATTTATTAAACGTCGATTCAAAAACTACTGAAAATATGTTAAGAAAAGTATTTGAATCATACAAATCCAGGGGGATATTTGCTATAAGAGATGGTGGAGACAACTTAGGACTACATGAGGTGGCTCGTTCAGTTGCCGACGAAGAAGGACTTATTTACAGGACGCCCATTTATGGTATATATAAAAAAGGTTATTATGGAAGCATCATTGGCAAGCCGGTGGAAGGACTGGATGAAATAAATAAACACCTTGATGATCTGGCTTTTAAAAAAGCTGATTTTATAAAGATTGTTTTAAGTGGGATGATATCCTTCAAAGAGTATGGAAAGGTTGGAGGAGTGGGGTTTAATAAAAATGAATTTGATTATTTGGTCAAAAAAGCCCAAGATCTATCTCTTCCTGTAATGGTTCATGCAAACTCTTTTCAAGGAGTACAAATGGCTGCTGAAGCCGGAGTCGATACCATAGAACATGGATATTACCTCAAGGATGAAAATCTTTGTGCCATGAAGGAAAAAAATATAATATGGGTTCCGACATTGGCTCCACTTGGGAATATACTATATTCTAACGATAAGCGATACAAAAATGTAAAAAACGTTATAAGAAGAATATTTGAGCAACAATGCAAAATGATTAAATCCGGCTATGATATGGGTGTTAAAATAGCTGTAGGAAGCGATGCGGGATCTTACAGGGTTTATCACGGATCTGGTTTTTTTGACGAGTTGATATATCTAAACAAGTCGGGAATAGGGAAAGAAGAGTTGATGAGGATTGCATACGAAAACGGAGTATCGGCTTTGAGGATATCCCAAAAAGAGATTGAGGCTGTAGAGGACAGGATTATAGACGAAAGTTAGGTGCAGAGATGGAAAAAAGCATGTTTTCCTGGTTTGGATTTTTTATGCCTATAAAAAGAAGGCTTGAACTGATTAAAAAAGTAGGTTTTGACGGAGTTTCACTATGGTGGGAAGATGAGATATCTCCCGAAATCGTAAAGAAAGAAGATATGCCAAGAATGGCTGTAGACAACGGACTTTTTGTAGAGTACATTCATGCACCCTATAGCGATGTAAACAACTTATGGACTAGGGATGAAAAAGCTAGAGAGAAAACTTTAGAGCGCTATTTTGGGTATATTGAGGATTGCCATAAACACGGCATAGGTACACTGGTAATGCATTGTAGCGATAAAGAAAATATCGGATTGGATATTGATGCCGGAATCAAAAGCTTTCAGGACTTGGCTGAAAATGCCAAAAGCGGGGATGTTAAAATAGCGGTAGAAAACACCAGAGACGCCAGTCTGGTGGACATGCTGCTGGAGGAGCTCAAGCTTCCAAATTTAGGCCTTTGCTACGACTCGTCACACGATTGGTTAACA
>CAZOTE010000120.1:0-4704 GCA_964582705.1 uncultured Eubacteriaceae bacterium | reverse complement strand
AGGAGTTTATGTATGATAGTTAGTAGTAGATTAAAAAAGATCCATTTAATTATTGATGTAGGTGTAGTTAGTACTGCTGTCGCTATCCTAATCAAAAACAAATCTCTTGAAACAACACAGACTATTTCTTTGTTAGCAATGTTTTACATTTTTCTTTCAAATGCATTTAGATATAGAAGAAATAATAAAATAATAACATCAAACGTTCTTTTTATTTGTGCAATTTCTCAATTGTTCATGTTATTCATAAATATAATTTGACATTTCGATTCTCTGTCTTTAATTATTTGAATATCTTATTCACCATAAATTTCTATTAGAAGATTAAAAATTAGAAAGGAGGATAGCCGGACAATAAGATGTTAAATATTATAAAATGAAGGAGTAAAAAGAAAATGAGAAAAGTTATATCATTAATTACATGTTTTTGTATTATTTTATCAACAGTCCCAACAGTAGCATTAGCAAGTTGTTGATTGTCAAGTAAAATTGACCCACTTTTTCGTTTAAATCTGACCCACCTTAGTTTTGATAAATAGCGGATCAACTTTACCTGTGAAATCTATTTTAACACTGAGAATTGACCCACTTGTCAGTATGTAATAACTCTGTAACCTGCACTCTCTAGTGACGTATTATCTATCATCATTGTTTTTGATGATGAGTCTAGTGCTATGTACCTACTTAACTCTAATAAACGGTCGCCCAATAATTCTTGAATCAATTTTTCCATTTCGGCGGGTCGACTATTGATCATCTGTTTTTCTGCTGGTTGAACATGCTTTGTAACCATCGGCGAGCAGAGTTCTTCCATGCTCATAAAAACATCATTAGTATCTACTTGACTGTGTACAAGATAGCAATCTCTATCTTGGTTGTATTCAAATCTCGGATCATTTTTGATTCTTTTTATCACAAAATAAGGATTCTTAACACCGTATTGACTACGCAGCAAATCATAAGCTGCAGTCCGTCCTTCATCATTGTATACTTGAACAACCTTTATTAGTTCTTCGTTACTTACCTTTGCCATCGCTCTAGTCCCCCCAGTTTATTAAAATCTAAACTTCAAAATATATATGTAGCTATCCTTTTTTTGCACTCTGTTTTGACCCTTTGACACGATAGCTCTCACCAGTTATACTAAGTACATGACAGTGGTGAAGCAGCCGGTCTAGAATCGCCGTTGCTGCTAGTTGTCCGGTAAATAATTCGTCCCATCTACCCATTGGCAGGTTGGTCGTAATAATAAGGGAGCTTTTTTCATATCGTTGGCGGATGATCTGGAAAAAAAGGCTCTCTTTTTCTTTGTCCATTTTTATGTAAGACAACTCATCTACAATCAACAAATCAATCTTGTTGAGATTTTTAAGCATTTCCGCGAGCTGGCCTTTAATCATTTCGTCATGAAGTTTGTCCACCAGTTCCTTCGCATTAACAAACAGTACACTTCGTCCTGCCTGACATGCATTTCTACCGATTCCAGTAGCGATCATACTTTTGCCCACACCTGGA
Source organism: uncultured Eubacteriaceae bacterium (assembly GCA_964582705.1). GTDB lineage: Bacteria > Bacillota > Clostridia > Eubacteriales > Alkalibacteraceae > Alkalibacter. The sequence continues at coordinate 3,189 of CAZOTE010000120.1, read as the reverse complement.
GGTCCTATTACAATAATATTCTCGTGAGCATCTAAGAAACGTAGACTGCCCAATTCTTCTATCTTGTCTTTGTCCAGACCAGCATTAAAGCTATAATCGATATCTTTAAGTCTTGAAGATGACTCGAAACGAGCATTGCCTAACAGCTTCTCGTGGCGGCGGGCATTTTTCCCTTCCTCTTCAACTGAAAGCAAGCGAACCAGAAAATCCATATATCCTAAGGAAGCCTTTTCAGCCTCTGCTATAAGCTCTGAGTACTGTTGCCTCATGTCAACAAGTTTGAACTGTTTCATCTTGGCATTGATGTAAGATTCTTTAGTATTAGTCACTAGCTGTTGCATGTCATTTCCTCCTTGGCTGCTAATTCATAATAACTGCAGTCTCTTGTAATTGCAGGATTCTCATCACAACAGTCTGTCTGCTCTTGTTCATCACGTTCTAGCTGGATAGATGGTCGAGTTCCATTGTTATACTCACGCAAAAGCGACCGGAAAGACTTGATATCCATCTTATCTTCTTCTATAGCAATACCTATAAAGTTATCCAGCACATAATCGTCAAAGAGCTCTTGTAGCTCCATGATTTTTCTTGCATGATGTGTAGGCTGATCAAACTTTCTTCCTGCAACCTCCAGGTATTTAAGACCGTTTGTGTATCTTGCAGTAAAATCTCTTCTTATCTGGGGTATGGATGTACTGACTTTTTTAGCTATCGCTTCATAATGCGCTGGTTCTGTAAGAGTGTTATATTTCGCATCAGAGGCTTCAAAGTCAATAATAAAATTTTCTTTTGAATCATAGAGTTCGATTTTAAACCCATATATCTTTCTGTACCAGATTGTTTTTCCCACATACTTTACTGGAACGCTGTATTTATTGCTGTCGATGTTGACGTAACTGTCAGAACTGACAATCCTTTTTTGCAACCGCTTTAAATGGTAGGGGTTCTTCGGCAATGGTTGTAGCAACTGCTTTTCCTCCAGAAGGTAATACTGGTTTGGAATACGCTGTGTCGTTGTGTGTTTTTCATTACACCATTCATCCACAAACTTTTTGCCCCGAAGATTGAGTTCGCTCATAGTTGCAAAGCTATTTCCTTTAATAAACTGCTCTTCGATATAGTTGAATGGCCTTTCTATTTTGCCCTTTTTACGAGGCCAATAACAAGGGCACGCATTCAGCTCAGTTCCCAGGTGCTTTGCCATCATCAGTGCATGAGGATTATACTTGATTTCTTCCTCGGACTTTGGATTGTTCGTGATTACAAGTGCCTTTGGGTTGTCGATCAATAATTCAAGTGTTGTACCTCCAAGATCATTAAAAAGTTCTTGAATGGCTTCGTAGATCGCTTCACCATCAACTTTTAGTGAATAGCAGACAGCCTTCTTTCTTGATGCTGCCAGGATCATTGCAAAACAGTATACTTTTCGGTATCTACCCCCGACGATCACATCGTATTCTGTCCAGTCGAATTGTGCCTGATCTCCTAGTGGACTTTCATGCCTCACGGTAGCTTTTTTACTAATGCGTTCCCCGATGTCCTCATCTACCTTATTTAAAAATCGATAGATTGGGCTGATACTTCCGTCATAACCTCTTTTCTTCAGTTCTCTGAAAATCCGAGTGCCGTTAAACTTGTAGGGTTCACAGCGCCATTCGATAATCTGCTCTTTGAATTTGTCAATCTTTGTTCCGTACGACATCCGTTGGTACTTGGGCGGTTCAGATAACGCAAGAAGCTTTTTGACAGTATTTCTCGATATCCTTAAAATATCAGCCGTAGCACGTTTTGACTTAGTCTGCTTGTATACTTTTTGTACTGCTGCCCAGTCTTCCAAATCTTTCACCTCTGTTTCCTCCTCCCGCATGGTTTACACGCAGAAAGAATTATAATTATTTTTCAGAGGTGGGTCAATTCACAACGTTATTTTTTTAAGATTCACCATACTTTAAGATCAGGATTGGTTAATCTTTGCACCTCAGGTGGGTCAGTATTAACCATTAATCCCGGGTCAGTTTTAAGTATAAATCAACACAAGTGAGCTAACAGAAACAGAGTTAAATGCTACTGAAGCTAGCATCATTTCTGAAAATATTTCCATGGCAGATAATCTAAAAACAATCACTGGAGAATATTCAATAGATAATGAAAATTATCTCATAACTACTAATTCTAATATTGCTACAGGTGAAGTCGAATACATAGAAATAAAACAAGATGATAATATTACTAAATACGAAAAAGGTAATGACTATTTTGATTATAATGGAGAAAAATACTACTTCACGGTTGAAGAAGAGACTTCAGTATCTTTTGAAAGAAGTGGAATAATGACAAATAATTATATCCCAATAACAACAACTAGTATAGTTTGGATGCCTATTTATACTACATGGTATACATATCACTTGAATGACTATATAGGGGTTACTCCGGTCTCGGTTATAATTTCAGCAGTATTAATCTTTTTTAGTGGCCCATATGCCTCTGCTGTTTCGGTTGCATCAGTAATTCAACTGTATCACAATCAAGTTTATGCAGTGCAATATAAAAAAGATTGGAAATGTAAAAAGGTATATTGTGGAGCACAAGGGTACTACGGAAAATATGCGAATAAATGGTATCATTATGATATATTAGGTAACTATATACCAGGAACCTATTACCTTCAAGAAATCTTATAATATTTATGCAATTATAAATCAGGTTTGAAGTAATAAACAGCGCATAATAAATATGACCTGGAAACCGACCCCAAAGAGTTAAACCAAAATATAACTTTTTGGGGTCAAATTTTTGAGTGGCCCTCTTTTTTTGATCCTGCAGCCAATACGAAATGTTAAAAAAACATATATATATGAGCTATCAACTGAACCAGTTAAAGGCAATCTGCTCAATTAAGGATTTAATAGCATATTTGGAGAGGTTTATGGTCTTATAATATTAAGGTTAGAAATATTGGAGGAAGAAAAAAAGAATTCAAAATTGACTTAAAATGAAATTATCTTGATATCATTGGTACAGTATATATACAAGACATATCATTCAAAGTAGATCCTAAAAATCGCAGTATCAATTCATCACTAATAGGTATACCATATGAAGAAGGTGAAAAATAGAGTCAAGTCCATATAAGTGTGTAAATTCCTCGGGCATTATTTTGTGATCAATCATTCAGCCTAATCAAGC
>CAZOTE010000119.1:0-4819 GCA_964582705.1 uncultured Eubacteriaceae bacterium | reverse complement strand
CCTGAATCCGTGACAAGTGGTCGAAAAACAGGTTTTTGAAGTGATATTTCACCATTTACATGTTGCGATTTATCGATAAGCTATGGGACACGTTACAACGATCGTTATTAAAATCATTCATCGGTATTTAAGGCATGCTTAAATACACCTGCGCTTAACCATTTTTAAAAACAGGTGTCATATTGAGTGTTTTTCTTAATTTATGAGTGACTGTCAACACGAAAACGCGGTATAGATGCGTTTGAAAGTTAAGAACCACGGGCTATTATTACCGAATTTTAAATAGTGTTTACGTGCGTGTCTCACCATCTTTGAAGCAAGTGTAATTAAGTTTTGAATGACTGTTTTTACACGGCGTCGAAAGACTTTTTTCTTCACGGGTGCATCGTTTTTCTTAAGGCTTTCTTGGCCAATAAGCCGTAAGAGATTATAGGTGAAACAACCTAAATGTAAGATTAAATCATTGGTAGCGAATTTTCCTGACGGAAACCTTTCTAGGTCTAAATCCGTTTTTAATTCACTGTGGTATTGTTCGCACGTTCCGTGCTCATGGTAAAGATTGATGACTTCTTCAGGTTCAACAGCTAGTGTTGTCCAGTAGCTTTCGAATGATAAGTCAGGAATTAATAATACTTGACCATGTTTATCAATGGTTCGTTCAACAATTTTATATACTTGACGGAGAGGCTGGTTCATATTTTTTAGTGTGACTTCAACTGAACCATAAAAGACCCGTTTGCCTTCGCGCGAAGGCACTTCTTGTCCGCGTTGTTCGGCAATCGTTAACCACGTCTCTGCCTTTTCTCGCCGAGGATTACGTTTAATGATTAAATCTACTTGTTCATTTACACAAACGTTTAGATTTGAAGTACTATCGTTTCCGGCATCAGCACGAACGAGTAAAGGAAGTTCAGTTAATCTTTTGGCATACCGAATGGATTCTTGTAGGAAGAGATCCGTCTCTTTTTGTACGTGTGTACTTCCTTCGCGTAATTCAACATTAACAACGTAACCCTCTTGACCTAAATAACAAAAGTTTGGTGCATAACCGTCGCAGCCCTTGTACGTTCGGCTAACGCCCTCTTTCTTCGTGTTAGAGTTATCAAATGGTGAGACATCAAGATCGAGTGGCGCATACGCTGTGTGACCATCTGAAAGAATAGTAGGCGTTATTGGAGAATCAAACTGTTTAATGAGATCGACAGACTCTTCTAAGAGAATGGGTTTCCAGTCTTCTCGCTTCGTCGCTATTTGATTCATTCGTTGACGTAACGTACTACTTGATGGCACTTTTTTAATATCAAGTGCACGATAGAAAAATGGATCATCCCGGAAGGGATTGATATGGTCAAAATCATTTTTACTCTGACAGAGTAAACCTAGATATGAGTGAATAATATCACCATTTGAGATAAACGGCAGTGTTTTTATAATGGGCAAATGAATATGTGAGAGACGTTCATAAACATTTGTTTTTGATAAGATTAGGCCAATTAAACCTAATCCTGAATGGGTTGATAATGTTTCATCTGAAGCTTCAAGAATAAATTCCATGACGACACCTACCTGGTGAAATAATATTTGAAGAAAATAACCTTCATAACACTATTATATCAAGCATTCAGACTAGTTTCATCAGATTTTTCATCACGGATTCAGGAGTATGTGTGTTTGTAAAACTTTAGTTAAACCGTGCGGTTTAACTTGACGAACGGTGAAACTACAGGTAAAATTAAGCTAACTAAAGGGGAGTAGCTCTAACAATAATGTCGTCATTACGAGATTTTTATCTCCGGCATTACTGGCAACGTCCGTTGTAGGCAAGACCTTTACCAATATAACACTATGGGTGTTTGTTGGTAAGGGTCTTTCTTATGTTTACAAAGCACTTTTTACGTAAATATTATAAAGAGCTTACGAACGAATACTCAGAAGAAGGAGTGAGAGGGATGTCTTATTATCAAAAGACAGAAGAAGAGACGTTAAAAGACTTACAGGCGAGTATGGATGGTCTTTCTAGCGGAGAAGTAAATGCACGTATCGAACGTGATGGCTATAATGAGTTAGAACAAGAACAAAAAGCATCCACCTTGAAATTATTTTTAGATGCCTTTAAAGATGCGATGGTCATTGTTCTACTGGTTGCTGCCGGTGTACAAATGTTACTCGGTGAATATGTTGAGACGATTGTTATTATGGTCGTACTGATTATGAATGCGATCATCAGTGTTGTCCAAACGAAAAAAGCCGAAAGTTCGCTCGATGCTTTAAGAGAAATGTCGGCACCGAATGCGAAAGTCTTACGTAATGGTGAAAAACAAACGATTCCCGCCCGGGAACTCGTTAGAGGTGATATCGTCTATTTAGAGGCAGGGGACTATATCCCAGCGGATGGACGCCTACTTGAATCCGGTTCACTTCAAGTGAATGAAGGTATGTTGACGGGTGAATCACAAGTCGTCACGAAAGACGTGGCTGTGATTGAAGAAGAAGTCGCCCTCGGTGACCGCATCAATTTAGTCTTCTCAAGTTCACTTGTAACCAATGGTCGGGCAACGTTTGTTGTGACGGAAACAGGTAAAACAACGGAAATCGGTAAGATTGCCAATCTCTTAAATACAGCTGAACAAAAACAAACGCCACTCCAACGTAAGCTCGATGCGTTTAGTCGTAAACTTGGCTTTTGGATTCTAATTCTCTCTGGTGTGATTTTCTTAGTCCAAGCTCTTAGAAGTTGGTTAGGCGATGGACCAGTTGATTTAACAACGGAACTCCTAAATGCCCTTATGTTTGCGGTCGCCGTTGCGGTTGCGGCTATTCCTGAAGCCCTGCAGTCAATTGTGACGATTGTATTGTCGGTTGGAACAAATAAAATGGCCAAACAACATGCGATTATTCGTAAGTTGCCGGCCGTTGAAACGCTTGGGTCAACGAAAGTCATCTGTACTGATAAGACAGGGACATTGACGCAAAATAAAATGACCGTCATGAACCACTTCACCTTCTCTGAAGGTGATGAAACATCACTCGAAGAGTTAAGTGATGATGAACGTCTTCTTATTGATACCGCGGTATTATGTAATGACTCTTACATTGATTCAAAAGGACAAGAAGTTGGCGATCCAACTGAAGTTGCTTTAATCAATTATGCGAATAAAGCCGGCGAAGATTATTTAGAATTACGTGACCGTTATGAACGGATTAGTGAAGTGCCATTTGATTCGGATCGCAAGCTGATGTCGACCTTAAACGCTTATGAAGGCACGCGACTATTGTTCATTAAAGGTGGCCCGGATGTGATGTTTAAACGGGCAACGAAAATCTTAGAAAATGGTGAAGTCAAACCATTAACCGATGAACGAAAGATGCGTCTCAATGAACAAAACGAAGCGTATTCGCGTCAAGCACTGCGCGTACTTGCGTTTGGTTTTAAAGAAATGCCTGAAGGCACATCAGAGATTAACTTTGAAGATGAAGAAGACTTTGTCTTAGTTGGTTTGCTCGCGATGATTGATCCACCTCGTGAAGCTGTCTACGGAGCGATTGAACAAACCAAACATGCCGGTATTAAAACGGTGATGATCACAGGTGACCATAAAACAACGGCCGAAGCGATCGCAAAAGACATCGGTATTTTTGATGACGATGACTTAGCGCTTACTGGTACCGAACTTGATCACTTAAGTGATGCTGAGTTAGAAGAAAAACTTGAACATATTCGGGTCTATGCCCGTGTATCTCCAGAGAATAAAATCCGTATCGTCAAAGCATGGCAGAAAAAAGGTAACATTTGTGCGATGACCGGTGATGGTGTAAACGATGCCCCAGCCTTAAAACAAGCCGATATTGGTGTGGCAATGGGTAGTGGGACAGACGTTAGTAAAGATGCAGCGGCGATGATTTTAACCGATGATAACTTTGTGTCAATCGTGAATGCCGTTAAAGTAGGACGGACAGTCTTTGACAATATTAAAAAAGCGATTGCCTATCTCTTTAGTGGTAACTTAGGGGCGATTATTGCGATTCTCTTTGCGGTCATTGCTGGATTCCCTAATCCATTTACCGCACTGCAGCTGTTGTTTATTAACTTAGTCAATGACTCATTACCTGCGATTGCGTTAGGTATGGAAAAGTCAGAACCTGATGTGATGGATAGAGAACCACGTTCGATTGATGAAGGCATCTTTGCGGGTGAGACCTTACGGTCTGTCATTACCCGAGGGTCATTTATCGGAATTGCGGTTATTATTTCTCACTTAATCGGTCTTCAAACCTCACCAGAGATTGGTGTGGCGATGGCCTTTACGACCTTGATTCTGTCACGGACCCTACAGACATTTGCGGCGCGTTCAAATAAACAGACAATCTTTGGTGTCGGCTTATTTACGAACAAATATGTCTTAGGTGCAGTCACATTATGTTTCGGTCTTTATCTTATTACCGTTATTCCAGGCTTACGTTCAATCTTTGCGATTCCAAGTAGCTTTGGTCTGACTGATTGGAGTATTGCGGCTGGTCTTGCGGTGCTTGCAGTTGTGATGATGGAAATGACAAAAGTGGTTTACTATCGTTTTGTAAGTAAAAACTAATAATGTTAATATGATACACTGGAATCAAGCGGTTGTGGAATTATTGAATATCAACCGTTTTGATATTCTTTTAAGCCGGTTGATAAAGTAGACAACTGAATAGGAATGAAAGATGTTAAAGAGCCAAGGTCTTCTACCTTGGCTCTTTGGCTATAGTGCGCCCGGCATGGGTAGTAACTTGGTGGTGAAAGTCCACTACAGGCTTGGCAGTAGGAACTGTTAGCGAAAGA